>JAPLEB010000092.1 GCA_026391555.1 Bacteroidia bacterium | reverse complement strand
GTAGAGTGCCAGCTTAGTCTGACCGGGAAGCTGTTCAATCCGATAGTCGGTTTCAATATTTATCTGCCATATGCCGATGAAGAGACCAAGGCATACCTGCGAAATGCTATTTCAACAGAGGAGGAATTAAACCGGCAGTTTTTTTCCCTGCTGATAATGAAAAGTTTTATATCATTGGGTCCGTCATCAAACTCAACAACCACAACCGGAACTTCAGCAATGGCGGTTACAACTACTGAAATGCTTTTTACCCAGCTTAGTAACATGTTATCACAGATCAGTAACGATTTTGACATCGGATTTGGTTACCGGCCGGGAAGTGGAAATAAAGATATTAATCCACAGGAGGTTCAGGTTGATTTTTCCACTCAGTTGCTGAATGATAAGGTAGTAATAAATAGTAATATTGATGTAAGGGGGGCTGGTAATACTCTCAATAATTCTAATCAAATTACCGGAGACTTTGATGTTGAATATAAAATCACAGAGAAGATAAAGTTCAAAGTCTTTAACAGGTATAACAATCCATATACTGGGAAGCTTGATCCCTACACTCAGGGTATCGGGATTCTCTTCAAACAGGATTTTAACAAATTTTCTGATTTATTCAGGAAAAAAGTCAAAGCTGATATGAAGAAGGAGAATGAAACAACGATAAAGGAAAAATAATTTTGCTATAATTCAGGATTTTTAATAATACTCATAGTTAATAAATTTTTTACCATTGTTATTAACCCGGCATAATAGAACTGGGTATCATTACGTTTTTTAATAACTTCGCACGTTAATTAATCATTAATTGATTGCTAATTGTAACATTCAGAAATTAACTAATAAATAGAAGAATATGGCATTTATACAGCTCATTTTACAGGGTGGTTCTGTTCCTGTTGAAAAAGCAGGCGAGATGAAACTGACACTTCTTGACCTTGCTATTAAAGGAGGATGGGTAATGATACCTATTATACTTTTATCATTTTTTGCAGCCTATATCTTTATTTAAAGATATTATGTTATCAGGAAAGCTACTAAAGAAGATTTGAACTTTATGAACAGGATAAAAGATTATATCCATGATAGTAAAATAGATGCAGCCCTGGCATTGTGCAAATCGACCGATAGCCCCTCAGCACGAATGATTGAAAAGGGAATCAGTAGATTAGGCCGGCCTTTACAGGATATCAGTACAGCAATTGAAAACGTTGGGAAGCTTGAAATATCGAAACTCGAGAAAGGATTCCCTACACTCGCGACCATAACAGGTGCAGAACCCATGCTTGGATTCCTTGGAACGGTAATCGGGATGGTACAGTCATTCTATGCTATGTCGCAGGCAGGAAATAATATTGAAGTCTCTCTGCTTTCCGACGGAATTTATACTGCACTTATCACTACTGTCGCCGGACTTATAGTTGGAATAATCGGCTATTTTGCCTATAATACATTGGTGGTAAAGGTTGAAAAAGTTGTATTTAATCTTGAAGCAACTCTAACGGAATTTATGGATATTTTAAATGAACCGGTAAAAACTGAACGTTAAAATGGCAATTTCTCAAAGAAACAAGATAAGTATAAATTTCAGTTCGGTAGGGATGACCGACGTTGTTTTCAATTTGCTTATTTTCTTTATGTTAACATCAACACTCGTTCATCCGAATGCTCTGAAACTGCTTCTGCCAAAAGGGAGCAACATAACATCGGCTAAACCACTGACTACTGTCTCCATAACAAGCGATCTTAACTATTTTGTGGAAATGCAGCCGGTCAACATAGATGACCTTGAGTCAATTCTGAAACAGAAACTGGGAGATAAACCTGACACTTATATTTCGCTCCATGCTGACAAAAGTGTCCCTTTTGAAAGTGTTGTTAAGGTTTTGAATATTGCTCAATCAAATAATTATAAATTGATAATTGCAACCTCACCTAAATAATGATCTTCACAAATTCCCTTCCGAAAAAGGGAAGGGGATAGTTGGCACTACAATAATCCACCTGGTTTTGTTGGTATTGCTCGTTTTTGTTGGTTTCTCAGTACCCCCGCCTCTGGAAAAGGAAGAAGGGATACTGGTTAATTTCGGAACCGATGAAACAGGTCTGGGCATGATCGAACCTTCTCCACCTGCAATTCAGGAAGAGACCTCGCCTCCCCTTCCTTCAGATGCAGTAATTAAAACTGACGAAGATCCTCTTCTGACTCAAAATACAGAAGAAGCACCCGAAGTTAAAAAAGTTGACCCGGAAGCCGAAAAGAAAAAACTTGAGAAGATTGAAGCCGACAAAAAGATTCAAGAGCAACTTGAGACTGAAAAAATCCTGAAAGAACAGAAGGAGATTGAAAGGAAAAGAATTGAAGCGGAGCAGCAGCGGCAGGCAGATATTATGAACCGGACAAAAAATGCTCTGGCAAATTCAAAAAACGCAGGTACTAATTCTGCCGGAGAAGGTGTTGCAGGTGGACCGGGAAACCAGGGTGTAACATCCGGATCGGTTGATTCGAAGGTGCGTGGAGAAGGAAGTGGTCTTGGCGACAAGGGCATTTCATATGATCTTCAGGGTCGTGGTGTTCTGGAGCTTCCGCTTCCTGAATATGACTATCAGGGAGAAGGAATAGTTGTTGTTGAGGTAAGTGTCGACAAATGGGGGAAAGTTATCCGGGCTGTTACCGGTTTCAAAGGATCAACCACTTATGATGAATATTTGCTGAAGGTCGCTAAAGATGCGGCCATGAAGGCCAGTTTTGAAGTTAAATCAGATGCTCCCGCTGTTCAGAAGGGCACAATTAAATATACTTTTATTCTGAAATAGTATTATAATATTTTTCAGTTTTATGATTATGTTGATTATCAGTGGCTTTCGAATAATTTATTGATCTTTTGTTGTTGGCCCGTGAACAACCAGTGTTCCATCATCCATCAATTCCATGTGGTCGATGAATACTACCCGATTGTCACCGGTTTTAGATGTTCGTCCATGATAAACACAAAGCATTTCTTTACCATCAGGAGAAATAGTTGCAGAATTATGCCCTGTGCCGGTTACTATACCGCCTTGTTCGGTATTTTTTTGTAGTACCGGATTATTATCCGCCTTTTTAAAGGGACCAAGAGGCATCTTTGACGTAGCATAACCAACGGCATAATTTTGTCCTCCAAAATAGTTGGCAGAATACATCATGTAATAAAGATCATTTCTTTTGAAAATGTATGAACCTTCAGTCCAGCGGCGGTTGACTTCGTTTGAAGTTACCGAACGACTCTCCCACCCTGCCTGTTTATCATTCAACAAAACAGGAGGGCGCAATAACAGAAGCGGTTCTCCAATAACTCCTGAGAAATCGGTTTTCATCTCAACCCCGTACACCCAACTTTCTTCAATTTCATCGAATAAACCTTTTTCTCGTGCCCAAACAGCCAATTCACTTTCTACCGGATGTTTATAGCAGCATCGTGAATAATACAGGAATACTTTACCGCCCTCAAAAAGCAGGTTGCCATCAATGACCGGATATCCGGGATCAAATATCGGGCGGTTATAAAGATTTGTATATGGCCCCGTTGGCGAATCAGAAACTGCAACCCCAATGCGGAAATTCTCCATTTCGTTGGTCGGATTTTTGCGCCAATCGGCACTGAACAGCAGGTAATACCTACCCTCATATTCATACAATTCCGGCGCCCAAAAATTAGCAACACACCAGGAACTATCGGTATTCCCCTGGAAAATACAACCTTCGTCTTTCCATTCTTTTAAATCAGCGGAAGAATACATTTCAAAACCATCTTTCACGCCACCTGTTCCAACCATGTAGTACATGCCATCGGATACCTTGAGTATGTATGGATCTCCAAATTTGACCTTTAGGGGATTTTCTTGTACTAATTGCCGAGGTTCGTTCTGGCATGAAAAACATATAAATACGAGTAATACAAAATATTTTTTTTTCATTTTTCCATTTTAATCTGATTAATTAACTTCGTTGAGGGCTTCGCCGTTCTCGCCTGCGGCCCGGTTCATCGCTACGCTCCTCAACTTTTTACCCCGCCGAAGCGGGATCTCCGCTGCGCTTCGACTTTTATCTTCTGCATGAATAATGCAGGCTAACTAAAGTTTTAGTAATTTTCTGAACAAAGTTATGCTTTTATGCTGTATTTGAATGATATATAATCCCTTTCCCAAAGTTGAAATAGTAAACTGACCTGAAGAAAATTGAGAATCATGTAATTTCAATTCACCTAAAGAGTTATAAACAGATATACTTGCCTTTTCCCAAGGTATAACTATTTCTACCCGGTTGTTAGCGGGATTAGGAAATATATTAACAGTTTCTGTATAAATATTATCACTAACACTAGTCGCCAATCCGGAAAAATTTCCCTGATAATCCATTGCTCTTACCGAGAATGTATAATTTATGTTAGCATCCAAACCTTCAATTGTTGCTGAATTATCCCATAAAACTGCTTTTACCGGCTTTTCGTTTGCAAAGATTTCATATTTATGCACCACAATATTATCGGTAGAATGTGTCCAGGCAACTTTATAACCAGTACCATTTTTTACCCATGTAACGTTTTCAGGCGAAGTGGGCGATTCGGTATCTTTTATTATTTCCCCAATTCGTATATATGCTTTTGAAAGGTCGTCAGGGTCATGTGCGGCAACAATAACTTCGTGGTCATTCAGAGGGATGATGCATGAATAAAATGATTTATGATCTACCCATGGATCTGCTTGTTTAACAGTATTTTTCGCATAAGCATCACCGACAAAGACCTTAACTATATGATTTGTGTTTTGCGAAAATGCAATTTTCCCATTTGGCAATACGCATGTATATGGCGCTCCACCGAAGGTATCATCCGTATAAGTAGGACGCCAGCATTTATTCCGATCCGTGGGATAAACGTTTTCGTCATCGACATCGTATGGAGGATAACCAAAATAGGTATATGAAGACCATTGCTGCCCCTGAAAGTTTGCCCAATCCCAGTCGTTACTATCTGAGACAGTAAACCAAGGGGAGTTTTTTTTGTCAACAGCTTCACAAACAACCCCAATACGATGATTGGGCAAAAGAACAGGAGTAGGCATATTGCCTTTTGACCCCATAAAAGTTCCGTCAGAAGGTTCATCAAGATTTCTGTGTACTATTCGTGCCCCAAGTTTGGTTGGCATAAAGTTATTCCAGGTCGATCCATTGTCGTATGAAGCAACAACACCACAGGCAAAACCTCTTTTGACGCTATCAGCATCGGAGACTGACAAGTCCATACTTTGATCTGCTATTGCCATAGACCAAAATAAATAAATATCGTTATTCCCATCTCCATTTTTATCATTTGGAACCTGAATAGCAGTTGGTTCATAATCGCCACCCCAAGCTATAAAAGTTTCTGTACCCCAGGTATAACCACCATCGGAGCTAAATTTTACACAGGGTCCTTGTTCTGGAATAGTACCTGATGTATTATTGGCTCGCTTGCAATAACTCAACATTAACCTTCCATCATCAAGTTGCAAAATACCCGGATTCACATAATAGTTAGTGGCGGTATTCTTCATGAAAATAGTTTCATCACTCCATGAACGGCCTTCATCTTTGCTTCGTCGCATTCCGAAAGGTGCACTGTGATCGTTCTTGAAATAGGTCATAATAATATCGCCCGCAGCAGGTCCTTTTGTCACTTTACACAGCCGGATATATTTGAAAGTTCCATCAAGGACTATTTCATCCTTCCATGTTATTTCGTTTTGTGCAAAAGAGAACTCAAAAATAGACAGGGTAACAATAAAAAGAATTATTTTGCTATTACTTAATATGTTACATTTTCCCGCCATGTATTTCATTATTTGAATTTAAAATATTCTAATTGTCGAAGTCAATATCCAACTCGATTAAATTTATTGTTTAGAAGCCTTTGTCCTTACGTTATATTCCCGTGTATCAAAAGGATAAATCTGCACATATTGAGCCCATGCTTCCCATGCTTTAAACATGCTATCCAGTTTTACCTGATAAACACCAGCCAAATTGTTTAATTCTGTGGGATCTTCCAGTATATTGTATAACTCCAGATTAGCCGGATTAAAGGTTCCGTTTTCAGGAGTTTTTGCAACAAGTTTCCAATTTCCATCCCGCATGCCAATATTGGCTTCGTGTTCCCAAAAAACAGGACCTCTTCCATTTTTCTGATTGGAAAAATGAGGCAACAAACTGGTTCCCTGCTTGGGGACAATCTGATTGTCATTGTATTTTTCAGGATATTTTGCCCCGGAAATATCTAAACATGTAGCCATGATATCTGTTATATGACCATACTCCCTTACAAAACTGTTATTTAATGATTTATCGATTCCCTTTGGCCAATGAACGATCAGAGGAGTTCGCACGCCTCCTTCGTGTATCCAATGCTTATATTCCCTGAATGGTGTATTACTCACATTAGCCCAATTAATCCGGTAACTCTCCCAAGTGTTAGCTAAATTACCTGCAAGATCCTTGCTATTTCCACTTGAAATATATTCAGCGCAGGCTCCATTATCAGCCAAAAAGAAAATTACTGTATTATCAAGTTGCCCAATATCCTTAAGTTTGCTGACAATACGCCCGATGCCCTGGTCCATCGCATCTACCTGTGCAGCATAAATGGCCATCCGTCTGGCAAAATCTTTCTTTTCTTCATTAGAAAGAGAAATCCATGCCGGCACTTTTTCATCGCGCGGTGAAAGATTAATTTCATTTTTCCAAAGGCCTTTTTCATACTGTTTTTTCAGGCGTTTTTCTCTTAGTACATCCCAACCTTCTTCATACACTCCTTCATATTTCAAGATATCCTTATGAAGTGCATGTAATGGCCAATGCGGAGAAGTATAAGCAACGTACATAAACAATGGCTTAGTTGGCTCCTTCTGAAAATGATGGTCAATAAACATCACCGAACTATCACTGATAGCATGAGTAAAATAGAAATTCTCAGGTGATTTGTACTTTTTATTATTTGAATAAACATTGAGGTTGAAGTAATTACCGGCCCCGCCAACAATACCAAAAAAACGATCAAATCCTCGTTGAGCCGGCCAATTGTCACTAATTCCGGCATCATCTTTTCGCGTACTGCTAAGATGCCACTTCCCGGTCATATAAGTGCTATATCCCGATGTTTTCAGCACTTCCGCAATGGTTACTGCATTTTTACTTAAATCACCCTTATACTGAGGTGTACCCAAATCAGCATTGGTCATCCATCCCATACCTGCCTGATGTGGGTAAAGGCCTGTTAAAAGAGATGCCCGGGTAGGACAACATCTGGCTGCATTATAAAATTGTGAATACCGCAGCCCATTTTGGGCCAATCGATCCAGATTGGGAGTTTGAATCTCTCCTCCATAACATCCCAAGTCTGAAAATCCCATATCATCGGCAAGGATACAAATGATGTTGGGCCGATTTTTAACTGCTGATTCCTGGGAATAGCAATTAGCCTGCAAGTTTATTAAACCAGTAAGCATTGCTAAAGGGTAAACAGTATTTTTCATATAGCTCTTATTAATATTTTTTACATCTGAAACATTCCCAATTTTTATGATGTATTTTCATAATGTCTTGAGCCTTTTGTCCGCGCCGAAGCGGGATCTTCGCTGCGCTTCGACTTTTGTCTTTAATTTCTTCTTCCTCCGGGTAATTCTTTCATAAAAGTGGATGGAATATACTTTTGGTGTTCTTTCACAACAGGAGTTAATTCTTTCTTATTAATCAAATTATTCCATTCAAACGGGTCAATTTCAGTATCGTACAACTCTGCAGTCCCATCCGGATATTGGATATAGCGGTATTTTTGGCTTCTAATAGAAATTAAATTTTCCCCAAGGCTTGTCAATGTTGGCTGATCCCGGCTATAACCCGGCTTTTCCAGGAAGTAACGCAAACTTACCCCATCCAATTTTTGCTTAGGAGATTCCAGTTTACATAAATCGACCAACGTCGGATAAAGGTCAATCAGTCCAACCGGAGATTGGACAGTTGTCCCCCTGGCATGAGAGCCGGGTATCTGAATGATTAACGGCACTATGGCAGAAGCATCCCATAAGGTATTTTTCTCCCAATGATTTTTTGTCCCAACATGAAATCCATTATCTGACAACAGAACAATGATGGTATTTTCAGCATAATCACTTTGTTTTAAAGCGTCTATTAACCGTCCGACATTCCAGTCGGCAAAAGATGTACAGGCATAATAACCATGAATAAAGTGTTTCCACCGGTCCACATTATTTGCACCGGTAACTTCAAACCGCCCGAAAGGATCAAGCAGATTTATGGCAAATTCAGGAACATCATCCAAATCATTGGCAAGGTACCCTTTAGGGATTTCAATTTCTTCAGAGTTGTACATATCAAAAAAGCGTTGGGGTGCTGTGAAAGGAGTATGCGGCCGCCAAAGCCCCAAGGTTACAAAAAAAGGTTTATCGTGTTTTTGATTTAAAAAATTAATTGTAGCACTGGTATTAATTACATCGGGAAACAAGCTGTCGGGGAAGGCTTGCACCCCCCAAAAATTCACGAATTTGTCCTTTTCCGAAAAAACCCTGTGCCCTTCATCCGGAAAGGGGCCGAAACCGCCTTCAAAGATAGGGCGGTTATCAAAATTCCGTTCAATCCTTCCTTCCTCCATCTTCGCGTGATAAATTTTGCCCCGTCCAAATGTGTAATAGCCGTTACGTTTGAACAACTCCGGCAATGTTTCAGATTGTTTAAGCACTTCCGACCTGTTCCAGGGATCCCCGCCATTTGTATACACCCCTGAATGGTGAGGATAAACTCCGGTAAAGAAGGACGCCCTGGAAGGCATGCAAAGAGGAGCAGAACAGTTAGCCCTGGTAAAGGTGACAGATGAATTCCTTAGTTTATCGATATTAGGGGTTTTTACTTTCTCCGGCCCCCCAATCCCGAAATTGTTCATGTCGTCCAGCACGACAAATATTACATTGGGTTTTGCCAATGATGCTTTTTCAGAGCTACATGAGTAAATTGGAAATGATGCAAGAATTCCCAACGGCAATGCTGCCAATGCAGGGGTCTTCATTAACCGACCAATGGTCCCTTCGTTCATAAAGTATTTATTTACTGATTTTTACAACAAACAATCTTCTATATAATCCTGACTCCAATTCCTTCACCACTGACCGGAGCATAATTTTGGGAATTGACGTTGATAAAAAGAGAGAGTAATAAGACAGTAATTATTGGTTTAATTGTCATTTTTTATATTTTTTTATCAATCGCGTTATTTTTCAGGTTGCCAATTTGGAATTAATACTGGTCCCGGGTAATTATCTTTTTCCGAATATCTTGGTATTTGATTTTTCGCTTTCAAACCGTAAAAACTGTTTAATTCTTTCATCAGTTCTTCAACTTTATCAGGTTTTTGAGCAGACAAATCCATCTTCTCATTTGGATCCGTTGATATTTGAAATAATTGATTAATCTCCGTAATATTTTCGGAGTCTGGCGCTCCGCGTTTTACAACAAGCTTCCACTGGTTATTGTTAATGGCCAAATCCTCAATCTTTTCGTCACCTTGATCTTCGTAAGTGAACCAACTACGGTCTTTTAGTTTATTTCCTTTTATCCCTTCCAAAACATTAATACCATCCAATTCATTTTTCGGCTTTCCTTCAAATTTTGCAATTGCCATGAGAGTTGGGAAAACATCTATATAGCCCATACGTTCTTCAATTACTTTCCCACCAAATACCCCTTCTGCAGGCCATCGTGCTGCAGCTGCAACACGAATACCTCCCTGGTATGGAGTCAATTTTTCACCTCTGAGTTCTCCATTGCTGCCTACTTTGAGCACTCCACCATTGTCGCTGAAAAATAAAATAAACGTATAGTCTAACTGTCCCCTTTCTTCAATGCTTTTTAATATTTTTCCAATATTCTGATCCAAACAATCAATCATACCGGCATAAGTCTTTTTAAGTCCCTGGCGATTAGGATATTTTGCCATATCTTCCGGTTTAGCCTGAAAAGGAGCGTGTGGCGCTGTAAATGGAACATATAAAAAGAAAGGTTCTTCCTGTGGTACAGATTTAATGAATTCAATTGCAGCTTCACCAATCAGATCTGTAGTATATCCTTCCTTACCGGAAGGTTTATTATTGATATGCCAATCCAACTCCCCATCCCTGTCTCGATTGAAATAATCAACGGCTCCATTGTAACAACCTTCAAAATGGGTAAATCCCCTATTGACGGGTAACCATTCCTGACGACGGTGTCCTAAATGCCATTTACCAACCATTCCGCGATGATTATACCCGGCTTTGCCTAACATATCCGCGATCGTTTCTTCGTTGACTGAAAGCCCGAAATCGCGCTGTGGTGGAATTACTGAACGCATGAGACCAAAACGCAATGGATAACGTCCGGTCATTAATCCGGCACGGGTAGGTGAACACATGGGGCAGGAATAAAATTGATTTAGCTTCACACCTTCGGCGGCTATGCGGTCTATATTCGGGGTTTTTATATCGCTGCCATTAAATCCTACGTCTCCAAATCCCAGATCATCAGCAAGAAGAATAAGGATATTTGGCTTAATATTCTTTGGTTTGTCTTTAGCTGCAAAAATGTGCCTTGACCCAAATGTAATTATTAATAAGATAATAATAATTTTTTTCATTGCTCTAAGTGTTAAATTGCTTTTTTTGATTATTTGGTGCTATTGGGAAAAAGCTGAGGGCTTTTTGTTGGTCCATCTACTACCATTTTTCCATCAATAAAATGAATCCGATCAATATATACGGCCCGGTTACCGCTCGGCATATCTGGAAATGTATGGGCGTGATAAATCATAAATAATTCAGTCCCATCCGGAGAAGAAGCAAAGCTATTATGTCCCGGGCCTGAAACACCTATATCCAGATTCGCTTTAAGAATTGGATTTTCAGAAGCTTTTACCCAAGGTCCAAAAGGATTGTCGGCTGTTGCATAACCCACGCAATATTCGTTAGTGTTATAGCCGTTTGCCGAGTAAGTCATAAAATATTTCCCTTCGTGCTTAAGCACAAATGGCCCTTCGTTCCAAAGCCGGGTGCCGTTTATGTCTTCCCAATCCTGATCGGGGGTAATGACCAGCTTTGGTTGGGTAACAAATGTTTTAAGGTCATCACTCAATTGGGCTACAAATATTTGGCTGGTTGGCCTTCCGTTGATATTATTTGTGCTACAATCCCTGACAAAATAAATATATGATTTATCGGCATCAATAAAAATAGTTGCGTCAATATGTGATAGTTCATGTTCATACAATGGTGATTGATAATTAGTAAAAGGGCCCAGGGGATTGTCACTGACTACAAGGCATAACTTTAAAACACCATCGGTACCACCGGCACTGTAGGTCATGTAAAACTTGCCTTTAAATTCTATCACTTCGGGTGCCCAAAAGCGATTGATACCGAAGACTCCTGATGATTTATTTGATAAAGCAAACCCTTGATTTACCCAATTTACCAGATCTTTTGAAGTCCAAACATAAAACCCCTGATCTACAATAGAAGTACAGTACATATAATACATTCCATCATAAGTTAATACAAATGGATCACCAATATTAGTAATATTGGATACCGGGTTTGTATATTTTCCCTGGTCAATATTTTGCCCGAGACAGGATGAAATAAAAAAAACAGCAAATACCGAAACGATTATTTTACATGAATGAATTTTCATTTTTTCAGCTCCTTAACACTGTACATGCGCAAATTCAACTGCCCTGCTTTCCCGATACATGATGAAGGAAATTGAATAGCAGGGCAGCGAATAATTGCAACATTTAATATGTTACTTATAATTTTAATCTAACCTAAAATTATTGCTGCATCACTTTTGCAGTAAGTGAAGCCAGGGAGTAAGGCGAATTAATTATCCATTCACCTGCTACATTTTCGATAGTACCAGTTTTAAGAGTCAAAGTCGCTATGTATATAAGGCCTTTTTTTCCATTTGCGGTTTTAAACAGATAAACTTTGCCGCTAACTAATTTTACGGCATCTTGCGCAGGATCGGCCAATGAGCTGATCGATGAACCATCTACCTCATTAATTGCATCGAACTGAGCTTTTGTAAGGACAGTAAGTTCAAACTTAGTTTGCTGCAATCCATTTATGGTCAGTAAATTATTGTTTCCTCTTACAGCCGGGTTAACCAAAGCCGGAACGGCAGCAGCTCCTTCAGATGCTATAACGACATCTCCTAATGAGAAATCAATTTCGTCTTTGTATTTTTCGCCATCTCCACGCATGTAAACACGACCATACAACCATGTAGCATAGTAAGGTCCGTAATAGACTTCTGCTGTTTCCATTTTTACCGATTGGGAGAACAAAACTGCCGGGGTTATCTTTACAAACAGGTTGCGTTCATATACATTTCCTTTCATATCGGAAACAACCACCTTAATACATTTATTTACGATGAGATTAATAAACGTATATTCCACGCTGTAAGAGGGTACTAGCTCACTAAAAGACACAGAAGTTCCCCCAATAAGAGTACCTTTGGCTCCGGTTTTAGCATCGGCATTAAAAATCTCAAATGTTTTTACTCCTGTTTCAGGAGCTAAAATCCCGATTTGAGCAGTATAGCTAATAACACCTTTTTCTACCGTAACAATATTACTGTAGTCAATACCCGCGAATTCTATGGTCAGGGGAGCTTTATAACCAAGTTCAAACGTGCTGTCATCGCACGACACAACCGTTAAAGCAACGATTATCGATAGTATTATTCCAATTGTCTTTTTCATATTATAATGTATTATTGTTATTTTTTATCTGTTAATTAATATCCGGGGGTTTGAAAGATTAAAGAAGCATTGTTCGTTTCGTTATTCGGAATCGGCATCAAATCCATTCGTTCGTTGTATGATCGCGAGTCTAACTGTATACGCACAAATTTCCCGCTTACAATAGTTATACCCATTGCAGGACGTATCATTACATCTTTTGCAATCTTCCATCGACGAATATCGAAGAAACGATGTTCTTCAAAGCACAATTCAACCCGACGTTCTTTACGAATACGGTCGCGCAGACTTGACTGTGTATAATCGGCGCCAATAAGCTGATTGGTAATTCCGCCACGTGAACGGATTTTATTCAACTTAACAACTGCTTTATCACGGGCAGCCGCCGAGTTTTCAGATTCATTTACCGCTTCGGCATAATTCAGCAATACTTCTGCATAACGCATCATAATAAAATTCATAGAGGTAGTACCTCCGGTAATGTGATCAATCCGGTTATCCAGCCATTTGGTCAGAAAATAACCGCTACCCCATTTCAGAGCAGTACTGATGTCAACAGTTGCCGGTGTACCGTTTACTTTAGGCCATGTCAACCCATGATAGAGTATGGTTTGGGCTAAACGAGGGTCACGGTTGGCATACGGATTTTGATCATTATATCCCGAAGCGGAATTAATTATCGGGCTAAAATCAGAATTGTACCCGACAATAGGTTGTGATCCATCGGCCATATCGTAACTATCTACAAGCCATTGAGTAGGACAAGTTGTTTCCTCTTTATTTACATTCCATGGATTAAACGCCGGAAAATTATTGTATAAATCATTATTGTATGGCCGTATATAACTCAACAGAATTTCTTTGTTTTTACGTTCATTAAATAAGCGGGAATAACTCCTTAGGGGTTCGGTCGCATCATAATAAAGCTCGTGCCAGCCACCCGATTCTGAATAGTTAATCATATCCAACGCA
This sequence comes from Bacteroidia bacterium, assembly GCA_026391555.1. Classification (GTDB taxonomy): domain Bacteria; phylum Bacteroidota; class Bacteroidia; order Bacteroidales; family VadinHA17; genus LD21. The sequence continues at coordinate 21,123 of JAPLEB010000092.1, read as the reverse complement.
GCCTGGGCAGCCTGATCCCAGGTAACTCCGGAATCTTCAAACAACGGGCTGGCAGCATAGAGCAACGTACGGGCCTTGTAAGCCAAAGCGGTACCGCGGGTAGGACGTCCGTAATTGACATCGTCCCATGCATCGGGTAATACACCCTCTTGAGAAAGAGCGTCAAACTCATCTACGATAAACTGAACCGTATGTTCTAAGGTTTCTCTTTTGGTGGTATTAAAGGCAAAAGGATCTAATGGCTCTTCAGTGATTACCAGAGGGCCAAACCAACGAAAGAGTTCGTGATAGTAGTATGCACGCAAAAAACGAGCCTGATTTTTACTACTGACCTTCTCGGCCTCTTCGAGGGGCGATTTGTCTACATTTGCTATAAACGTATTGACTGATCGTATTGCTCTATAATAAAATGTCCATGGATGAGTCTGAGCCACAGGGTTGGTAACAGCCGTGATTCCCGCGGTAACAAAAACCTGGAGACCAGGAACAATACCGGCCGTACGTGTCGTATTACCTGCTCCATCGTCGGTGGCGTTGTCAAGCATACAACACGAGTTAGCTAAATTAAAAAAACGACCAAAACTACCTTGATTGGTGCTTATTACATCCCGCATTCGTCCGTAGGAGTCGATAAGGACTTTACGGGTATATTCAACATCCGAATAAACTTTGGCGGTAGTCAAATCATCCAGATCGGTGGAATCCATCAGTCCCTCAGTATTGCATCCCAATAGCAACAGACATGCAAACATAATTTTTAATATTTTTCCCATGATTATTTTTTTTTTGATGTTAGAATGTTACTGACATACCGAAGTTCGAAATTCTTTGCTGAGGATAAAAATATCCGTTGTTACTTTCGGGATTGGTTTCCGGGTCAACTTTTTTCACTTTGTCCCAGGTTAACAGATTATAAGCATTTGCATAGAACCGAACCTCCTGTAAAGAAATTCTCTTCAAAAAAAGTTTAGGCAACGAATAGCCTACCTGAAGATTTTTCAAACGGAGATAATCTCCATCGATTAACCAAAAGTCGGACAAATAGTAGTTCTGATTTTTCGCATCGGATTTCTGCAAAAAGCGCGGATATGTTGCCGTAGAAGCAGTTTCGGGAGTCCAGTGGTTAATATGATTATCATAATAGTTACCCCAAGAATTGTCCCAGCCCAAATCGCCCACCAAATATATTGAACTGTGTGTTGCGCCCTGGAACATAATGCTTATATCAAAACCTTTATAGTCAATACCCATCCGTAACGAATACGTGATTTCGGACAACGGTCCGTAACCAATGGGGCATTGGTCGTCTTGATTAACGATTCCGTCGCCGTTCAAGTCTTTATACTTGATATCGCCGGGAGCCAGATTGGATAATCCGAACTGTTGCGGAGAGCTGGCAATCTCGTCGGACGATTGAAAGAAACCGTCAAACTTATAACCTATCCATTGCCCGATCGATTGTCCTGTCGAATACATATAATCGTACGGTTTATTAGCCTCACTCATTTCTACGACTGTATTTTTGCTATTTCCATAAATAGCTTTTACAAAATAAGAGAAATCATTTCCGATAAGGTCGTCCCATCCTAATTCAATTTCGTATCCATGGTTATCGACAATACCGAGGTTTACCGGAGCTGTACTGGTAATCCCGGAGGTGACCAAAAAGCGGTTGGGAGTAGTAAGAATATCGGTACGATGTTCTTTAAAGATATCGCCATTCAAAGTCAACTTCGAATCAAACCAACGGGTATCAAAACCAATATTGTATTTTGTGGAGGTTTCCCAGGTAATGAGTTCATTTGCCAGACTCCCTTCAATAAGGCCCGTAACGATAGGGTTCTGCGTAGCTCCGAACGAATATGAAGAACCGTTATCATAAGTAGATTTGTAATAATAACTGAACGAGCCTAGCTTATCGGAACCCACCTGTCCATAAGAACCGCGAATTTTGGCATAATTCAACACAGCCATTTTAGGTATAAAGTGTTCGTTAGTCAATATCCATCCGGCAGATGCGGCGGGGAAGAGCTGATAACGATGTCCTTCGGCAAAACGGTTAGAACCATTATACCCCATATTGACTTCGAAGAGATAACGATTGTCGTAATCATAATTGGCACGGCCAATCAGGGCCTGATAGATCTGAGGCACATATGAATACTCACCAGACGGTAACGATACCGAGCTATATGTTCCCAATACCACAGCCGATACATTATGTTTTGAAGCAAAAGTTTGTTTATACCGGAGAGCCAATTCCATATATTTATTATAGGTTGCCGACGTCCTGCCCGATCCAGTATACGGCAAAACAGCCGCTAACCCCAGTGTATAATAATCAGTGACCGGATCATAACTAAAAATAGATGGCCGCCACTGCATACCGCGCCAGTTGCTCCATGCTATATCGTATGAGTATTTACCGTCGATACTCAGGCCTTTTAATACTTTATGCAAATTATAATTCAGAGATAAGGTTGTTTCCATCTGATTATCGTAATCGGTGCGGTAACCGGTTTCATTGACCGTTACCAACGGATTTTGACGCCAGACACCAATAGCACCTCCAAAAGTACCGTTTATGTTTACTATAGGGAATGCCTGCGGTGCATTTCGATAGAACATACCGAACAGTCGCATATTCTCGGCAGCATTGTCCCAACCATCGTACGTTCCGGGACGATTTTGCCGCATGAAACGGTAGGCCATGTCCACACCCAGTTTTAAATCGTCGGTTATAGATATATCGATATTCGACCGGGTATTCAAACGATTGAACAAATATTCCTGATTATAGTCGTGAACTACAAACGCTTTTTCTGCTTCGGGAGAAAATTCAATCAATCGCTGAAGTGTAGGATGCTCCTTGATTTTATTAACATCGGTCTGGAACATACCATCCTGCGTAAAATATCCCACCGAAACATAATACTTAACTGCATTGTTACCTCCAGAAATATTGAGGTTGTATTTCTGCTGAGCACCTGGTTTTGTAAAAATATCCACAAAACTGTTATCAGGATGGGTAAACGGACTCAACTGCGTACGATACAAATAGTTATCATATTCAGAAACTTTAAAATTACTGGTATTTGAAATAACAGAAGGGTCCAAACCTGCATTTATGGTTCCTTCACGTTGGAACCGGGAAGTTGTTTCAGCATTCAGTACTCTTGTTATCCTGTTGTACTGGGTAATTCCATATTCGGAAGAAAATAAAATTTTTGATTTTCCGGTGTTACCTCGTTTTGTAGTAACCAAAACTACGCCGTTGGCGCCACGTACCCCATAAACGGCAGTTGCAGAAGCGTCTTTTAAGATTGACACACTTTCAATATCGTCGGGGTCAATCTGCGAAAAACTACGCTCGACTCCATCAACCAACACCAAGGGGGCAGAATTGTTAAAAGTGCCGCGACCACGAATAAAAAGTGTGGCAGCATCACCTCCCGGACGTCCGCTTTCCTGACGTGTAACCAATCCCGAAACACGTCCGGTCAACGCATTAGTCACACTGGGTACTGGGGAAGCATTCAGCTCTCTGCTTCCAACGTTAGCAATAGAACCGGTGACAGAGGCTTTCTTTTGCGTACCGTACCCTACTACAAGGACCTCTCCCAAACCTACACTCAAATTTTTCAATACCACATCAACTGATGTTTTATTACGAACATCAATCTCAGATTTCTCATAACCTATCATAGAAATCTGCAATACAAGTTCGGCGTTATTATTCAATATGATACTGAATTTCCCGGCAATATCGGTAACAATACCGATGACAGTACCTTTCTGTACAACATTAGCCCCGATTACCTCTAATCCAGCTTCATCTCTCACAGTTCCGCTAACCCTCATTTGGGCAAACAGTTGTAAAGAGCAACAGGCGAATATGCATATCAGAATTATATTTTTCATATGTTTTTTTTAAATTTTATTGCTTAAACATGTTTACCAACCGGGGTTTTGATCTAACCCCGTTGAAATTTTTATTTCACTCAGCGGTATAGGATGCAGGTACATTTTTGTATCAAACTTACGTTGTGCATCAACCTCAAAATAACTGTAATTCAAGGTTCCACTATTATCCTCAATGCGTATCCCGTTAATTGGTTGGGCCAATTTAGCACCATCCATCCACCGTCTTAAATCGAAATAACGTTGTTCTTCGAAGCAGAGCTCGATACGACGCTCGTTTTTAATTTTCTCACGCATCTGTACACGTGTAGTTACCCCTAACAAATATTTATCGGTAGCAAGAGGAAATCCGGCACGTATACGCACCTTTCCTATCGCACCTTTTGCCGTAAGACCGTAACCTTTGGGGTCTACATCTATACCATCGTAAGCCTCATTCATCGCTTCGGCATACAGCAAATAGATGTCTGCCAGGCGTATTATAGGGAACAGATGAAATGCCGTAGCGGGTGGAACTACAGAAAAACTCACGTTCGTATCAAGAAACTTGCGCAAATAATAACCGGTATTGGTTGATTTATCGTCTACCGAATTCAACGCATCCAGCGTAGCGCCGGTGCCGGTTTTTGTATAGATTTTACCGCGGAGACCGTATGTAGAGCCGTTATACCCAACAATTACGCTTAAACGGGGATCACGCGAGGTATATTGATTTGCCGGAATGCCCCGAACATAATCAGAACCGTCAGCGTTGGTGAAGGCATCAACAAATTCCTGGGAAGGAACCGTACCTCCACCCGAATTATTTGAAATCGAAGGTGGATATTGGCGGTTCTCCAAATCGTTCGACTTAGGGGCCGCTCTAAACACAATATACTCATCGTTGGGACAGGTAACAAACAACTTTTCATACGCGTTAGCAGCAGCGTACAAAACGTATTTGCTGGTGCCGGTTGACTTTTTCAGGTTAATAACGGCCGCACAGGCTGCAGCTGCAGCTTCCCAACGAGTCTTCACGTCTGCATCGGTAATCCCGGCATACCCTGTCAACGGATTGGAATTTCCCGGCTGATTAAATAACGGACTGGCCGAATATACCAGCGTTTTAGCTTTAATAGCCATGGCCATACCTTTACTCATCCGTCCGTAGGACCCGCTTGAAGGCTCCACGTCCAAATACTTGATCGCGGAATCGCAGATATTTACAATACTTATTACGCAATCCTCAAAAGAGTCTCTTGTTTTTTGAGCTATTTCCGGATCATCAAATAAATAATATTTGTCTATAATGGGGTAACCACCATAATGTCTCAGCAAATCAAATTCATAGAGTGCCCGCAACGCATACATTTCACCGGAATAAACCGATTTGATGATGGCCACCTCCAATTCGGTTTTTTTAGTCAAAATCAGCTTTTGTTCTGCCAGGTTTTTCTGAACAAACAAAGCTTGCCGTATCCCTTTATACGATTGATCCCAACAGCCTTCAACAGGACTGCTGGAGGTTACAAAGCCACTTGACAGAAGATAAATAGACGATCCGCTCACGGTGCCAATCCCATCGTCGGTAGCAGCATCGAGAAATGAGCTGGAAATCCGGTCAAACCCACCTTTCATATACGAGTAAGCCTGATTTATTGGCCGCATATAATTACTTTCGTCTGTAAATACATCATCAGGTTGCGCCCAGTCATAAGGTTTTTCATCCAGATATTCGCACCTTGTTAATAATAACGTAGTAAATGATATCACTAATATTATAAGTTTTTTTCTCATAGCCTGTTAAAATTTAATGGAACAACCTAAACTGACATTCCGGGTAATCGGCATACCCGAACCATTCGCATTAGCCTCTGGATCCAACTGACTATTATAGTTTGTCAAGGTAAATATGTTATATCCGTTTGCAAACAACCGAATATTTTTTACAAAAGCCTTTTCAGATGCCGATTTCGGAAAATCGTAATAAAGTTCTAACATTTTTAGACGCAGATAATCGGCATCCCTGATCCAGAACGAAGAGATTTGTGTATTGTTAACATTTCCCGAATTAATAGTCGAAACAACCGGTAGCTCTGACGTTTGATATTCGGGCGTCCAGTAATCGAGTTGGTTCTCGTAAATATTTCCTTTTGAAATGAAAGGGAAAGCTACCAGGTCTTGAATAGTGCGAGATACCCGGGCTGCACCCTGAAGCAAAGCATTAATACCAAAACCTTTGTACGATATACCGAGTGTACTGCCATAAAATATATTAGGTGTATCATCATATCCGAGAGGCACCTTGTCGTCGGTATCGATAATACCATCGCCGCTAATATCTTTATAGCGGATATCACCCGGATGCACTTCTGAGAAGGTGTGAGTAGGAGCTGCCGCTATTTCATTGTAAGAATTAAAAAATCCATCGGCAATATAACCGCGTTTTACTCCCCTTGAATATCCAACATCCGATAACCATGGATAAGGCTGATCGACTTCACCCGAAGCAGTGACCTTATTCAGAGAAAAAGAATAAGTACCCCCTATGGTATAACCCACTTCTCCGATTTTAGAGTTCCACATCGCGGCAATATCAAATCCATTGGTGTACATCGCCCCGATATTTTGTTCGACGTTGACAACAGTCCCCAAAATAGAGCTGACACGATTATTGGTCATGTAGATATCGGAACGGTTGTCGCGGAAATATTCGGCCGAAACCGACAACTGATTTTTAAACAATTTTGTTTCGACGCCCACATTGGCTTGTTTCGATTTCTCCCAAGTAAGACCGGGGTTAGTAATAATATCTTCAACGTATCCATTAGCGTTGGTCATGGTATTTCCAAAATTATAAATATTGGTTGTCGCTCTTAAACGATCCATATAACGGAACTCAGAAACACCACGGTAACTTCCCAGGATTCCATACGATGCTTTCATCTTCAAGTAAGGTATAAAACCTTTGACACTTTCAAAGAATGGTTCGTTAGAAACAGTCCAACCGGCGGCTACTGTGGGGAAGAAACCAAAACGATGACCGGGGGCGAAAACATAGCATCCCTGGTTACTCATCATCAAATCGAGACCATAACGTTTATCGAAATTATAGTTCAACCATGCTCCGGCGCCTTGAAAACGAGTAGGGATACTTACCTCATTTGCATTTTCATATTGGTTAAAGAAAGCCAAAGCCGAAATGCCATTCCGCCCAAACTGGCGAGCATACGAGAGCTGCATATCCAATGAGGTGCGTCTGTTTGAATTTTTACCGGAAACGGAGTTAGACATTTTCGCATCTGTTCCCGTTTTTTTCAGTACGTTCACATTCGCGGGATCAACTACCTGATAGTAAGCAAATCCTTTCGTACGCTCAGCTGAAGCCTGCGTTTCAGAGTCCATAGAGAAGATAGCCGACACTTTCAACCCTTTTATCAAGGCCGAGAGGTCTTGTGTGAGCTGAGCACGGAACGAACCATACACTTTTTCCAATGCAGTGTAACCACTTCGGTTTAATAAAGCCCAGGGGTTAGTGCTTATACCGTTACCTGCAATAATTTTATTATTAATACTTACAATGGCATTACCGCTCTGATCGACATAGTTACCATTATCGACAATGTACGCCGGGAAAGAATTGGGAGCAGTGGTTACCAAACCATTATAAGCTGTTACATAATCGCCCCCCGGATTGTTTTGCTTTTCGTGCCAGACATACAAATCGACCGCCAGCAGCGTTGTGGAGGTTACATCGAACTCAACATTAGAACGCACATTAAAGCGGTCAGTATTATTGTTGGTATTATATGAAAATTCATCGTCTGTATTAAACATGCCCGACTGGGTAAGGAATCCTGCATTAATAAAGTAGCGGTTGCGTTCCGATCCTCCTGATACATTCAGATTATACCGCTGCAACGAAGTATTTTTATTATAGTATTCATCTGACCAGTTGATGTCGGGATATATTTCGGTATTTACACCGTCGCGGTTACGGTACCGCGAAAGGTAATATTGAGAATACAGGTTAGTCTCGTCCAAATTGTCATTTTTTACCGCCGTATTGTAATTTTCAGCATAACCCAATGCATTCAGCGGCTTCAGCATGCTGATAGGCTGCTGATAAATAAACTGAGTGGTTAACTCTACAGAAGGTTTGCCTATTCGGCCCTTACGGGTATTGACCAGAATAGCCCCGTTTGTGGCACGCATGCCATATAATACGGTAGCTGCAGCATCCTTCAGGACGGTAATGGATTCAATTTCATGAGAAGATAAAGTGCTAAAAGTCCTTTCCTGCCCATCGATCAAGACCAATACACCTTCGGAATAAGTACGGATTCCGCGAATCCAAAAATTGGCACTTTCGTTTGCCATCCCTCCTTCCGATTGCCGTGAATAAAAGCCAGGCACAATACCTGCCAACAGGTTTGTTAAGCTGGTAACCGGCAAATTACGGATTTGGTCACCGCTTATAGTATAAGCTGATCCGTTGAAATCTACCGCATCGATTTTCCTAAAAATTAAATCTAATGGTTCATTTTCTACTTTAGACGTTTCTACAGCTGTTTGTTGTGCCGGTTCTTCGGCAATTTGCTGTGCCCATGTCAGATTGGGGCAGGCGAACAAACAACACAGCAGAAAACACCACCGTAATTTTCTTGTTTTCTTTTCGTATTTCATATAAATTTGGAGTTTGTGTGCAAATTAAGGTATTTTTCGGTTGAAAAGCATTTTTTCTATTTTGAATCTGAAGGCAGCTTAGGCATAGAATTTCTCCAGGCCAGTAGTTTTGTTTTAAGTTTTTCGGCCAGCTTCGGGCTTTCTGAAACCAGATTGGTCGTTTCCTTTCTATCGGTTTCGAGATTATAGAGTTCGACCCCGGTTCCGTCAAAATTTATCAGCAGTTTCCAGTTTCCTTCACGGATAGCGAGGTTGGGGCTGCGGTCGAGTCCTTTCGGAAAGCCGAATGATTTATCGTTCCGACCATATTCCCAATAAAAAGTCCTGCTTTCTTTAGACGATTTTCCAAGGAATACCGGACTTTTATCTTTTCCGCTGAAAGCAAAGCCCGTTGGCATTTTAGCTCCGGCCAGTGCACAAAAGGTTGGGAACAGGTCGTTGGCCGACAATACCGATTGCTGGTCGACTTTCCCTGACGGAACATGCCCGGGCCAGCGTACGATGAATGGCATACAGGTACCGCCTTCGTATAACGACATTTTTGAACCACGATAACCTCCAGAACGGCCACCCTTAAAACTGGGTAATGGTCCGTTGTCGCTGGTAAAAATTACTATGGTGTTATCATCAATTCGCAGTTGTTTCAGACCTTCGAGCAAACGACCCATTTGCCGGTCGTATTCATCAAGTACAGCACGGAATTTACGTTCCTCCTCCGGTCCATTGGGGTAATTTCCAAATCGCTCCTGACTGGGCACCCATGGTGTATGAACATCGTCGGGCCAAAGGTTGATGTAACAGGGCTGATCTTTGTGTCGCGTCAAAAAATCGAGGGTTTTATCGACAAAATATGCCGTGCGATTCCAACGTTTTACACTGTCTATATCGCTCCATATCCAATTGGAGGCCGTAATCAACGGGTCTGGATCGGGGCTTTCCCACGTGCTCGAGTACTCGTCGAAACCATACGATTTGATTCCTGGTGCATTATCCACGTCGCGGCCGCCCCCCATGTGCCACTTACCAAAGTGTCCGGTTGTATAACCTGCTGTTTTAATTGTCCGGGCAATGGAAGACGCCGACGAACTCAGGAAGTCGGCTTGTTCACATTTTCGGTTTTCTGCCTTTTCGTGCAGAAAGCTGGTAATGTTCCAACTGGCAGGAGCCATCCCGGTTAAGATACCAACCCGTGAGGGTGAGCAAATAGGTGAGGCACTGTAATATTGGGTGAACCTGATTCCCTCCCGGGCCATCTTATCGAGATTGGGCGTAGGCGCAAAATTGCCACCATAGCAACCAATGTCGCTAAAACCCATATCATCAGTAAGAATCAGGATGATGTTGGGTTTCTCTTTTCCTTCAACAGCGTTTACCGAAGCTAAAGTTATGCATGATATGGGTAAAATTCCTTTTGTTAATAAATTTAGCATATAAAAATATTATAAGGACACCTCTAAATACTTTTTTTTGGTGCCGTTGTTTGACACAAATATATATAGATGATTTTCAAAAACCTAATTTTATCCTCCCTCCCTGATTTTTGTTTAATTGAATATCAGACATATAGAAGGTTACGTTTTTCACGTCTTTTTATAATTGTATCCTCTCAAATAATTCTTTTATTGCAATATGCAGATTATCAATAAGATTATTGTCTTTAATAATATAATCATCAATCCCTTTTCGTGCAAGCTCAAGAACTATCTCTCCTTTTTCCTGACCTGAAAGCATGATAACCGGAGTATCGGGTTTCATTTCCTTTATCTTGTCGAAGACCTCCATTCCATTCATAACCTTCCGGTCATTATTAACGAAAAAATAGTCGAGAATTATAAGGTCGGGATTTTTGTCAAGTGCTTTCAGGCAATCTTCACCATAGGCAAAAGCCTCCAGACGGTAACCCTCAGATGTAAACCGCTTAACAACCAACATGTTAATAATTGGATCGTCATCAACAATAAAAATAAGTTTCTGGTTATTCATCGATAATATGATTGATAATGGGCAAATACAAAGTTATAATAAAAATCATAATCAGCTAAAATTTGATAAATCAGGAATTATTCAGTCAGAATCACATTGAAAAGAGAGGAAAAGATTTCATCATGTTAATCACTTTCTCTCCTACCCTTGCAATAACGGCTTCATTTTCAATATTTGAAATAACTTCATCAATAAGGTCAACAATCACTCCCATATGTTCTTCTTTAAGCCCCCTGGTTGTAATCGCCGGTGTGCCAACTCTTAATCCGGAAGTAAGGAACGGTGACCGGCTGTCAAACGGGACCATATTCTTGTTTACAGCAATATGGGAAAGCACAAGGGTGTTTTCAACCTTTTTCCCCGATATTTCAGGAATTTTGGTTCTGAGATCAATTAACATCAGATGGTTGTCAGTGCCATCAGAAATAACTTTATAACCTTTGTCCATAAAAGCTTTAGCCATTACACAAGCATTTTTTTTAACTCTTGCCTGATATTCCCTGAACCCCGGATCGAGGGCTTCCCCGAAAGAGACTGCTTTAGAGGCTATTACATGCTCAAGAGGACCTCCCTGGATACCTGGAAAAACGGCTGAGTTCAACAGCGAGGACATCATTCTTACCTCTCCTTTTGGGGTGGTAATACCCCATGGATTAACAAAATCCTTACCCATAAGAATGATTCCGCCTCTTGGCCCACGAAGTGTCTTATGGGTTGTTGAAGTTACAATATGAGCAAATTTCAGTGGATTTTTGAGCAACCCTGCAGCTATCAATCCTGCCGGATGTGCCATATCAACTACAAAAATAGCTCCGATCATGTCCGCGATCTTTCTCATTCTTTCATAATCCCAATCGCGCGAATAGGCCGATGCCCCTCCTATTATCATCTTTGGCTTCTCTTTAAGAGCAGTCTCTTCCATCATATCATAATCCACTAAACCTGTTTCCTCTTTGACACTGTAAGCAACAGGCTTGTAAAACAGACCTGAGGAATTAACAGGTGAACCGTGAGAAAGATGTCCGCCATGTGCCAGATTCAATCCCATGAAAGTATCTCCGGGTTTAAGCACAGTTATAAATACTGCCATATTAGCCTGTGCTCCGGAATGAGGCTGTACATTAGCATATTCGGCATCAAACAGTTGTTTCAACCGGTCTATAGCAATCTGCTCTGATTGGTCAACAATCTCACAACCACCATAATATCGATGACCAGGATAACCCTCAGCATATTTGTTTGTCATTACCGATCCCATTGCTTCGAGTACCTGTGGACTGACAAAATTTTCAGAAGCGATTAACTCTATTCCGTTTATCTGGCGCTGACGTTCCTTTTCAATAAGGTCAAAAATCAATGTATCTCTTTTCATATTAAATAATTTTTAAGATTGTTATTCTTAAGTAATGCCGCTGCAAGGGCACTGAGTAATCCAACAACCAGACTAAGGAAGTAAACTAACTTAACCTGATCAATATCAATTAGCATAAAATGAAAAATATTTCTGAAAAAACGATTTCTGAACATAATTATGCAAATATAAAAACAATACTAAACCTTCACTGATTTTTACTTAAGTTTGTCACCGGAAAAATTTTCTGCCATGTAATTACTCATCAGTAAAAATCTGATACTTCAAGTATGATAAATTTCAACAGATTCTCTCTTGAAAACGGTTTAAGGGTTCTGGTACACGAAGATAGATCTACCCCCCTTGTTGCATTGAATATTCTGTACGATGTGGGTTCAAGGGATGAAAATCCAGATATGACTGGCATGGCTCATCTCTTTGAACATCTTATGTTTGGAGGTTCTAAGAATATTCCTGAATATGATAAGCCTCTGCAATTGGCAGGTGGTGAGAATAATGCTTTTACTAACAATGATATTACCAACTACTATCTTACAATCCCTTCACAAAATATTGAAACCGGATTCTGGCTTGAATCGGACAGAATGTTGGAACTCGATTTTTCACAGAAGAATCTTGATACACAGAAAAATGTAGTTATTGAAGAATTCAACCAACGATATCTTAATCAGCCTTATGGCGATGCTATACTAAAACTAAGACCCCTGGCATATAAAGTACATCCATACCGCTGGCCCACAATCGGAATGGATATCACTCATATTGAGAATACTGATCTTGAACAGATAAAAAAGTTCTTCTTTTCGCACTATGCCCCTGATAATGCAATACTTGCCCTTACGGGAAATATTACTTATGATCTTGCCTATAAACTTACCCGGAAATGGTTTGGCCCCATTGAAAAAAGAGATGTACAATCGCGAAACCTGACTGCTGAACCTTCCCAGACTGAAGAAAGAATCCTTTCAATTGAAAAAGATGTTCCCTCAACTGCGCTTTATAAAGTATGGCATATCGGCTCCAGGAAAAGTTTCGACTTTTATACTCTCGATCTGATCACCGACCTTCTGGCCGGTGGAGAATCAGGAAGATTGCATACAAAACTGGTAAGGGAAAAAAAATTGTTCAGCGAGATAAATGCTTATTTAACTTCAGATATTGACCCGGGGCTTATCATCGTCCAGGGGAAATTAATGAAAGACATTGATATTCAGAACGCCGAAGAAGCTGTGAATGAAGTAATTGCCAGTCTGCAAAATGGCAATGGAATCGCAGAGGAAATGGAAAAAGTTAAGAATAAATTTGAATCTACTACAGTCTTTTCCAATACCAGTATACTGAACAAAGCCATGAATCTTTCATTCTGTGAACTACTTGGAAACCCCGATTTAATTAATCAGGAGGTTGAAGCATACAGGAAGGTAAGTAAGGAAATGGTTGTAGAAGCAACGGGCAGATACTTTCTTCCTTCAAACTGCAGTACATTATATTACAAATCAACCCGAAAGGATAAATAATGAATAGCCTGCTGAGAATACAACCACTGGTTTTTCCGGTTGAAAAGGTAGTCATTCCTGAAGCAAAATCTTTCAGACTGAATAATGGAGTACCGGTTTTCCTAATTGAAGCCGGTACCGAAGAGATAATGCGAATTGAATTTACTTTCAGAGCAGGACAGGTAAATGAATATTTGCCGCTCCTCGCATCGACATCGAACATGATGCTCACAGAAGGATCGCGGAATTACAGTTCTGAAGAACTCAACAGGTTACTCGATTATCACGGGGCATTCCTTAATTTATCGGCTGAAAAGGATCGCGCCGGAATTGTTCTCTTTTTCCTAAGTAAACATATTGAAAAAGTTCTGGAACTGAGCCGGGAGATACTTTTTCGTCCGGCTTTTCCTGAAGAAGAACTCAACTCACTCATGAAAAAACGACTTCGCTGGTACATGGTTAACAGGGAAAAAGTTCAGAATCTTGCTCTTGATCAGTTTTTTGAATCTGTTTTTGGAAAGCATCATCCTTATGGACATCAGGCAGGTGAACAGGATTTTGACAGAATGAATCCGGCCCTTCTTACAGATTTCCACTCAAAATATTATACTCCTGATAATATGGCAGTTATAATATCGGGTAAAATACACGAAAAGACAACCGGGCTTCTTAATTACTATTTTGGCGATATTACTTCAAAAAATATTTATACTGAAGATTCTGAGAATGTTCTGAAAGGAGAAAAGAGAAAAAAAGTTCATATTATTAAACCCGGGACAGTTCAAACTGCAATCAGGATAGGCTCTTCAACAATTAACAAACGGCATCCCGACTATTCCGGGTTGAAGATTCTTGATTTAATTTTAGGGGGATATTTTGGTTCGCGCTTAATGAAAAACATACGGGAAGAAAAAGGATACACTTATGGTATAAGCTCATCAGTTTCTTCTCTTGATCTTACCGGTTACAAAGTGATTTCAACAGAAGTAGGTAAAAAAAATTGTCAAAAAGCAATTGATGAAATTTACAAAGAGATAAGACTTTTGCAGAGTAGTCCGGTTAATAAAGATGAGATGGCGGTTGTTCGAAATTATATGTCAGGCGAAATGGTAAGAATGTTCGATGGACCCTTTGCTCTGGCAGAAAGCTTCAGGTCGGTTTGGGAGTTTGGCCTTGACAACAATTATTACTACAAACTTTCTGAAAAAATAAGAACAATTGACCCTGACGAAATAATTGAACTGGCGCGGACGTATTACAATATTGATGATCTTTATGAAATTACAGCTGGCTCCTGATGAAGAAATGGCGCATAAATATTATCCTTGCTTTATTTATTTTTTGGTCATACAGCGCTTATTCCCAAATAGATTGTGAAAACAATCCTCCTTTACCGCCTCTTCTCATATCTGTGTCAGTACAACCTGCAACCGGTAAGACTGAATTTACCTGGTCATTGAGCCCATCTTCAGATATTGCTGCTTATGTACTTTATTCTTACGAAAATGGAGACGGAATGTCATTACCTGATACAATATGGAATCCATCAGCTACAAGCTACACTTATACAAGTACAGTAACTAAATATAAGAGTGCATCGTATGTTATTGCAGCAATTAGACTGCCAAGATGTACAAGCATATTTTCAAATGTACTTAATACAATATTTACCAAGGCAGAAATTGATACATGTAATAAAAAGATCACGGTATCATGGAATAGTTATTCGTCTTCATCGAAAAAAGTTATTGACTATTCGATACTGTCGTCTGTTAATGGAGGTAACTTCATGGAAGCAGTAAAAGTAAATTCTGATGTGAATAGCTATACAATAAATGATTTTACAACTGATGCAGAATATTGTTTTGTTGTAAGGGCAAATCTGGAAGGAGGAACATTTTCTACTTCTAACAAAGCATGTGTATTAACAAAGATGCAAAGGCCTCCGCAATGGATCAACGCCGATTATGCTACTGTTAATTCTGACAATAAGATATCTCTCTCGTTTACAATTGATCCTTTATCTGAGATCACACATTTCATACTCGAAAAAAAAAGCGGAATATCCGGAGCATTTAAAGAGACAGCGCAATCAGTTTCAGTTAACGGATCAGTTTTATTTACTGATAATCAGGCAGATGTTAATGTTAAAAATTTTTACAGACTTTCAGCAATGAACAGCTGCAATATTCCAATTTCAGTTTCAAACCTCTCTTCAAATATTGTACTTTCTTTAACAAGGACAGGTAATGATTTAAACCTGTCATGGAATTCATATAAAGAGTGGTCAGGAATGGTTTCGTCATACCGGTTATTTATCAACACAGGTAAAGGATTTGTTGAAAATGCAGTAATACAGTCTACAGATACAGTTTTCACTTTAGATTATTATGAGATAATGTACGAAGTTACCGGAAATGAAGTTTGTTTTTATATAAGCGCCACAGAAACTTCTAATCCTTTTGGTGTTACCGGCCTAAGTCTTTCATCTGTAATTTGTACTGTCCCTTCAGAGATAATCACAGTCCCTAATGTTTTCACACCAAATAACGACCTCCTTAATGATCTTTTCAGACCTGTCATATCCTTCACGCCAATAGAATATCATCTTATTATCAGTGACAGGCAGGGCAATATTCTATTTGAGACAAGAGATTATCATGCAGAATGGGATGGCTCTAAAAACGGAAATCCTCAACCACAGGGAGTATGTTTATGGTTTCTAAAAGTTACTACTCCTTCGGGAAAGAGTATTACAAAGACCGGAACACTTACAATTATAAACAAACGTTAATAAAATCATCATCTCAATACGAGTTTAATCAACAACATTTAACGGGAAAAGTTATCTTTGTATCTTGCATAGAAAGGTGCTGATTTGTTATTTATGGGGAACAAGGATATTTTTGATGATGAAGATAAAATCCGTATTCAGGCTGAATATGATACTCTTGTAAATAATCTTCTCAGGTGCAACAAACCCGGAGACAGGGAGCTGATTGACAAGGCATTTAAAATTGCTAATGAAGCTCACTGGAACATGCGGAGGAAATCTGGAGAGCCATATATTATTCATCCTATTTCTGTTGCAAAAATAGTGAACCAGGAGATCGGTCTTGGAGCCAAGTCTATTGCAGTCGCACTGCTTCACGATGTTGTTGAAGATACTGAATACTCGCTGGAAGATGTTGAAAGGGATTTCGACCCTAAGATAGCTTCGCTGATTGATGGATTAACAAAAATATCCGGCACATATAATAAAGAGAATTCATCTTCTCTGCAGGCTGAGAACTTCAGGAAGATGCTTCTTACGATTTCCGATGATCTGAGGGTTATCCTCATCAAAATTGCAGACCGTCTGCATAACATGAGAACTCTCGATTCGATGCCTGAACATAAGAAGATGAAAGTGGCAGGAGAAACAATTTTTCTTTATGCGCCACTTGCTCACAGGCTCGGATTATATGCCATAAAAAGTGAATTAGAGGACCTTAGCTTCAAATTCCGGCAACCACAAATATATGACGAAATTACTGCTAAGCTTAAGCATAGCGAGAAGAAGTATGTTTCTCTCATTAATAAGTTCTCCTTACCTATAATTGAAAAACTCACAGATGACGGGTTGAAATTTGACATCAGTGGAAGGCCAAAATCCATCTTTTCTATATGGAAGAAGATGCAATCGAAAAATGTTCCTTTTGAAGAGATTTATGATGTTCTCGCGGTAAGGATTGTATTTGAACCTGTAGCAGGAGTTCCTGAAAAAACCCAATGCTGGAATATATATTCTATTATTACTGATGCCTATATGCCCAAACCTGACAGGCTTCGCGACTGGGTAAGCCGGCCTAAACCAAATGGTTACGAAGCATTGCATGTCACAGTAATGGGCCCTGAAGGTAAATGGGTTGAAATACAGATAAGGAGCAAACGGATGGACGAAATCGCTGAAAGGGGTTATGCAGCACACTGGAAATACAAAGGAGATGAATCCCCGGAGAATGAACTCGACAAATGGATAAAAAAAATCCGACTGATGTTAGAGAACCCACTTGAGGATCCTATTGAGTTCCTCGATGAGTTTAAAATGAATCTGTTTTCTTCAGAAATAATGGTTTTTACACCAAAAGGATTTCTTGTCAGCCTACCCAAAGGTGCATCAGTTCTCGATTTTGCTTATGAAATACATACTGAAATTGGAAATAAAGCTATTGGTGCAAAAATAAATTACAAGCTCAATCCTATTAACTCAATACTCATGAGCGGGGACCAGGTGGAAGTAATAACATCCGATATAGCGAAACCGGAAAAGGAATGGCTCTCTTTTGTCAGAACATCAAAAGCCAAGGAAGGAATAAAAAATGCATTAAAGAATGAGTCGAAAGACAGCATTCAACTGGGAATGGATATTCTTGAATCAAAACTTAAAGAGCTTGGACTCACTGCAAATAACGAAATTCTGAAAAAGCTCCTTCTCTTCTATGATACTCTTAATAAAGACGATCTTTATTCAGGAATCGGGCTTGGCAGAATCAACCTTGATGATCTGAAAAAAATACTGAAGAAGAGCCCATCCAATAATGTCATCAAATATTGGGAGTTAAAGCTAATTGGATCAAAGAAAGATAAAAAAGATACCGGAGTTTCCCAGGAAAAGATTGACAAAGATGCCCCATTCCTTCTCAGGGAAAATGTTGATAATGCTGAACAATCATACAAAATTGCAAAATGCTGCAACCCTATTCCTGGTGATGAGGTTACAGGCTACCATTCACCCGAAGGCGCAATTATTATTCACAAACCAAAATGCCCCGTTGCAATCAGAATCATGTCTAACGAAGGCAACCGCATTATAGCAGTTAAATGGGCCATACATAAACTTGTTTCATTCCTTGCAAGAATAAGTATGACTGGAATTGACAGGATCGGACTTGTTAATGATATAACTAATATTATCTCTTCAGAACTGAAAGTCAATATGACCCATATTAATATTACTGTTCAGAACGGAATATTTGTAGGAGAAATTGATTTATTTGTCCACCATACAAAAGATCTGAACAATCTTATTCTGAAAATTTCAAATATCAATGGTATTGAAAATGTAAAAAGGGTTGAAGATTTCCTTAAATAATTTAATATAAGTACACCCCTGCGATATCCGGGGAAAATACATACTTTTGTTATTATTTTAACTTAGACCAAATATGATTAGTGACGATACCAAACTAACAGTAAAGAATATCTTCACTGAGTTTCTCGAAAAGAAAGGTCACAGAAAGACACCTGAAAGATTTGCAATCCTCGACGAGATATATTCACGCTCAGGTCATTTCGATATTGAGTCGCTCTATATATTTATGAAGAATAAAAACTACAGGGTAAGCAGGGCTACATTATATAATACTATTGAATTACTGCTTAGTTGCAACCTGGTTATTAAGCATCAGTTCGGGAAGAACATTGCTCAGTTTGAAAGAGCATACCAATGCGGACAACACGATCACCTGATTGATATTGAAACAGGAAAAGTGATTGAGTTCTGCGACCCCAGAATACACGAGATCATACATACTGTTGGTGAATTGCATAACTTCACTCCAACGTACCATTCACTATACATCTACGGAAATTTAAAAGGCGAAGCAAAATAGCTATCAGATTCATTATTTACGGAAAAATGTATTTATTCATTTTTAATACATACTAAAATGAAAATCTCTAAGAAATTTAAGTTGGCTATTCTTGTATTTTTTATGACCAGCTATTGCTTGATCATCAATGCACAGGATACTCTGAAAGTTAACCCCCAGCCGGTAAGGACCTTTGTTATAACAAAAAACGATGGCACTGACTACTATGGTATTATTATAAGTCAGGACGATAGAGAAGTTTTGTTAGAAACTAAAGAAATAGGGAGATTATACATTCCAAAACACGAAATTAAGTCTATTCGTGAGTTAACAATCAGTGATTTAAAATCGGGAGCTATTTTAGGAAATAATATGTTCGCGTCAAGATATTTCCTGACAACAAATGGCTTAAGGATGAGTAAGGGCGATTGTTATGCTCTCTTCAATTGGTGGGGACCCGATATTCAATACGCTGTTTCTGCCGGATTAACAGTAGGCGCCATGTCAACCTGGTTTGCAGTACCTATTGTTCTGACAGCCAAAACAACTTTCAGCGCAAATGAAAGCCTGCACTTTGGCCTCGGCGTGCTTGCCGGGACATTAAGTTGGGCTGACTGGGGTACAGTTGGTGCACTACCATATTGTACAATGACATTGGGTAATTCGACTAATAATATCAATATTACCGGTGGCTACGCGATGATATCAGGTAATCCGGGTAACGATAATGGCAACCTTCATACAACAAACACCAGCATCTCTGAAAGCGCTCCACTATTATCATTCGGATGTCTTTTCAGAATAACTAAAAAAGTTTCTTTTGTAGGTGATTCATTCATCTATATGAAAAAACCGAGTTTTTCTATTATAGTACCCGGCATAAGGGTTTCAAGCAAACCAAACAGAGCCTTTCAGTTCGGCTTTGCGGGTATCTCAGCAGATGGAAAAATGACCCCGATACCCATGCCAATGCTTAGCTGGTTTATAAGAATTTAAAAATATTTTATAATTATCTGATATGAACATGAGAATACCACCAAAAATATTACAAAAAACGGAAATGTAGTGGCACCAACTTTTTTTTGATAGACTATATTATTGTATCTGTGGCTTTTAACACTTATCAACTGTCTAACTCGGGATTTATGGTAATCCCAGGGTCAAAGATAAAGAATAGGTAATTTTAGGTATAATAAAAGGGGTCGATTACAGCCACTTAACTTTTACCTGCAGTTCTTAAAATGCGAAACCAAGGGCAAACCCTATTCTCATTTTAAAACCTTTAAAGAAATTTTCATCAAATGAATCTGTTCCGTAATTTACTTTTACATTGGCATCACTATAGTGCCCTCCGAAAAACAGGTCCATTGTAAAACCTGAATCAGTAATCCACTGTCTGCCAAAAACAAGTCCGCCACCCATTGAGGTTAATGATCCTTGAGAAGCTGGGTCGACTTCTTTATTTTCAACTGTGAATTTTTGATAACGCAAATATGGAGTAAGATAAAACCCATCAATGGCATTCTTCTTTGGATAAATTCTGAATTCCGGTGTAAGTATTAATCCGGTAAATTTTGTATCACCAAGTTTAAAATTCATATAACCGACGCCCAACTGAGCAGATGTTAAATCGGTTAAGTTACGTTCATAAAAGATAGAACCCGTACCCAGAAATAAACTTAATGTGTTTATTTTAAGTACATTTTTTTCTGTTGAAACAAGAGGTTTATCCTGAGCAAAAGAAGAGACTGCAAATCCAACTGCTAACGAAAGAATCAATAATTTTTTCATATCGTTTTAAGTTAGGGCACCTCTAAAAACTATTTATTGATGCCGTTATTTAACACAAATATATTTATTCGATCCCTAAAAACCTAATTCTTGCCCCTTCCGTTAGGGTCAACGCATTTAAATTTTAATGGGTATCCGGAATAATGCGCATAAACTCTTTGATTTTTCTATGCGAGGTGAGATTCCTCATTACTCCGCCTGTCGGCGGATCCATTCGGAATGACAATTAATTTTGTTCGGGGGGGGTAGAGGTGGGGGGGGG
>JAPLEB010000070.1 GCA_026391555.1 Bacteroidia bacterium | reverse complement strand
GTTTTGTCAATATAATCCATCAGCGATTTAAACTCACTTCTGGATCCGGATTTAATTGTACCAGAAATTTTCTCTTGAAAGGTTCTTCTGACATGCCAGCCTTTTTGCGCTGCTACTTGTTTGAGATTTATAATCTGCCGTTCGTTGTCCTGTGACTCACTATGTTGGCCAAAATTCAGTGGTAAATATCCGGGATCAAAAAAAATCAGTTGGTGTTATTCTAGAAATCAGAGGTGATAGGTATAAGATAGATGTCGTACCGTATAAATTAACAAAAGGAAATTCCTCATCTGGATATTTATATGTTAATAGTAAAAATGTTTTTGTCAATAACTCAAGTCGCACCAAAACAGATATATACAGATTAAAAAATATACGGCTTAGTGAAACACAAAAGAAAATTGTAACAGTTTTAAAGCATTGGAAGAATAAATATGATGTCCCAATAAGTTCACATCTTCTTGAGAATCTTGTTCTGGATTCATACTATTATAACCGTAACAATATTCCCAAAAGCTTAACCAAGAAAATCATGATGGTCATCTACCATATTAGAGATAATCTTGATACAATGGTTATTCGAAGTATTGAAAACACAAATAATATTCTTACGGATCTACCTGTGGAAAATAAAGATTTAATTATTTCTTCGTGCAAAAGAATTATTGAGGAATATGAATATCAGCCAAATTCCGTAGTTGATTTTTTTGAATCAGACTAATATTTTTTTTAACCGGTAGCAAAAAGGTAATCACTTCAAAGTAGAGTAATTTAATCTTCATTCAAGTAATCTTTTGTACTACTTTTTGTACTACTAATGAAAATGGCCTCGTAAATATCTGATTTACAAGGCCATTTGATTTACTCAGTCGGGGTGAGAAGACTCGAACTTCCGGCCCCTACGTCCCGAACGTAGTACGCTACCAACTGCGCCACACCCCGAAAATATTTTATTTAAAAACCATATTACGCTACCTCCCGATAGCTATCGGGATGCGCCACACCCCGAAAATATTTTATTTAAAAACCATATTACGCTACCTCCCGATAGCTATCGGGATGCGCCACACCCCGAAAAAAATTTTACGGCAGACAAAAATAATAAAATTATCTTTATTCTTTTAACCTTTACAGCAAATTACAACATCACTATGGATACTGGAAATAGAACCTACTCAACCGATATAATGAGGGGATTAACTCTTGTACTCATGCTCTTTGTAAATGATCTGTTTATGCCGGGGGTACCGTCATGGCTTGGTCACATGAAAGCCGATTTCGATGGAATGGGGCTTGCCGACTGGGTATTTCCAGGGTTCCTGTTTATGGTGGGAATGGCTATTCCATTTTCTATCGGTAAAAGAATTTCAGAAGGTCAGAATACATTTTCAATTGCCAGACATATCATAATAAGAACTATAAGCCTTCTGATAATAGGTGTTCTTATGATTAATTCAGAGAGGGTTAATCCGGAATTCACCGGAATAAGCGAAAATCTTTGGGCAATTCTCATGTACATCGGTGTCTTTCTCATCTGGAATAAATACCAGGAAAACGACAAGAATTTCTTTACTATTACAGGTCTCAGGCTGGTTGGTATCGCTACTCTTGTGTTTCTTATTTTTAAGTTCAGATCCGGTGAGGTTGCAAATAACGGGTCATTAATAACAAGCTGGTGGGGTATCCTTGGCCTTATTGGATGGGGCTATCTTGTTTCCGCTTTCATATATCTTGGCTTACGTAACAATATATTATACACTGCATTGGCTTGTATCTTCTTCCTTGCCGTTAATATCCTTTCAAAACTTGATCTCCTGAGCTCTCTCGACTCAGTGCAGCCGGTCTTTGGTGTAATCATTGAAGGTAATGTTCCATTAATTGTCATTGCGGGAATGCTTACCACTCTTATCCTGAAAAAATATTCAAAGAGCAGTTACCTGAAGACAATTGCAATAATTGTTTCTGTTGGAATTCTAAGTATTATCGCCGGATTTATCCTGCGAAAGTGGTTCATTATTTCAAAAATACAGGCAACTCCAAGTTGGGGACTTATCTGTAACGGGATCAGCATGATCCTCTTCGCATTACTTTACTGGATCATAGATATTAAGAAATATACCCGGTGGACATTCTTTCTAAAACCTGCAGGAGAAAACTCCCTTACCACCTACCTGGCTCCCGATATTATTTATTATCTGATCTGGAGTACAGGAATACCAGTACTCATTTACAAACAATCAGGAATTCCACTGGTTGTAATAGCAGGGTCAGCTGCATGGGCTTTACTGATGGTCGGATTAACTGCTTTGCTGGTCAGGTTTAATATAAAACTCAAATTATAAAAATATTACCCGGGTATTTTCAAATTACCAAATTTTCAAATTATTCATTTTATTAAAGACCATTTCAGGAGTCAGCCAGTTCATACATGCCAGGTCACCTCTTCTGCAATCGCCTTTCCCGAAAGTTGTGCAAGGACGGCATGTAAGTTCATTAACCGAAATCCTTATTGAGTATTCATCAGGTTGCATCCATGCCCCAAACCCGGTCAACGGATCTGTCCCTCCCCATATCGAAATAACTTTTGTGCCGACAAGAGCTGCCATATGCATATTTGAAGAGTCCATGGCAATCATCAGGTCAAGCTTGCTCATAAGGGCCAGTTCTTCATCGAGGTTTAGCTTCCCGACCAGATTGAAGGAACCGGATATCCTGGACTGAAAAGTTGCGAGCTTTTCTGAATCTTCATTTCCTCCAAACAGCCAGAACCTGCACTTATGCTTTTCTGATATCAGTCCCAGGAGCCTGATCATGCTTTCTTTTGGCCACATTTTCAGTTTATGTTTTGCATAAGGTGCCACGCCAATGTTTAATTCACCCTGCGGCGAGTCTGTCATTATGCCGGCTTTTATTACAGCTTCTGATGATGGGATAATCCAAGGACCTTTCGCCGGCGTTACAGGAAAACCTGCTTTGACAAAAGCATCACAATAACGCTCAACAGAGTGTTTTAACGGGGTATTATTCTTCCCCATAACAACAGATTTTTTTTCGCTTCTCCCCTTATCGATAACAGATACATGCACTCCGGATAATCTGAATAATAGTCTTAAAATCTTTGACCTTAAAACATCGTGCAGATCAATTACAGAGTCAATTTTCGTCTGTTTGCTGATCTCTTTATAAAGTCGTATCAACCCTAATAAGCCTTTGTGTCTGTATTCTAAATCTGGAAGAAAAAGTTGGAGCCCTTCAATGGAAGAGAAAAATGGTTTGAAAGCCGGCCTTGTAAGCAGCACCAACTCAATGTCAGGATATTGTTTCCTCATCCCTGCTAAAACAGGAGTGGTGAGGGCCACATCGCCCATGGCTGAAGTTCGTATTACAAGGAGACGCATTTCAGTATTTTTCGTAGAATTTTTCCTCGATCAGACCAGAAGAAGTTTTAATATTAATTTCTCTTTTCAGCTCCGATCTTCTGTCATTTTTAAAATAAACAGCGCGTGCCGTGGAAATAAATTCATCACCAAAGTTTTTCTCTCTCTCCAGGTCGCGGATATGGTCTTCAATGTCCCACAATTCACAATTCACATTATAAAGTGCTGTATATAAAGGATCGGAAGTACTTATAATTGAAGATGAAACTTTGATAAGTTCATTGTATTCCTTTTGAAGGTTCTTAAGCTTAACCTTGTCCTTAATCCTATCTAATTTTATCTGGATTATTGTGAGCTTATCGATAATCTCACCATTTGATACTTCAATTTTCATTTTGCGTTAAATTATAATTCAAAAGTAGTAACTTTCTGATGATTTAAAACCCACCCCTTGCCCCCCGCCGAAGCGGGGCAGGCTCTCCTGGGAGGGGAATGTAAAAACAACTTTTGTCTTTCTGCTTTTGTCTTTTATCTTCATTAGTACGGATCCACATCAATAGCTATCTTAAGCGAAGAGGCTCCTTTTTCTTTTTCGAGTCTTTCAATCGCCTCAATGATTAACTGCTTGGCTTTTGCCGGCGGTTTTTCTCTTTCAATTTTTATAAGGATTGTTTTGATATACCACAACTGAACCTGCGAAATCACAGGAGATTCCGGACCAAGTACCCTTTTGCCAAATATTTCTTTCAGATCACGACCGAGAATATCAGAGAAAGAATTTAACAGGGCCCGGTCTTTATGCTTAATACTGATTTTAACCATCCGGCAGAATGGAGGATAGTTGAAGGTAATTCTTTCTTCAGCCTGCATCCTGAACATACTTACATAATCATGCCGGAGCACCATTCGTATTATCTTGTTAGCAGGATCAGAAGTCTGTATCACAACCTTTCCCTGTTTCTGCCTCCGTCCTGCTCTTCCGCTAACCTGTTCCATAAGCTGAAAACTCCTCTCATGTGCCCTGAAATCGGGATAGTTTAACAGGTTATCGGCATTTAATATCCCGACAACTGTAAGATTTTCAAAATCAAGGCCTTTAGAGATCATTTGAGTTCCGATCAGGATATCTATCCGTCTTTCCTCAAAAGCCCGTATAATTTTGTTAAAAGAGTTTTTATTCCTGGTAGTATCCTGATCCATTCGTGCAACACGGGCAGCGGGGAATACAATTTTTATCTCATCTTCAATTTTCTCGGTACCGAATCCCCTGGTCACCATTCCTGTAGACTGACAGTTTTCGCATTTGGATGGCATGCCGGTAGTATAGCCGCAATAGTGGCACACCAGCTTGCTGATCCCTTTGTGATACGTCAGGTTAACAGCACATTGAATGCAGACCGGTATCCATCCACATTCTGAACATTCAATATAGGGAGAGAAGCCTCTCCTGTTCTGGAAAAGAATTATCTGTTCCTCTTTACCTAATGCTTCATCCATTGCCTGAAGTAATTCAGGCGTAAAATGTGAAACCATCCGTTTTTTTCTGTATGCCTCACGGGTGTTGGCAATGATAATAGCCGGCAATTTTATAAGCCCAAACCTCTCTTTTAATTCTGTAAGCCCATACTTTCCATTAACAATATTATTATAACTTTCAACTGATGGTGAAGCCGAACCCAGGATAGTTTTTGCCTTATGCAGGGCAGCAAGCATAATTGCAGAATCACGTGCATGATATCGTGGTGCCGGATCGTGTTGTTTATATGATCCATCGTGTTCTTCATCAACAATGATCAGTCCGAGGTTGCTGAACGGAAGAAACAGAGACGATCTCACTCCGAGAATAAGCCTGTAACCCGTTAAAGGATCATTATCTGCAACCCTTTTCCAGATTTCCACTTTTTCGGGATCGCTGAACCTTGAGTGGTATACTCCTGTTACCGTCCCAAAGTGTTTTTTTAACCGGAGGATTATCTGAGTTGTAAGGGCTATTTCGGGGAGCATATAAAGGACCTGCTTACCAATTTTTAACTGTTCTTCAATAAGGTGAATATAAATCTCTGTCTTTCCGCTCGATGTCACTCCATGCAGCAATACAATATCTTTCTCCTTAAACTGCCTGGTAATTGATCCGTAAGCTATCAACTGAGCTTCACTTAATTTATTTATTGGTTCATTATAACTGTCCGAATCCGTTAACCTTGTAACAGCAAGTGATACAGATGACAAAATCCCCTTATCGGCAAGCGCTTCAATTATATTTGGAGAGGAATGTGCTTCGGATAAAAGCAACGACTTTCTGATTCGTATTATTTCTGATCCAAATGTATACCCGGTTAACCTGATATAAGTTGAAAGAATTTCCTGTTGCCGTGGAGCCCTTGCAAGGTTATCGAGTATTGTATTTAACCCGTCGTCGGTAAAATTTCCGGCAAGCTCAATAAATGTCTCTAATCTCGGTTTGTAAATATTAAGGCAAATTTCTGAAGGCAGGGCAGCTTTCATCACTTCCCCTTCACTGCATAAATAATATTCCGATATCCAGAGCCACAATTTTAGCTGTGCCTCATTAATTGTTGGAACAGCGCCGAGGACCTCAATTATTTCTTTGACATTCTTAACAGCTGGCGGTTTATCGTGAATGTTGCAAACAATCGCGGAGTAGAGTTTTTTCCCACCGAACGGTACAGTGACTCTCACTCCCGGTTTAACAGAATCCAGTATGCCATCTGGTATCCTGTAGGTGAATCTTCCCCTTACTGCGAGGGGCAAAATAATATCAGCAAACCAGTTATTTGTCATCTGTTAAAGCAGAATGCAAAGTAAGAATAATTTTTTACCCCTCAATCCCCCTGCTTTGTTTTACCTCATCCCCCTGGCTCCTTCTACTGAAAGAAAAGGGGTTAACTAAATGATATTCATTAGATTAGTAAGCGTTTAAATAGATCTTTTCAGACAGCCCCCGGGGTTTGGGGTTGGTTCATACGATAATTACACACTTTGTCTTCCAATATTCCGCCTCTCTTTTGACGAAAGTCAGAATTTATTTGACAAATAGCTGATTGATAACGTTATTCAACGCAACGTTTAGTATTCTTATTCCGTCTTTATAATAGTCAGAAACAATATTTTTATACTTATCCATTCTTGTAAAAATAAATAATTCGAGAACTTTATTAAAAAAAAACCAATTGTTTGATAATTTACATAAAAAAACCTTATTTTTGCGTTCCAAAATTGGAGACTCAATTTATTTATGGTTAAACAATATTTTAATTAGAGACATGTATTTAACAACTGAAAAAAAGCAGGAGTTTTTCAAAACGTTTGGAACATCTGAAATAGATACCGGTACAGCAGAAGGCCAGATAGCGCTGTTTTCGTACAGGATCAATCATCTTACCGAACATCTTAAGAAGAACAAAAAAGATTTCAGTACCCAGCAAGCGCTTATTAAACTTGTAGGGAAAAGAAGAAGCCTTTTGGACTACCTGAAAATTAAAGATATCGAGCGGTATCGCGAAATCATAAAAGCGTTGAAATTACGTAAATAGAGTAAAAAGGCAATTTTGAATTGCCTTTTTTCATACTATTTAAAATATTTTGTAATTTCAATTTTCATAAATCACATATATAATGTTTAAAGTAAAAGAAAAGATTATTGATCTCGGCGACGGGAGAACAATAACCCTTGAAACAGGCAGAATGGCCAGGCAGGCCGATGGTTCTGTTTTGTTAAAAATGGGAAAGACAATGTTGCTGGCTACAGTTGTGTCAGCTATAGAGGCAAAGGAAGATACTGACTTCATGCCACTATCAGTTGAATACAAAGAGAAGTATGCTTCATCGGGTCGTTTCCCGGGGGGATTTTTGAAAAGAGAAGCCAGGCCCTCGGATTATGAAATCCTTATTTCAAGACTGGTTGACAGGGCATTAAGACCTCTTTTCCCTGATGATTTTCACGCGGAAACATTTGTAACTATCAGCCTGATATCGGCCGATATGGACATAATTCCTGATGCAATGGCAGGTCTGGCCGCCTCAGCGGCTCTTGCAATTTCTGATATTCCTTTCAATGGTCCTATGTCGGAAGTAAGGGTTGCAAGGATCAACAATAAATTCGTTGTTAATCCGACTGCCACTCAGCTTAAGGAAGCCGACATCGACCTGATCGTAGGTGCCACATATGACAATATTCTTATGGTTGAAGGTGAAATGAAAGAAGTTTCAGAATCAGAGATGCTCGAAGCTCTTAAAATCGCCCACGACACCATTAAAATACACTGCAAAGCACAAATGGAATTTGCACAAGAAGCAGGCACTACCGTTAAACGGGAGTATTGTCATGAAGAAAACGATGAAGATCTCAGAAAAAAAGTATGGGATGAAACTTATACCAAATGTTACCAGGCAGCAAAAACATCAACTGCCGATAAGCACAAGCGTATTATTACATTCGAAGCCATTATTACAGAATTTCTTAGTCAGTACACTGAAGAAAATCCCGTTAATGAAAAGCTTGTAAAAAAATATTATCACGATGTATTGAAAGAGGCATCCAGGAGACTGGTCCTCGATGACAATATTCGTCTTGATGGAAGAAAACCTGATGAGATCAGACCAATAATGTGCGAAATAGATCCTCTTCCCGCAACTCACGGCTCAGCCTTGTTTACAAGAGGTGAAACTCAGTCGCTTACAACAGTTACTCTGGGCACGAAATTAGATGAAAAAATTATTGATGACGTACTGAATAAGGGAAAAGAAAAATTCACACTCCATTATAATTTCCCTCCGTTTGCCACTGGTGAAGCTAAACCTGCCCGTGGAACAAGCAGAAGGGAAATCGGTCATGGAAACCTTGCTCACCGTGCCCTAAAAAACATGATGCCGTCTGATGATGAAAATCCTTATGCAATAAGGGTTGTTTCAGATATTCTTGAATCAAACGGTTCCTCATCTATGGCTACAGTTTGTGCCGGCACTCTTGCTCTTATGGATGCAGGGATTAAATTGCGGAAACCTGTATCAGGAATTGCAATGGGTCTTATAACAGATAAAGAGACAAAAAAATATGCAATTCTTTCTGATATACTTGGTGATGAAGATCATCTTGGTGATATGGACTTTAAAGTAACAGGAACCCGTGATGGCATAACTGCAGCACAGATGGATATAAAAGTGGAAGGCCTGTCATTCGAAATACTTACAAAAGCTCTCGATCAGGCCAAGGCAGGAAGATTACATATCCTGGATATTATGAGCCAGGTAATTGCAGAACCACGCCCGGAACTTAAACCGCATGCACCAAGGATTGAAATGCTTTCCATTCCTAAAGAACTGATCGGTGCGCTGATAGGCCCCGGTGGTAAAGTTATTCAGGAGATACAACGTGTAACGGGCGCCACAATTATTGTCGAAGAGATTGATGGCCATGGAGATGTCAATATATTTGGTGAGAATGCTGAAATTATTACTGCCGCACTCGACTGGGTGAAAAAAATTGTTACCGTTCCTGAAATCGGACAGGTTTATAAAGGAAAAGTTAAAACAATAGTCCAGTTCGGGGCATTCGTAGAAATACTTCCCAACAAAGATGGATTGCTTCATATATCCGAGATTGAGTGGAGAAAGATCGACAAGGTAGAAGATGTTCTTAAAGAAGGCCAGGAGGTAGAGGTTAAAATAATTGATATCGATCCGAAAACAGGGAAGATCAAATTATCACGAAAAGAACTTCTCCCACGACCTCCAAGACCGGAGCCTGAAAAAAGAAATCCTGAACAAAATCAGAATAAATGAACAGAGCCGGCTATTATCAGCCGGCTTTCTTATTGTTATTTCACCATCAATTTATAAATTTGATTTGTTGAAATAAAACAATAATTTTCAGGGATGAAGATTAAATACAACTATGTAGTAATTGAAGGAAATATCGGGGCAGGGAAAACCACCCTGGCCGGCAGAATAGCAGATCAGTTTAATGCACGTCTTATTCTGGAACATTTTGCCGATAACCCCTTTCTCCCTAAATTCTATAAAGAACCTGAAAAATATTCTTTTCCTCTAGAATTATCATTTCTGGCGAGCAGGTACAAGCAGCTTAAGGAAGAGCTGGTTCCTCAGGACCTCTTTAAGTCTTTTACGGTGGCGGATTATTACTTCATGAAATCGCTGGTATTTGCAGCTTCAACACTTACAGGGGATGAGTATAACCTTTACCGCCAGATTTTTTATATTATTTACGGGGCTCTTCCCAAACCCGATATCTACGTCTACCTCCATCTTAATCCTGACAAATTGCTTCAGAATATCGAAAGACGGGGTCGCAACTATGAGAAATCAATAACTAAAGAATACCTTCAGAAAATCCAGGATAGCTATTTTTCATTTTTTAAGCAAAATGCCGAAAACAAATATCTTGTTATTGATATTAATGAGATAGACTTTGTTGCCAATGAAAATCATTATTTCAAAATGATCGACACAATTTTTTTTGCCGATTACCCTGTTGGTTTGAATAAAGTGATTTTGTAATTATTTTGTCCAATTTGCTTTAATTGTGACTAATTTATTTTAAATTTGCACTTACGTTAGAAAATTTAGTATATTGTTCATTATAAACAGACAAACAGATATCATAAACAAATAACACTTTTTACTATGAAAAAATTCAGAAGCTATTTTATCCTTATCCTGGTCGCAACTGTTATGACAAGTTGCAGCGGCCTGAATAAGATGAAGAAAAACTCCAACTTAATTAAGTATGAGGTTACTCCTAAAGTTCTTGAAGCACATGCTGGTATAGTTACTGTTACAATTAAAGGTACCTTCCCGGCCAAGTACTTTGATAAGAAGACAACTGTTACCGCTACTCCTGTTCTCACTTACGCCGGTGTCGAAACTGCTTTTGAAAAAGTTCAGGTTCTTCAGGGAGAGAGTGTTCAGGCGAATAACCAGGTAATTACTGTCACCGGCGGTGGCAATTTTACTTATACTGATAAAATTTCCTATAAGGATGCCATGAAAATTGCAGAATTGGTATTAAGGGTAAAAGCTGTAAGAGGGACTAAAAGTCTTGATTTCGACCCTGTTAAGTTAGCCGATGGTGTAATTGCTACCTCAACCCTGGTTGAGAAAGAAAGTAAGGCTATATCAATGAAAGATAATTTTGTCAGAGTAACTCCTGAATCTAAGTTAGCTGATATTAACTACCTGATTAATAATTCAGATATTCAAAGCAAAGAACTTAAAGCAGAAGATATTACTCTTCTTAAAGAATATATTAAGACCGTTAGCACAGATCCGGCTTATCAGCTGAGGGGGGCTGCTTTAAGCTCCTATGCTTCTCCTGATGGGTCAATGAAAATTAATGAACCCTTATCCAAAAAAAGAGGAGAAAGTGCTGACAAATTCATTAAAAAAGAGTTTGCAAAGGTTGAAGCAGCAAAAGCTGCCGGCTTCTTTGATTCAAAGACAACCCCTGAAGACTGGGACGGGTTTAAAACCGAAGTAGAAAAATCAACTATTCAGGACAAAGACCTTATTCTCCGTGTTCTGTCTATGTATGCTGATCCTGACGTTCGTGAGAAAGAAATTAAAAATATGTCTGCCGCTTTTGAAGCCCTTAAAACAGACATTCTTCCCAGGCTGAGAAGATCAAAAATGATGGTATCTGTTGATCTGGTAGGTCGCAGCGATGAGCAGATCCTTGCACAGATGAAGTCAGATCCTAAAGTATTGGGTCTTGAAGAAATGCTGAGAGCAGGTACCCTTACTACAGATGCTAACGAGCAATTGAAGTTTTATCAGGCTACAGCAGAAAACTATCCAAAATGCATACGTGCAGCAAACAACATCGGTTGCACCTACATGGCATTAGGCAAAACTGACGATGCTATTGCTGCATTTGAAATGGCAAAGGCTGTCGAAAATAACGACATCATCAAGAATAACCTTGGTTTTGGCTCACTCGTTAAAGGTGACTTAGTAAAAGCTGAAGAGTATTTCAATTCAATGACTGCGGCAACAGCTGAATCAAAATGGGGTCTTGGTGTCATTGCTATTACCAAAGGTGAATATGACAAAGCAGTTAATTACTTTGGCACTGAGCCTTGCTTCAACCTTGCTCTTGCTCTGGTTTTGAAAGGCGACAACAATAAAGCCAAGATAACTCTTGATGGCATGAAGGAACTCTGCAAATGCGGGAAACCATCCTATCTGAAAGCTATCATTGGCGCCCGCCTCGACGACAGAAATTATATGCTCAACAACCTTCGTGAAGCAATCGGATTTAAAGCTGATTGGAAAGCTTATGCAAAAACTGACCTTGAGTTTGCAAAGTTCTTCAATGATGATACTTTTAAATCAACAGTCCAGTAAGAATTATTT
>JAPLEB010000036.1 GCA_026391555.1 Bacteroidia bacterium | reverse complement strand
CCACGTAAGTTTATGATCAGTATCCTGAATTATTTTATCATGATCCAGCAGCCAACGAATCACTTTAATAACTTTATCTTCAGGGTAATCGATCATTCTCACAAGTTCTTCAGCATCAGGGTTCTTTCCACCAAGAACAGTTTTAATTTCCTCAAGAATCACATCAAACTCATATTTGCTCAGATCCAGTTCGTTTCTTTTCAGACATACATCGCAGATGCCACAGCGGTCAGACTCTTCACCAAAATAATCAAGAAGAAATACTGACCTGCAATGATTGTCTGAATCTGCATAATCTATCATCCTGTTAAGCCTGGTTTCATAATTTTCCTTAACATGAAGATAGTTGTCGGGTGATATCATCAAAGCTTTACGAACAAGTCTTTCTTCGGTGAAAATTACCAGTGCGGTCTTTTTTCCGGGAATAAAACGTATGATATTGAACGATGACAATTTAACAAGATATTGATATATAGTATCTCTGCTGGCAGCTGATTTTCTCGAAAGAGCGTCCTCATTTATTGGAACAAACTCGGAAAACATCCCGGTGTATGATCGCAGAAGAAGCTTGATAAATCCGTCGAACGATTCGTTAGCCACCTGAAATTTATACAGATCATCGCGGCTGACAATGAAATGTACCCGTGAAGGGTTGTTAATTTCTTCCGTGAATTCCATATAACCTTCCCTTTGAAGAAACTGAAGGCTGTTATAAGTTTCGATCACAGCCAACCGGTATTTTGAAACAAAATCAGACATATTAAAATCAAAAACATTGTCTTTCCCCGAACCAAGAGGCACCTGAAGATAATTGCATAATGCCTCATAAGTGTCCCTGATTTTTTCAACTGGAGGAAACTTTTTTCTTATTGTGTCAATCAGCCGGCTTTTATCAGCAGGTGAATATAAAAGAACTGAAAATGCAGGCTTATTATCGCGGCCCGCTCTCCCGCTCTCCTGAAAATAATTTTCAATTGAATCCGGTATATCCCAGTGAATTACGAATCTCACTTCAGATTTGTCAATACCCATTCCAAATGCGTTCGTCGCAACTATTACGCGGGTCTCTCCTATCGTCCACGATGCTTGCTTTTTGTCGCGCAGCTCATCAGGTAATCCCGCGTGAT
This sequence comes from Bacteroidia bacterium, assembly GCA_026391555.1. GTDB lineage: Bacteria > Bacteroidota > Bacteroidia > Bacteroidales > VadinHA17 > LD21. Next base: position 27,072 of record JAPLEB010000036.1, on the reverse strand, counting down.
AGAAATCAGCGCTGACACCATTGGTCACCAGGAGCTCTGCAACCTCTTTGCATCTCTTCCTGCTTCGGACATATACGATGCCGCTTCCTTTTGCTTTCTGCAGGGTTTTTATAAGGTAGGTACCTTTATCCTCAACTTTTCGTACCAGGTATGAAATATTTTTCCTGTCGAAACTGGTTCTGAGAACATTTTTTTCCCTGAAGGCAAGCTTCTTCATAATATCTTCAATAACCTTTGGGGTTGCTGAAGCTGTAAGTGCCAGAAAAGGAATTTTTTCGGAAATATGGTCCCTGAGTGAAGCAATCTTCAGGTAAGAAGGTCTGAAATCGTATCCCCATTGTGATATACAGTGTGCTTCATCAATAGCTACAATAGACAGGTTAAGTCTTGTCACCTTTGCCTGAAAAATCCTTGTCGAAATTCTTTCGGGCGATACATAAAGAAACTTATAATCACCATAGATAGCATTTTCAAGTGCATTATCTATCTCCTCGCCCGACATACCTGAATGTATCGCTATAGATTTTATTTCCAGACTATTAAGACGATTAACCTGGTCCTTCATTAGCGCAATAAGGGGGGTAATAACAAGGCAGATTCCCTCATGTGCAAGAGCAGGTACCTGGAAAGTAATTGATTTGCCACCCCCAGTAGGCATAAGTCCAAGGGTATCCCTCCCCTCTGCAATAGATCTTATTATCTCTTCCTGCAAAGGTTTGAAGGAGGCAAATCCCCAGTATTTTGTTAATATCTGTCTGTATGTTTCAATATTCATATCAGGTTGCACCATCTACAAATGTAATAACTGTAATTGATTAATTATACAGTAGCATCACAATGCATTGTGTTGCTACTTTTTTTTCGTAATTTGCACCAGTAAAAACTTAAAATCTCATCTGATGTCATTTTTTATAGATAAGATACTTTATGAAGGTTTAACTTTCGATGATGTTCTTCTGATTCCTTCATATTCTGAGGTTCTTCCAAGGGAAGTTGATCTCAGCTCCTTGTTCACAAGAAATATCCGGATAAACACTCCTGTTGTTTCAGCAGCAATGGACACAGTTACAGAAGATGAACTGGCAATTGCCATTGCAAGAGAGGGCGGAATTGGCGTGATCCATAAGAATATGTCCATCGAAAAACAGGCTGTACAGGTAAAGCGTGTCAAAAGGGCTGAAAACGTTATGATTTTTGATCCGATAACCATTAATCTCGGCGCTACTGTTGGAGAAGCAATGAATTTAATGAGTGAGTATAAAATAGGAGGTATTCCGGTTATTGATGAAAATGGAATTCTTAAAGGGATTGTTACAAACAGAGATCTGAGGTTTGAAAACAATCGCTCGCGCAAGATAACAGAGGTTATGACTACCAGCCTGATCACAACAAATCATCAGACTAATCTGGAAGCAGCAGCAAGGATACTTCAGAAGCATAAGATTGAAAAGCTGCCTATGATTGACGAATCGGGAAAGCTCATTGGTTTGATTACCTACAAGGACATTACAAAAACAAAGGACCGGCCAAATTCATGTAAAGATGATAAAGGCAGGCTCAGAGTGGCAGGAGCAGTCGGGATTGCTGCTGACACCATGGAAAGGGTTGAAGCACTTATTAATGCCAGCGTTGATGCAATATCAATCGATACAGCTCATGCCCATACAAAGAGCGTCATTAATATTCTAAAAGAAATAAAAAGGAACTATCCGGGAATGGATGTGGTCGCGGGGAATATCGGTACAGCCGAGGCCGCAAAAATGCTTGTTAATGAAGGCGCCGATGCAGTAAAAGTAGGTATTGGACCAGGTTCAATATGTACAACAAGGGTTATTGCCGGTGTAGGTGTTCCCCAGCTCTCAGCTATTTATAATGTTGCAAAAGCCATTGAAGGATCCGGAATTCCGGTAATAGCCGATGGAGGTATCAGGTATTCTGGTGATATTATCAAAGCAATTGCAGCAGGCGCCGACTCAATTATGGCAGGATCACTCTTTGCAGGGGTTGAAGAATCACCTGGTGATACTATAATTTATAGCGGACGTAAATTTAAGGCATACAGAGGCATGGGATCTATTGAGGCCATGCAACAAGGTTCAAAGGATCGCTATTTCCAGGACATTGAGGATGATATAAAGAAACTTGTTCCTGAAGGGATTGAAGCAAGGGTGCCATATAAGGGAACGCTTGCTGAAGTGATTTACCAGATGACAGGAGGATTAAGAGCCGGGATGGGGTATCTTGGAGCTAAAGATATCGCAACTTTAAAAAAGGAGAGTAAATTTGTTAGAATCACGAATTCCGGAATTATAGAAAGTCATCCACATGATGTTTCTATAACAAGAGAGGCTCCAAATTACAGCAGAAAATCATTTGAATAACTGGTATCAGCTAATCCTGATGAAGATCAGATCATCAATAATAATCATTATTATATCTCTATTGCCAGCGGTTTGCCAGGCACAGGATTTGAATAATAAAATACTTATAACAGTAGGGGGAAATGAGATACAGTCGGGAGAATTTATAAGGATGTATAAAAAAAGTCTGGAGCCTGGGAAATCATTGGATATTGATGGCTATTTGCAACAATATATTGTTTTTAAGCTTAAAGTGGCTGATGCTCTTAAAGAAGGTTATGATACAACCATGTCGTTCAGAAATGAGCTGAATGGTTACAGGAATCAGCTTGCCCAGAACTATCTCACCGACACGCAAACGAAAGAAAAGTTGCTCCGGTCAGCCTATCAGAGATCACTGACTGAAATAAACGGCTGGCATATTTTAATTGCCTTACCTCAGGAAGCTTCTCCTGAAGATACCCTCAAAGCATGGAAAAAAGCTTCCGATATTAGAGAAAGAATTATTAAAGGTGAATCCTTTGAACAGGTTGCGCGGGGAACTTCCGACGATCAGTCAGTGAAAGTAAACGGAGGCAATCTGGGATATTTTACAGTATTTCAGATGATAATGCCATTTGAAGATGCTGCATATTCTCTGAAGAAAGGAGCAATTTCGATGCCTGTCAGAACACCTTACGGGTACCATATTATTAAAGTGACTGATAAGCGCCCTTCAAAAGGCAGAATTAAGGTGGCTCACATTATGAAGGCTGCCCCTCCCGGAACCGGAGAGAAAGAAGATAAACAGGCAGAAGAGGAGATTAATAATATTTATAAAAAGATACAGGAAGGAACCTCATTCGGGGAACTCGCAAAAGAATATTCTGATCATAAAGAATCTTCTGTAAATGGAGGTGAACTTAACTGGTTTGGAACCGGAGAGATAATCAGCGATTTTTCAGAAGCAGCATTTTCCCTTATTGATACAGGTAAGTTCACAAAACCTGTCCGGACAGTTTATGGATGGCATATTATTAAACTTTTAGACAGGAAAGCGCCGGGCTCATTTGAAGAATCAAAATCATATCTCGAAAGTAAGATTAACCAGTCGTACCTTAATTCCATAAGCAAAAAAACATTTGTCGAAAAACTAAAAAAAGAGTATAAATTCAAGATAAACCAGATTGCCTATAACTGGTTTGTCAAAAATACCGATACACTTATCATTCAGGGATTAAAAAAATATGACCGGACCAATATGCCTGCAGAAAATTTATATTCATTTGCAAACCAATATTTTACAGCAAGAGAATTTGCAAATTATATTGAAAAAAGAGGATCAATGGTTGTTACAAAAGATTCGTCAATATTTATAAACCGCTCAATTGAGACCAGAGCCGCTGATCATTTGATCAGTTATGAGAATTCGGTTCTCGAAAAGAAATTTCCGGATTTCCGTTATCTAATGAACGAGTTCCACGATGGGATACTTCTCTTTGAAATATCCGGCAAAAAGGTATGGAACAGTGTCAATGATGACTCTTTAGGTCTGCGCAACTATTACGAAGATCATAAAAACAGCTATCTTACACGACGTGGAATCGATGCAAAAATTTATACCCTTAAATCATCCAAAGGAGAAAAATTACTCTCATCGGCCTATAAAAAATATTTTCGTAGACCTGATACAGATAATCGTCTTATTGAAAAATTTAACAAAAAAAACGACACTTTGCTTATTATTAAAGAGGGTACCTGGCTTAAAGGTGATGATCATGAAATTGATAATATACAATGGATTACAGGCTCACAATCATTCACTAAGGATGGTTTTCCTTCAATAATTTTTATTAATAAAGTCATCGACCCGTTTCCTCTAAAATTTGAAGAGGTTCAGGGAGAAATGATGTCAGGTTACCAGGAATACCTCGAGAGTGAATGGATTAAACAATTAAAGGAAAAATATAGCTTTAAGGTTGATAGTTTGGTACTTGAAGAAGTGAAAAAGAAGTTGAACAATGAATAAAACAGGAATAATATTATTAGCTATTTTTCTTTTGGCGGGTTGCAGGAATACTAATAACACAGCTAAAAGAATTGCTGTTGCGGAAATTGGTGAAGTTATCCTCTATTACGATGAGATGCCCCGCCTCATCCAGCGTGGCATAAATGAGGCTGACAGCGCGGTTATTATTCAGAATTATATCAACAAATGGGCAAAGAGAGAGCTGCTCTTACAGAAAGCTGAAGAAAATTTATCACCTGAGTTAAAAGATGAAATAGCTCAACAACTCGAAGAGACGAGGGCTAACCTTGTTATATATCAGTATCAGAGGCAGATGATGCTCGAAAAAATGGATACTGTTTTGACTGAAACAGAACTGGAAAATTATTATGCCGCAAATGAAAAAAGTTTTATTCTAAGCTCAAACATTGTAAAGGCTCTTTTCATTAAATTACCGGTTGAAACACCTAATATTGAAAAGATAAAATTACTGGCACGTTCAAATGAGCAAAACGACCTCCAACAGCTTGAAAGTAATTGTTATCAGTTTGCGGAAAAATTTGATGACTTTAATGAGGAATGGGTTTCAATGGACAGGCTTTCAGTTGAATTACATGAAGATATTGAAAACGAGGAAAATTTTCTAAAAAGAAACACTTTTTTCGAAACAAACGACTCCATTTCAATCTATTTGGTATCAATCAGGGATTACAGGCTCAGATCTTCGCTTGCCCCCTTCGAATATGTCAGGGATGATGTAAAAAGAATCATCTGGAATACCAGGCGGTTCGAATTTATTCAATCCCTCGAGAACGGAATTTATAATGAAGCGCTTAAAAAAAATAGTTTTAAGATATATTAATAATGAAAAAAATAAATTTAAAATTTTGCCTGGTTCTGATAAGTTTGTTTCTGCCTGGTGTATTTACTGCAAATTCTCAGTCCCTGGTCGAATCAATTGCAGCGATTGCAGGGAATGAGGTTATCTATCTATCAGATTTGGAGAATACGATCACCGATCTGAGACGAAGCGGAAACAAAACTCCTATCGATCAGCTCAGGTGCGATGTGTTTCAGGAGATGCTTGTTTCAAAACTTTTTCTTGACCAGGCCAGAATCGATAGTATCACCGTTACTGATGATGCAGTTGAAGGCGAACTAAACATGCGAATGAATGACGCTATCAGACGGGCAGGCAGTGAAGATGCCCTTGTGGAATTTTTTAAGAAGAGTATGCTTGAAATACGAAGAGATATAAAAAAAACCATGTTAGAACAGGAGGTTGTCAGGGAAGTTCAGAGCAAAATAGCTAATAATATTACAATAACTCCGGCCGCCTTAAAAAGATTTTATTCTTCCCTTCAAAAAGACAGTCTCCCTGTTATTCCTGCAAAATATGAAATAAGTATTATACAGGTCGATCCGCCATCTAATGAAGATAATAAAGCTGAAGCCCGTCAGAAACTTCTTGACATCAGAAGCCAGATACTTGCCGGGAAGAGCTTTAACGTTTTAGCTATTATGTATTCTGAAGATACCGAATCTGCAAAAAACGGAGGTGAAATTGGATTCCTGACAAGAGGTGAACTTGAAAAAGAATATGCCAATGCCGCATTCAGTCTTACCAGGAATACCGTCTCCAAAATAGTTGAAACAAAATTTGGATTCCATATTATTCAGCTCATTGACCATAAAGGCGAAATGGTTAATACCCGCCATATTCTTGTCAGACCAAAAGTGAAACAGGAACAGGCAGAGAAAGCAATTTCAAAACTTGACAGTCTGGCTAACCAGATAAGAAAAGACAGCATCAAATTTAAAGATGCTGCTTTACGATTTTCAACCCACAAAGACAGCAGGATAAACGGTGGAAAATTTGTAAGTGCAGATCCTTCTTCGCGGGTCACCTGGTTCACTCTCGAAGAATTGAATCCGGAGATGTATGTCAAAATCAGGGATTTGAAGGTTGGTGAGATATCTGAACCTTTCAGAACAACGGATGAGATTAATAATATAGTTTTCAGAATAGTTAAGCTTGATAATGAATTGCCGGCACACACTGCGAATCTGAAAGATGATTATCAGAGCCTTTACAATGCAGCTTTAATGAAAGAACGGACAAAGGTTTATGATAAGTGGATCAAAGAGAAAATTGAAACCACTTATCTGAAAATTAGTGAGGAATTCAAATCATGTGACTTCTTGAAAAAAGGATGGTTGAAATAAAACTCTTAAGGTACTCGCTCAATCTATCTGAACTCAAACATATCCTTTATGTTTTAATCTTATTGTTTATTCCTGCAAAGGCCCATACTCAGGATACTTCCCTCTCAAAGAAAGGTATTAAAAAAATTGAAATCCTCAATGCAGATATTTGGGAGGTAAACGAAAAAATTGAAAAAGATCTTCAACGTCTTTTAGGTAATGTTGTACTAAAACATAATGAGGTTAAAATGTCGTGCGACAGTGCCTATTATTTCAAGAAAAAAAACCAGGTAAAAGCCTTCAGTAAAATCCACATTGAGCAGGGCGACACCCTCGATCTTTATGGCAATTATCTTTTTTACGATGGCACCTTAGAAAACGCTTCAGTAGATGGTAATGTTGAACTTGTTGATAAAGAGACCCACCTTTTCACCAAATCATTAGAATATGATGTAAAAAACCAGATTGCCCGCTACAATAAGAATGGAAGGATAATAAACAGCGAGAATACTCTTACAAGCAAAATAGGCGTATATTATGTTTCAGATAATCTGTTCCATTTCAAGGATAGTGTAAAAATTGTAAATCCCGATTGTATAATGAAGGCTGACACAATGGATTACAATACCAAAACAGAAACTGCATTTTTTACAGGTCCGACAGATTTAAATGGCGACAGTTTATCTCTATATTGTGAGAAAGGCTGGTATGACACAAAAAATGATGTTACCCATATCTGGAAAAATGCAATCATCGACAACAGAAAACAGACCATTCATGGCGATTCCTTATTTTTTGATGATAAAACCGGATATGGCCAATCATTTGGTAATGTTGTTATTGAAGACACTACAAAAAATCTGATCATTCAGGGAAATTACGCCTGGTACTATAAACAACCTGAAAGATTTATGGTTACCGACAGGGCAATGTTCATACAGGTTTCAAAAGGTGACTCGCTTTTTCTTCATGCCGATACTATAAGCGCAATTACAGTATCTGACACCTCAGCAAATGGTTACAGACTGATGAGGGCATATTATGGTTGCCGCATTTTCAGTAAAGATATGCAAGCAAAATGCGACTCTCTCTCCTATTCATTTCAGGATTCAGTTATCAGATTTTACACATCTCCTGTAATCTGGTCAGAAGAGAACCAACTCACGTCCGACTCTATGGCAATATTTACTAAAAACAGTCAGACAGATCGTTTGGAATTGTATAATTCAGCTTTTATAACAAGTCAGATAGACACAATAAGATTTAATCAGATTAAAGGCAGATCTCTTACCGGTTATTTTAAAAACAATAAACTATATAAAATAGATATCAAAGGCAATGGGGAATCAATTTATTATCTTCTTGATGGAGAAGATATTGCAGGTGTTAACCAAACAAAATGCGCGAATATTGAGATATATGTAGAGAACGGTAAAATATCAGAGATTTATGAATACCAGAATCCTGAAGGATTCATTGATCCACCTGAACCCGCGAAACCCAATGAACTACGGCTTAAAGGTTATAACTGGTTCGATAGTCTGAGGCCTAAAAAGAAGGCTGATATATTCAAGAAATAAAAAAGAGACTGATCTCATGAGATTCAGCCTCTTTTTTAATATTCATCTTCATTAAAAAAGAAGTCGTCCTTACTCGGGTAGTCGGGCCAGATATCTTCAATACTTTCATAAATATCTCCTTCATCCTCAATTTCCTGCAGATTTTCAATAACTTCCATCGGGGCACCTGACCTAATGGCGAAATCAATCAGCTCATCCTTAGTGGCAGGCCATGGAGCATCCTCAAGTTTTGATGCTAATTCAAGTGTCCAGTACATATTTTCCTGATTAAGTTAAGCTTTAAACAAAGTTTGCAAATATAAATATTATTTTACTTAAAAAACAATACCTTTTTTAAGATTTTAAACATATTATACAAACCACTTAATTTCTTCAATATCAAGCTCTAAGCCTATTTTTCGGGATAATACGAATAAATAATCGGATAGCCGGTTCAGGAATATATGAACTATTTCAGGCGATTCTTCAACCTCGTTAAGTCTTAAAACTGCCCTTTCTGCCCCGCGGCATACGCATCTGGCTATATGACAATATGATACGAGTATATTTCCTCCCGGTAAAATAAAGTTTTTCTGAGGAGGGAGGTTCTCCTCTATTCGGTCAATTTCTTTTTCAATTACTGATATACAGTCTGCATCAGGCAATAGCTTTTTTCTGTTATTGTTTTCGCGGTCGTATGCAAGTGCAGCGACACATTTCATAAGCTGACTCTGGATATATATCAGCATTTCTCTTCGTTTTTGATTTTCTTTGTGATCCCTTAGCAGGCCTATCCATGCAATAAGTTCATCGACAGAACCATAAGCTTCCACACGGATAGAATGTTTTGGAACCCTTCTGCCTCCCGATAATGAAGTAGTACCATCGTCACCTGTAAGGGTATATATCTTCATATTTAATTTAGTGGAAAGCCTTCTATAATATACTAAGCTTTCACATACTTTTCATTACGATAGTCCTGAGACACTTCCCCGTCAAAAAGCCTTATGATTCGGGCAGCATGTTTTGCAATATCCTCTTCGTGAGTAACAACAATCACGGTATTTCCCTTTCTGTGTATATCATCAAGCAGACCCATAATATCGATTGAGGTCTTACTGTCGAGGTTCCCGGTTGGCTCATCAGCAAGAATAATTGATGGCTTGTTAACCAGAGCCCTGGCAATGGCAACGCGCTGTCGCTGACCTCCTGATAACTCATTTGGCTTATGGCTCATCCGGTCAGCAAGGCCTACCTGTTCAAGTGTTTCAATAGCCAATTTTTCTCTTTCGGCTTTTGGTACTCCGGCATATATTAATGGTAATGTAACATTTTCCAGGGCAGAATACCGTGGGAGAAGGTTAAATGTCTGAAATACAAATCCAATCTCTTTATTTCTTATTTCTGCGAGATAGTCATCTTCCATTTTGCTTACATCGGTACCATTAAGAATATAACTACCGCTCGATGGTGTGTCGAGGCATCCAAGAAGGTTTAATAAGGTAGATTTACCTGATCCGGATGGTCCCATAATAGCAACATATTCATTCTTCTCCATATTAATGGAAACTGACCGTAAAGCCCTCACAATAACCGAACCAATCTGGTAATTCTTAACAATATCGTGAATCTCAATTACTTTGTTCATAACTTTTACAATTTGAATTTTCGAAATTAGAGTAAATAAGTCAAATAATAAATTATAAATTCTTAATTTTTGTTAATATCTGATTATATAGTCATTATGATTTATCCCTTCCCTGAAAAAAACAAATCCCATCCTGAAGATATCAATAGTCACAGATACCTTATCATTTCTCTTTATTTCATTCCAGGCTTCTTCCATTTCTCTCGAGTAATAGATGTCATCAATGATTATAACCGTTTTATTGTCAGATATTTTCGCTATTTGATTGAAATAATTAATCACAGGTTCCTTCCGGTGATTCCCGTCTATAAAAACAAGTCCGGGCTTAATATTGTAATTTATAATGACAGGCAAAAATTCGTCGAACGATCCGGTAAATATTTTAATATTATTCAGTCCTGCTTCCTTAAAATTCTCCTTCGCAATTTCAGCGGTTGCAGGACAGCCTTCCACTGTGTTCACTATTGCACCGGTATAAGCTGCAGCCATGTACATTGTACTTATTCCCAAAGAAGTACCAAATTCTACTATGAGTGGTTCGCCAAATTCAGCCGCCATATTTGACAGTAAAATTCCATATTTTCCGGGGACAGGCGAATATCTCGCTATATCTGACACTTTTCTTAAGTTTGTTTTCAATTTTTCTGAACCTGAGCCAAGATCTTTTACAGCTATGGACCGGCGGTCAGAGATCATTCTCTTTCTGACCTTTTCAATACTACAGACAATATTATGATCAATTTTATTCCGGAAGACACGGGCTACAAGATCAAAAACGAATGGACTGTGAATACCATGTCCCTTTCTATGCCTTGATAGAAGAATGTATTTCAGATATTTGGTTGCCCTGAAAAAAATCATTTTAGTATTGACATAATAATTAGGACAGTTTTTCAAAAATACGTATTTTCGGATATCTTTTACAATTACTTTTCCCGGAATGATTATACAGGAGTTTCTTGATACAAACATTACATATTTGTCGGGGGTTGGTCCAAAGAGGGCAGAAATTCTTAATAAAGAGCTGAATATCTTTACGTTTCGTGATCTTCTCTACTATTTTCCTTATAAATATATTGACCGGACCAGGTTTTATAAAATTGCGGAATTGGATCCCGATCTTCCATTTGTTCAGATAAGAGGCGTAATAAAAGGATATTCTACAGAAGGACATGGCTACGGGAAAAGGCTGGTTGCTGATTTTCAGGATGAAACAGGCACAATTAAACTGGTTTGGTTCAAAGGTGGAAAATGGATAACAGGTAGCTATAGCCCGGGAGTTGAGTTCATTGTGTTCGGGAAACCAGGGGTCTTTAATGGGATAATAAATATTATCCATCCCGAAATTGAAGCAGCCAATAAAATGGCAGAAAGGCTTAACTCGGCACTCCAGGCACAATACAGCACTACTGAGAAACTTAAAAACCAGTATTTAACATCAAAAACAATCAGCAAACTTATCGGCAATCTTTTGAAACAGATAAAGATCAGATTGCCAGAAACATTACCGGCATACCTTGTTTCGCGATATAAACTTACAGACCTTCACGAATCACTCCACAATATCCATTTTCCTTCTAATCCGGAAGAGCTTGAAAAATCCAGGTACAGACTGAAATTCGAAGAACTGTTTTATATTCAATTGAACCTCCTCAGATTTAAAACAAACAGGAATCTGAAATATAATGGATTTTTGTTTTCAAGTGTCGGCGAAAATTTTAATAATTTCTATTACAACAATTTACCATTCACTCTTACAGAAGCTCAGAAGCGAGTGATGAGAGAAATCAGAAAAGATCTAGGTTCTGGCAAACAGATGAACCGTCTCCTTCAGGGTGATGTCGGAAGCGGAAAAACGCTGGTGGCGCTTATGAGTATGCTAATTGCATTAGACAATGGTTACCAGGCTTGCATCATGGCGCCAACCGAGATTCTTGCCATCCAGCATTATCAGACTATCTGTAATTTGCTCGCGGGGATAGATATCAAAATTTGTCTCCTGACCGGCTCCTCAAAAAAAACATCACGCAAATCTATAGCGGAGTCGCTGCTTGACAGCTCCCTTAATATATTAGTCGGAACACATGCTCTTCTTGAAGAGAATGTCCAATTCAGTAATCTTGGGTTGGTGATTATTGATGAACAGCACCGGTTCGGTGTTGCACAGAGAGCACGGTTATGGCAAAAAAATCTCAATCCCCCCCATATTCTGGTTATGACTGCCACTCCGATCCCCAGAACCCTTGCGATGACTCTGTATGGAGACCTGGATGTTTCGGTAATTGATGAACTGCCTCCGGGAAGAATCCCGATAAAAACGATGCATTTTACTGATTCAGAAAGGAATAAGGTCTTTGGATTTATAAGGAACCAGATTGCTGAGCATCGTCAGATATATATTGTATATCCACTCATCAGGGAATCTGAAAAGATGGATTATAAAGATCTGGAGGATGGATGGGATACTATTTCAAGAGCTTTTCCTGCTCCGAAATACTGCATCAGCATAGTTCATGGAAAAATGACTCCGGCTAATAAGGAGTTATCAATGAAGCTATTCAAGGATGGCCATGCTCATATTCTGATTGCAACAACAGTTATAGAAGTTGGTGTTGATATACCAAATGCAACTGTTATGGTAATTGAAAGCGCTGAAAGATTTGGCCTTTCCCAATTACACCAGTTAAGAGGGCGGGTGGGCAGAGGTGCCGACCAGTCATATTGCATCCTTATGAGCTCAGATAAATTATCAAGAGAAGCTGCTAAGAGGATTGAAGTAATGATCAGTACCAACGATGGCTTTGAAATTGCTGAAACGGACCTTCAACTAAGAGGACCGGGCGACATTGAAGGCACACAACAGAGCGGAATTCCATTTGACCTGAAGATAGCCAGCCTTAGTAAGGATGGACAATTAATTGAATATGTAAGATATATTGCTGAAGATATCCTGACAAAAGATCCATTGCTGGAGGATAATCAAAACCTTATATTCAGAACTGAGCTAAAACGGCTTTTCAGCCAGAGGCAATCGTGGAGTAATATAAGTTAAGAATGGCTATTTAAAATCATAATAAATAATATCACGTAGCCAAAAACTGATAAAAAACATCTTTCAATCGTCCATTAATACTAATTTTGCGGATTGCAATTTTCAAGATAATTCATGAAGAATTCAGATAGTTTCGGAACTATTAATCATAAAGGTATAGTGCAGAAAGTTGATGATAAAAATGTTACTGTCAGTATATCTGCTGAATCCGCCTGTTCCGGGTGTCATGCGGAAGGATACTGTACAATATCAGGAAAGGAAGAAAAAATTATAGAGGTTGCCGGCAGTTATAAAGTGAAACCGGGTGACACAGTTACCATACTTATGAAACAATCGATGGGTTATGCTGCCCTGTTTCTTGGATATATTCTTCCCTTAATATCAGTTATTGCAATTCTGATAGTTTTAATCTCATCGAAGGTCCCTGAATTAGTTGCCGGGGTAGCCTCACTTGCAATTCTTATTCCTTATTATGTAACCCTCTCTTTTTTCAGGAAGCGGATTAATGAAAAATTTACGTTTACGCTAAAAGCTTAACTAATGAGCCCCACGATTCTGATAACAATTATAAGCCTGAGCCTTCTTGCACTGATATCGGGTGTAATACTCTATTTTGTTGCTCAAAAATTTAAAGTATTTGAAGATCCCAGAATTGATGAAGTTCAGGCTGTTCTCCCGGCAGCAAATTGCGGTGGATGCGGTTTTGCCGGCTGCAGAAATTTTGCAGAGGCACTCGTCAAAGCCGATTCTTTTGAAGGACTCAATTGTCCTGTTGGCGGAGCTGAGGTGATGGGTCAGGTAGCAAAAATACTTGGAAAAACTGCTCCTGTTGTAGATCCCCTTGTTGCAGTTTTAAAATGCAACGGAACACCGGAATACCGGCCACGTACATCAAAATATAACGGAGCATCAGATTGCAGAATATCACACAATCTATATATTGGAGAGACTGACTGCAGCTATGGCTGTCTGGGTAGTGATGATTGTGTCAGAGCTTGTGCTTTTGATGCTATGTATATGGACACAGCAACTGAGTTACCCGTGATCATTGACGACAAATGCGTAGCCTGTGGTGCCTGTGTAAAAGCATGTCCCAGGAATCTTATTGAACTTCGTAAAAAGGCAAAGAAAGACAGGAAGATATTTGTTGCATGCTCAAATTGTGATAAGGGAGGTCCGGCAAGGAAAGCCTGTAAAGTAGCATGTATTGGCTGTAACAAATGCTTTAAAGTTTGTGAGTTTGGTGCAATAACAATCGAAAATAATCTTGCCTACATTGATGCGAAAAAATGTACATTCTGCAGAAAATGTGTAACAGAGTGCCCCACCAATGCAATTATAGAGCTGAATTTTCCACCAAGAAAACCAAAGGCTGAAGTTCAAACTGAGACTGTAAACGGATAATTAAATTACTTATTCTAAAAATTAAAATTGTGTTGAAAACATTTCCCCTGGGAGGCGTTCATCCACCCGAAAACAAGCTAACAGCCAATATAGCTATAGGGTATCTTCCTATTCCTGAAAACGTTATAATTCCTATTTCTCAACATATAGGGGCTCCTGCTACAACTATTGTTTACAAGGGCGATTATGTAAAGACAGGACAGGTAATAGCTACCAATAAAGGTTTTGTGTCGTCCAATATTCATTCTTCAGTATCCGGAAAGGTCAATAAGATTGATACAATAATCGATACCACAGGGTATAAACAGGCAGCTGTTTTCATTGATGTTGAAGGTGATGAATGGATTGAAACAATCGATAGGAACAGTGAATTAGTCAAAGTAATTAAGCTATCTCCCGAAGAGATCACAAAAAGATGTCTTGAATCGGGTATTGTAGGTCTCGGAGGTGCTACATTTCCTTCGCATGTAAAACTGACTGTACCGGCAGGGAAAAAATGTAATCTGTTAATTATTAACGGCGTTGAATGTGAACCATATCTGACTTCTGATCACCGTTTGATGATTGAAAGAGGAGAAGAAATTCTCATCGGGGTTACAATACTTATGAAAGCGCTTAATGTTGATAGAGCAAAGATTGGTATTGAAAACAATAAGCCTGATGCAATCGACCATCTGACAAAACTTGCCACGGGGTTCAAAGGAATAACGGTACATGCTCTTAAAGTTAAATATCCTCAGGGAGCTGAAAAGCAACTCATTAAAGCCTTGATTAACAGAGAGGTGCCATCAGGTCATCTTCCATTAGACGTAGGTACTGTTGTTCATAATGTAGGTACAGCATTTGCAGTTTACGAAGCGGTCCAGAAGAATAAACCGCTCTTCGAAAGGGTTGTAACAATAACAGGTAAATCGCTTACACGACCCGGGAACTATTTTGTAAGAATGGGAACACCTGTCAGCAAACTTATCGAAGCTGCTGGAGGTATGCCCAATGATACAGGGAAGATCGTGAATGGTGGCCCTATGATGGGAAAAGCAATTAATAATATTGATGTTCCCGTGGTAAAGGGGACGTCAGGAATAATTCTTTTTCCTCATAATGAGTCAGAACGGCCGAAAGTCAATCCCTGCATCCGGTGTACAAAATGCGTTTCTGTATGTGCCCTTAACCTTGAACCATTTCTGCTGATGTCACTCTCTGAAAAAGGTCTGTTCGAAAGAGCTGAAAAAGAGAGGATAACCGATTGCATGGAATGTGGTTCGTGCAGCTATACCTGTCCTGCCGGCCGGCCATTACTTGACTATATCAGACTTGGAAAGTCATCGGTTATCAGGATGGCCCGTGAACGAAATATGAAATAATAAGCTACATAATCATACTCATGAGTAATCTTCTTAATATATCTCCGTCGCCCCATACACATGGAGAAGAAACGACAAGGAAGCTGATGTTCGGTGTTGTTCTGGCGCTTATGCCGGCGCTGTTTACATCGGTTTTCTATTTTGGCATCGGAGCTGTTATTGTAACAGCTACTTCAGTGATATCGTGTCTTGTGTTCGAATACCTGATACAGAGATTTATACTTAAAAAGCCAATCTCAATCAATGATGGATCTGCTATGGTAACAGGTCTTCTTCTTGCTTTCAACCTTCCATCAAATATTCCTGTTTTCATCATTATTATAGGAAGCCTTGTAGCAATTGGTATTGCAAAGATGACCTTCGGAGGATTAGGGAATAATCCTTTCAATCCTGCACTGGTCGGACGTGTTTTCATGCTGATCTCTTTCCCTGTGCAGATGACGAGCTGGCCGATACCTGCGGGATTAAAAACCGGATATGCCGATGCCATAACAGGCGCAACACCCCTGGCAATAATAAAAGAGGGAATAAAAAACGGGGAATCTTTATCCCGATTGATGGAAAAAGTTCCGACAACCATTCAGATGTTCCTGGGTAATATGGGAGGATCGATTGGAGAAGTTGCCGCAATTGCTTTGCTTATAGGATTTGCATATATGCTTATTAAAAAGATAATTACCTGGCATATTCCGGTTTCGGTTATCGGAAGCATGACAGTATTTACAACAATATTATGGCTGGTCAATCCTGAAAAAAATGCTGATCCGATGTTTCATTTACTGGCAGGGGGTGTTCTTCTGGGTGCTATCTTCATGGCAACTGATTATGTCACTTCACCGATGAACCCTAAATCCATGATAATATATGGTTGTGGTGTCGGCATCCTTACCGTTGTTATCAGGGTCTGGGGTTCATATCCTGAAGGTGTATCTTTTGCAATACTAATTATGAACGCATTTGTACCACTTATGAATGTTTATATAAAACCAAAACGATTTGGTGAGGAGGTAAAAAATGGCTAAGACAGAATCAACATTCAAGAATATGGTGCTTTCGCTGACACTTATATCACTGGGAGCATCTACATGCCTTGGCTTTGTTTACCAAATGACAAAAGCTCCAATTGAGCTCTCGGTTCTGAATAAGAAACTGGCGGCTATAAAGCAGGTTGTACCGGAATTTAACAATAATCCGAACGATGAGATGTATCGTCTGCCAACGGATGAAGGAGACAGTCTGGATGTGTATCCTGCAAAAAAAGATGGTGAAATAGTCGGCTATGCTGTGAACACATACACAAAAAAAGGTTTCAGCGGCAATATCAGTCTTATGGCAGGCTTTAAACCTGACGGAACAATTATTAACATCACTGTTCTGGAACAGAAAGAGACCCCTGGTCTCGGGACAAAGATGACAGAAACTGCTTTCAAGGATCAGTTCAACGATAAAAACCCTGCTGAGTTCTCCCTTAAAGTAAAAAAAGATGGTGGTCCTGTCGATGCTATTACCGCAGCTACAATAAGTTCAAGAGCTTTTTGCGATGCTGTTCATCGTGCATATAATACCTTACAGAAAGGAGGTCTGAAATGAATCAGTTACAAAACTTTACCAAGGGTTTCTTCAAAGAAAACCCCATACTTGTCCTGGTACTGGGCACCTGCCCTACCCTGGCTACAACCTCTTCATCTTTAAATGGAATGGGGATGGGAATCGCCACTACGTTTGTGCTTATAGGATCAAATGTTGTCATTTCACTTCTTTCAAATGTTATTCCTGATAAAGTCAGAATACCGGCTTTCGTTGTGATAATTGCCTCCTTTGTGACAGTAGTTGACCTTCTAATGCAGGCTTATGTACCCGGATTATATGAAAAGCTTGGTATCTTTATCCCACTTATCGTTGTTAACTGTATTGTGCTCGGACGTGCCGAAGCATATGCCTGTAAAAACTCAGTTTTCTCTTCATTAATTGATGGCGCCGGAATGGGATTAGGATTTACAATGGCCCTCGGTATTCTTGGAGCATTCCGCGAAATAGTTGGAAGCGGATCATTATTCGGGCATAAATTTATAGCAGGCGATGGCATTCTGGTATTTATTCTGGCTCCCGGAGCGTTCATGGCTCTAGGGTATCTTATTGCTCTTATTAACCGGATAAAAAGAACCTAAAAAGAAAAAAATGGAATACATTTTAATAATAATATCTGCTGTATTAATAAATAACGTTGTGCTTGCCCAGTTCCTTGGAATATGCCCTTTTCTGGGCGTCTCGAATAAGGTAAATACAGCTCTGGGAATGGCAGGCGCCGTTACCTTCGTAATAGTTCTTGCAACTATGGCGACATATCTTATTCAGATATATGTATTGAATAAACTGGGAATCGGCTTCATGCAGACTATAACATTCATCCTTGTTATTGCTGCATTGGTTCAGATGGTTGAGATCATTCTTAAAAAGGTAAGTCAGCCGCTATACCAGGCACTTGGAATTTTCCTTCCGTTGATAACGACAAACTGTGCTGTTCTTGGTGTAGCCATCCTTGTTATTAAAAAAGACTACAATCTGATTGAAGGAGTTGTTTTCGGTGCATCTACCGCAATCGGCTTCGGCCTTGCCCTTGTTATTCTCGCGGGTATCAGAGAACAATTAGAGTTAGTTGATATTCCAAAAGGAATGAAGGGAGTGTCAATTTCACTTGTCATAGCCGGAATCCTTGCGATGGCATTCATGGGCTTCACCGGAATTGTGTAATATTTTCTTATTCAGGCAAATATGACACTAACTAATCACTACGAAATATTAGGCCTGCCTGTTGATCCTTCGGTTGAAGAGATTAAAAAAGCTTACAGGAAAAAAGCACGCCTTTACCATCCCGATATTAATCCATCCCCAGATGCTAAAGACCTTTTTATCAGCATAACCGAAGCCTACGAATTTCTTATGGCAAATCACGAAAAGATAAAATCTGATGATCAGGCATATCATCAGGCTATGGAGGATTGGAGAAAATACCGGCAGGACCGGTCGCGTAAACGTGCTAAAGTATATGCACGGACATCATATAGTACCTTTAAAAATACCAGGTTTTACAAAACTACCAGGATCTTTGATGGTACAACAATCATTTTCAGTTTTGTGATCTCAATTATGGTTCTTATCTGTACTGTCTATGGATATATCTTCAGGCTGAGACACCCTTTCCCGGGTCTGGAAAAACCATCAGTTTTTGCTTTCATTATGCTTCTTTTACTTGGTATGATTTTTTTCGTGGTATCATTTATTTATCTCAAAGCATATCAGGAGACTTCAAAAAAGCATAAATGGAAATCATAGTCATATGGCATGATTTTTGAGGCTTTTCTTGTCATGACCCGGACTAAGCTTAATCGGATCAAAATAATTCAATTCTATTTGTCCTTCAAACGATAGTATAATGAAAAACAATATTTTCAAAACCGCTGTTGTGTTTTCATTCACAATCCCTTTCATATTTTTATCGTGCAGCAAAGAACCCGATGAAATTTTCCCATCTGATCCTGTTCCAATAAATCTTACTGCAGACCAGGTTTCCCTCATTGAATCGGAAAATTCATTTGCTTTCGATATTTTCAAAAAAGTGATTGAGAATTCAGGAGGGTCCGAGAATATTATCATCTCCCCGCTCAGCATTTCCTATGCCCTTTCAATGACACTAAACGGTGCCAACGGAGCTACACGTGATGCCATGTTGGAAGCCTTACGGGTGAATGGGATAACTCCTGAAATTATTAATAACTCATATAAAAATCTTTCGGAGGAACTCCTTAATGTCGATAAACGCGTTCTTATATCGATTGCCAATTCCGTTTGGACCGAAAATAATTTTGTTGTAAAAACTCCATTCACCGATATCCTTACAGGATTCTATAACGCTGAATCAAAATCATTTGATATAGCTGACCAATTGGCTCCGGAACAGATTAACAACTGGATTGAAAGTAAGACTAATGGATTGATAAAGAATATGGTTGACAAATTGAATGACAACACTGTGATGCTCCTGATCAATGCAATCTATTTTAAAGGAAAATGGAAATCTCAATTCGATGTTAAGAATACTGTCCAAAGGTCATTTTATAAGCCGGGTGAGTTAACAGTTGAGGTCCAGATGATGAAGCAAACTGCTGATTTTAAGATTTTTACAGGTGATAAATTTGTGCTTGCAGAATTTCCGTATGGACAAGGCAATTTTGTAATGGATGTCATTCTACCTGACGATTACAACGAGGTAAATGGAATAATTCCGTTACTAAATGACAATAATTTCAAGGGATGGATAAATCAGATGGGCGAAAGAAAGACTGACCTTACATTTCCACGTTTCAAATATGGTTATAAGAAGCAACTTAAGGACGTTTTAACCAACATGGGCATGGGAATTGCCTTTACTGGTAATGCAGATTTTTCAAATATTTCGGATATCGATCTGCTTATAAACGACGTCACACACCAGGCATTTATTGAAACAAATGAAGAGGGGACTGAAGCTGCCGCTGCAACTATTGTTGATGTTGGCTTAACATCAATGCCTCTTAATCCTTTTGCCCTTAATGTTGATCATTCCTTCCTTTACATTATAAGAGAGACAACTACCAATTCCATACTTTTCATGGGAAGAGTCGTTGATCCTCTGGCAAATTGAAAATCAATATTTGACATAGATCAAACTTTCTTAAAGATCAGTGGATCTTAATAAAATTGAATGGAATATCAAGAACTGAAGAAAAGTATTCTCCACGTTCAAGGATGTCTTCGTCACCATCTTCATAATACCAATTGAAAATAAATTTCTTATGTTTCAGCGCGACATAAGTAATTTTCTGCAACAGATGTATAAATACTTTGGCACTGGCGCTGTTAAAATATTCAAGATTTATATCGACACAGGTAACTTCGGCCGGAACTTCAATATATCCGCTAACCCAATCTTCAACAGGTGCAAAAAAATCAGTAACGTTCTCATGAATTGAACGTCCCCTGATGCGAATCATACCTTCAGGATTTAACATGATATCCGGCGTATTTTTTGTCGGTAAAATCCGCAACTCCTCCATCACAAATAATTTGTCCCTAATTTAATAATTTTTAAATATAAAACACCTTTCATTAATTGAATCTCTTAAAAAAAAGGTTATTCAAATTGCTGATTGAGATATCCCTTTTCAAAAATATTTAGGATAATAATTAATATCGCGCCAAAGGAGTTACATCATGACCTGAAAATTCACCTCTAAGATATTTATAATATCCGGTAATTCCAATCATTCCGGCGTTATCTGTCGTATACCAGAATTCAGGAATAAACAGGTTCCATTTTCTCTTTTCAGCTTCTTCTTTCATTCCATTCCTTAAACCTGAATTTGCAGAGACTCCCCCGGCAATTCCTATCTCTCTTATTCCGGTTTGTATTGCAGCTTTTGTCAGTTTCCCAATGAGAATACTAACTATCACATGCTGAAGAGAAGCACACAAATCAGCTTTATTATTTTCAATGAAATCAGGATCATCTTTTATCCTGTCTCTGAGGAAATAGAGAAAATTTGTCTTTAAGCCACTGAAACTGAAATCAAGACCTTTAACAAAAGGTTTGGAAAAGCTGAAAGCATTCCTGTTTCCCTCGCTGGCTAACTTATCGATAAACGGGCCTGCCGGATACGGGAAGCCCATTACTTTGCCACATTTATCAAAGGCCTCGCCTGCGGCATCATCAATTGTGTTTCCAATAACTTCCATCTCCAAATGACTTTTCATTACAATAATACGTGTATGGCCACCTGAAACGAGCAGGCATAGAAAGGGGAAAGAGGGTAACCGGTTCTCCCTATCCTTTTCAAGAATGAAATGCGTAAGAACATGAGCATGAAGATGATTTACCTCTATCAAAGGAATATTTTGCGCAAGGGCAAAGCCTTTTGCAAAAGAGGTTCCAACCAGGAGTGAACCAAGAAGTCCCGGTCCCCGGGTAAAAGCAACGGCATTAATATCTTCCGCTTTTATTCCTGCTTTAATTATCGCCTGATGAGTTACAGGTACAATATTAGCCTGGTGAGCTCTTGATGCAAGCTCAGGAACAACGCCTCCATACAACACGTGAATATCCTGGCTTGCAATAAGATTGGAAAGAACGTAACCATCCCTGATAACTGCAACCGAGGTATCATCACACGACGATTCTATCGCTAATATTGTAACTGCCATCAATACTTTGTTATTCGGTATATTTTAGGTTATTTTGATTATTGATTTTTTAACTCTTTCCGATGGTCAAAAATATTAAAAAATCTCTTAAGTATTTTATTATTATTGCCGGGGTCATTATTATGCTCCCAACTGTCCTTTACCTGCTTTTACAGAATTCCGAAGTTCAGACTTTTCTTGTAAACAGGGTTACCAAACACTTTTCTAACAAAATTATATCAACCATATCTTTGGGTAAGGTTGAATATAAATTTTTTAATAGATTAATTATTGATGACATTCTAATTAAAGATAAGAATAAAGATACTCTCATATTTTCTCAAAAAGTTACAATAGGCATCAGGAGAATTGATATACGAAATAAGTCATTCAGGCTTGGAAGAGTTACATTGATCAAACCTGTTTTGAAGTTCATAACAGATTCCACCGGAATCATGAATCTTACATCGTACATGGATCTTTTCAAAAATCCTTCTGACTCTACAAAAAAATCTAAAAGCAAATTCTCTATTGACCAGATCGATATAAGTGATGCCAGGTTTTCTCTTATTAATCATACCGGCCTCAGAAGTAAAACTAAAATAGATTTTAATAACCTGAATTTTAAAGAGATAAACGGTATCATTGAAGACTTAAAAATACAAAATGACACTACTTCCTTTAGCATTTACCACCTGGGATTTAACGAGTCGAGTGGTTTTTCGGTAAAAAGGATGAGCAGCTCTGTGCTTTTAGCAAAGCAGGAAATCCTATTTAACTCTGCTTATTTTAACTGCGACAGCAGCATTTTAAATATTTCAAAATTTGGGCTAATTGCTGATTCATCCTCTTCATTTAAAAGATTCACAGAAGAGGTAAAACTCGATATTTTGCTCGAAAAATCACTTATAAATACTTCTGATCTTCAATATTTTATTCCATTCTCAAATGAAATAAATGAGTCGGTCTGGTTATCAGGCAAAGTATATGGTACAGTATCGGAATTAAGAGGCAGAAATATCGAGTTAGCTTACAGGGACTACACTTCTCTTGGTTGTGACTTTGATTTTTCAGGGCTCCCGAAAATAGAAAATACATTTATATTTATCAGCGTTAATAGCCTTAAAACCAATGCAAAAGACATTGAGAAGATTAAAATTCCCGGAAAAGGGTATATAATTGTCCCTGAGGTTCTTAACAAAATGGGAAATATCGCTTTTGATGGCAGCTTTACCGGATTTATAACAGATTTTGTAACGTATGGGAGGATCAGATCAAACCTGGGAAATATCCGGACCGATATATCATTCCGGCCTGAAGAATCGAACAAATACAGGATAAAGGGCCTTCTCACAGGAAGTGATATTGACCTGGGAGAACTTACCGGTAATCCTGAATTATTAGGAAAACTCAGCACCCAATTCAATGTTGACGGTTTTGCTTACTCATTGAAAAAGTTTGCCGGAAACCTGACAGGCAAAATTGACAGTATTGAAATAAACAGGTATAAATACCGGAATATTACCCTGAACGGTTTTTTTACAGAGAAGATATGGGACGGAAGAGTAAACATCGTTGATGAGAATATTAAACTCGATCTTATGGGATTGTTGAATTTCAAAGATGAGTTGCCCAAATTTGATTTTACTTTAAATATAGCTAATGCCAATCTGTATAAACTGCATTTTGACAGGCTTGACACTACTTCGTCACTTTCTGTGCTTCTTGCGTCTAACTTTAAAGGCAATAGTATAGATAACCTTGATGGTGAAATAAAACTTCTAAATTCCAGTTTTAAAAAATATAACAACAAGCTTGAGCTTAATGATTTCTCCATGAGAACCTATACAGACAATAACAAGCCTGTTTTAAGTCTTCGTACCGATTTTGTGGATGCGGATATAAAGGGCTATTATAGTTTTGCTGCTATCGGAGCTCTGATTAAATCTACTCTTGCAACCCTTATGCCATCTCAATTTCCTGCAATGGTACGGCGCAATGAGCTGAAAAAGAACAATTTCACTTTTGAAATTACCTTTAAAAACACAGATAAGATTAACAGTTTTTTCAGAACAGGAATATTATTAGCTGATAGAAGCTATATCCGGGGGGCCATTATTCCCGATAGTGCAATCAGTATCGGAGGAAAAGCAAAATTACTGACCATAAAAAATAATGTTTTCAATGACTTTTCCCTTGATGCAAATATCTCAGGAGATGAACTATCAGTTGACATAAACAGTTCATCTCTTTCCCTTTTGGGCCAATCTGAACTTAAAGGTTTCTCTGTTGAACTTAGGACAAAACCTGATAATTTCATTTTTACGGTTGATTGGGATAACAAGGATAAAAACCTTGACCGGGGGAATTTTGTTGCAAGAGGCATAATTGCAAAAATGAGCAGTGGAAAAAGAAATGCAATTCTGACAATTAATATTGATTCAACTGATATCTATTCAAGAAATAACCTTTGGAAGATCAGTCAATCATCTATCATGCTCGATTCAAATAAAATTGATATTAATAAACTCTATATCAGAAGTAACGACCGTTATTACCTTGTTGATGGTTCTGTTTCAGAAGATCCTGCCGATACATTGAATCTGGAATTTAAAGGAATTGATATTGCACCACTGAACTATATTGGAAATCAGAAGAACTATAATGACCCAAACAAGCTTCCTTTTGATATAACAGGTAGTCTGAATGGAAAAATCCTTCTGACAAATGTTTACAAAGACCTGTTACTCGAAAGTAATATAATAGTGAGCAACTTTTCTATTCTTAAAATTGAGTATGGTAATGTTTCCATTGTCTCAGCCTGGGATAAAGCAAGAAAAGTTGCAAAGATCAATGCCAGCAATAATCTGGGTGGTGTAAAAATGTTTGATGTTGCAGGTACTTATGATCCTGGAACTTCAAAAACAGACCTTTCCGGCAAAGCCACTAAATTACCATTAGATTTTCTTAATCCTTTGCTAAAAGTATTTGCTTCTGATATAAGCGGATTAGCTTCCGGCAATGTGAACTTATCCGTAGAACCAGGCAAACTTGTTCTGGAAGGAGCCGTGATGGCCGAAAATGCCTCAATGAAAATCAATTATCTACAGACAAAATACAAAATGAACGACACAATCAGGTTCGACAGGAACGGATTTAATTTCAATAATATCAGGCTCACTGACGAAAAAGGGAATATTGCTACTCTCACTGGTTCAGTTAATCATAAGAACTTACATGATTACAGCGCCGATCTCATAATAAATACAAACGAATGCCTGGTACTTAATACAAAACCGAAGGATAATCAATTATTTTATGGCACAGCTTATGCCTCAGGAGTTACAACAATAAAAAGTGGAGCAAATTCATTATCGTTCGATATTTCAGCCAAAACAGGGAAAAACACAAAATTTTTTATCCCCCTGAATAAAGGTCTTTCAGTATCGGAATATTCCTTCATCACCTTTGTTGACTCGAGTTCGGGTAAAAAAGAAGAACCTGGTATTGATGGCATCAGACCTACTCCTGCTCCTGCAAAACAGACCGGGATGGATCTGAACTTCGATCTTGAAGTCACCCCTGACGCTGAGGCCCAGCTCATTTTCGACTCAAAAAATGGTGATGTTATAAAAGGTCACGGATCAGGGAATCTGAATATCAATCTCAATAAAAATGGTGATTTCAGAATTTCAGGTGATTATATGATCGAAGACGGGGATTATCTGTTTACTCTTGGCAATGTTTTAAATAAATCCTTCACCGTGGAAAATGGAGGAAAAATAATATTTAATGGAGATCTTGATAATGCGGAAATTGACATCAAAGCCATTTATAAGCTTAAGGCCTCACTCTATGATATCCTGGTTCTGGATAATGAAAGATCCAAAGAAAGAATACCTGTTGAGTGCCAACTTAGCCTGACCGGGAAGCTGTTCAATCCGATAGTAGGATTCGATATTTATCTGCCAACAGCTGATGAAAAGACCAGAACATACCTGAGAAATGCTATTTCAACGGAAGAGGAATTAAGCCGCCAGTTTCTTTACTTGCTGGTAATGAATAGTTTTATTGCCGATCCATCATTCGGTTCGTCATCAAGCTCTCCTACTGCAACGTCAGCAATGGCGGTTACAACTACTGAAATGCTTTCAAACCAGTTAAGCAACTGGTTATCACAGATCAGTAACAACTTTGATATTGGTTTTGGTTACCTTCCAGGAACAAAAAATATTAGTTCAAATGAGGTTCAGCTTGCTTTATCAACTCAGCTGCTGAACGATAAAGTAGTGATTAATGGCAATATAAATGGTAATATTGATGGCAAGGGTGCCGGCATTACTAATAATAATAATCCGATTACCGGTGACTTTGATGCTGTATACAAAATTCCAGACAGCAAGATCAGTTTTAAGGTCTTTAACAGGTATAACAATCCATATACGGGAAGGACTGAGCCCTATACTCAGGGCATAGGGATATTCTTCCAACAGGATTTTGATAAGTTGTCTGATTTATTCAGGAAAAAAATCAAAGCTGAAATAAAGAAGGAGGATGAATCAATGATAAAGGAAAAATAATTTTTCAGTACTTTATTGATACTTTTAGTTAATAAATTTTTCACCATTGTTATTAATCCGGCATAATAGAACAGGGTATAATTACGTTTTTTAATAACTTCGCACGTGAAAACAACCTTTTTAATGATCATTAAAGTAATAGTTAGAAATTAATTAATAAAAAGAAAAATATGGCGTTTATACAGCTCATTTTACAGGGTGGTTCTGTTCCTGTCGAAAAAGCAGGCGAGATGAAACTGACACTTCTTGACCTTGCTATTAAAGGAGGATGGGTAATGATACCTATTATACTTTTATCATTTATTGCAGCCTATATCTTTATTGAAAGATATTATGTTATCAGGAAAGCTACTAAAGAAGATATGAACTTTATGAACAGGATAAAAGACTATATTCATGATGGTAAAATAGATGCTGCGGTGGCTCTTTGTAAATCGACTGAGAGTCCTTCTGCAAGGATGGTTGAAAAAGGGATAACTCGTCTGGGAAGACCATTGCATGATATAAGCACGGCAATCGAAAATGTAGGAAAACTTGAAATTTCCAAGCTTGAAAAAGGATTCCCGACACTTGCCACTATAACCGGAGCAGAACCAATGCTTGGATTTCTTGGAACAGTTATAGGTATGGTACAGTCATTCTATGCCATGTCGCAGGCAGGAAACAATATCGAAGTTTCAATGATGTCGGGTGGCAT
>JAPLEB010000109.1 GCA_026391555.1 Bacteroidia bacterium | reverse complement strand
ATAACAACATAACAACATAACAACAAAGTAATTACCATGGGACCCATATCATCATTAATATCAATGCCGGAATGGCTCGATTTGCTAATAGCGCTGCTGATTGGCATAGGTTTCGGATTTTCTCTCGAACAGGCCGGGTTCTCTTCGAGCCGAAAACTGGCAGGAATGTTTTACGGGTACGATACAACTGTTATAAAGGTGTTCTTTACCGCAGCAATTGTTGCTCTCATAGGATCACAGCTATTAAGCTTCTTCGGTTTGCTCAATCTGAATATGGTCTTCGTGAACGAATTTTATGTTACTTCATCAATAGTTGGCGGTGTTATAATGGGTGCCGGCTTTATTATGGGCGGATTTTGTCCCGGTACAGGATTAAGCGCACTCTCAATCGGTAAAATTGATGCGATGGTTTTTTTTGCAGGCGGACTCACCGGAGCATTTCTTTTTGCAGAAACATACCCTTTTATTCAGAACTTAACTAACGGTTCTTACAAAGGACCAATCAAAATAAATGAGGTCATGGGTATTTCACCCGGGCTGTTTATTTTTCTTCTTATAATTGCTGCAGTGGCAATGTTCTGGCTTGCAGAGGCCGCAGAAAAGAGATTCGCACGACCTGATATAACCAACGAAATTTAATTATTAATGAGATGAATATCAGGGAAAAATTTTCAGTCGGACTTTTAAGCCTGGGGTTTATTCTTGCTTTACTGCCCCTTTCGGGAAACAGGTCATTTAACGTGAAACCTCATAGGTTACTGTCTGAAGTACTTGACGAAAAAACTTATTTCACTGTTGATCAGGTAGCAAGATTCGTGATATCAGAAGATAGTACAGTTCAGGTTATTGACCTCAGGTCGCCCGAAGAATTCAGGTCTATGAATATCCCGGGGTCAGTAAATATTCGTTACGATGAACTCCTTGATAATGACCCCGGCAGCTTCCTGAATAATGAAAATATTAAATACATTTTTTATTCCAATGGTGATTTTGATTCAAACTACGCACTTGTAATTGCAACGGGATTGAATTATAATAATATCTATGTAATGAAGGGTGGTCTTAATGAATGGTTCAACACTGTTATGAACAGCAGCTTCAAGGGAGAAAGGATATCAGCCAGAGAAAATGCTCTGTTTGAGACCAGGACAAGAGCCAGGAAAATGTTTAATGAAATAAATAGTCTGCCCGATAGTTTGAAACTGAAATTCATTGAATCTAAACGTGTCGCTGCAAAAAAACTTGACGGAGGATGTGAGTAAATATGTAGGAGAAAGGAGAAAGTATGAGTTTAATAAAGAATTATAAGGTAGTAATTGCTGTTGTACTTCCAATATTGATCCTGGTACTTTTCAGATCATTCGGTACAAACCATTTTAAAAGTGATGCAAAAAAATGGGCAGAGCCATCGGCAATGAGATCAAATATAATTACGATAGAAAAAACAGGAACTCTTTCCGGAGAAAAACTTTTTCTTAATCTGGATGATGGAGGCAGTGGAATTAACGGGATTACAAGAGATGAACTTAATATACCTTCAGACTCAATTCTTTGTAAAAAATATCTTAATATTATCCGAAACCATGATGGACCCGTTCTGCTTTTCTCAACTGAGACGGCTGTTTCTGCGAGGATATGGATGATTCTCAGCCAGATGGGTTACAAGAATATATATATTCTAACCAATGATGCCGATAATGAAGTCTTTAAAAGCAAATTCCGGCCAGATACGCTAATCAGACCGGAACATTAAGCATCAGAAAAGTCAGAAAAATTATTTTACAACCACGAAATTATTAACATCTGCGGTTGTAAATGGGAGCCACGACAAAGCAGTTCTCTGCCTTACCATCTTGTCATACATAAAACTGTTATTGCCATATTTCAGAGTCCTTGCATCATAACCAAACAAACGCAGGTAGGCTGTTGCGAATCCTGAGTTATGTCCCGTTCCGCAATAAACGACCACTGTTTTGTCAGTAGGGATAGATGCCATTTCCCCGGTAAATCCAAGTGTACCTTCCGGTTTATATCTTACCGCACCAGGAATATGTCCATCCTCATATTTATCTTTCCTCTCCAGATTAATAATATAATATATTTGCGGATTGGAGAGTACTTCATCAGCTGTAATAAGGATATTCCTTATCCCCTCTTCAAATAATTTCCGGAACCTTGTTGCTCCGATCTCCTCCCCGCTGGTCATTCCTGTTTTAAGCTCAGGCATACCTATTAAAGAAGGTCTTTCATTTACTTTATTCTCAAGGTTGGCTTCATATTTCCCGGAAACACCTTTAAGCCACCCATCCTGTGCATACTTGTTATTCCACGCGCTCATGCCCCATCGCATTGAATATACATTACCATAGCCCATCAGTCGAAGCAGAGAAGTTGTATAACTTGATGCCTGTCCATCTTCACAAACCATTATTATCTTGTCATACTCAAATGGTTTAATACCGGTCTCGAAATAACCTGGCAGTTCTTCAAATTTCTTATTAACTGCACCCTTTATATGACCTTCAGAAAACTGTTTTGATGACCTCAGGTCAATTACAAGAATATTTTTATCGAGACTTTCATTAACTATAGAAGCTTTGATAAGGGATGGAAACTCCTGGCTATTAACATAATCGCCATTTTCCTCAAGATCTTTTAACAATAATGAAGTCTCATTTCCAATTAACAAGGGTTTTTTAACCTCCTTTTCCTGTACTACTTCTTTTTTCTTTTCTGTTTTATTTCCAGAGCATCATGTAAGTGAAAGAAAAACAAGTAGTAAAAAAAAGAATATCGTATAATATTGTTTCTGCATCTCTAATTTATTTTCGAAATGGTCAGATCTTTACAGGAACTCTGTCCTTATCATATTTGAGAGTATCAATACGGTTACCCAGTTCATCATATTTGTATTCCGTAATGGCAACACCTGTTTCAGGGTGGTTTATGATATTCCTGTCTTTGTCCATGTTCTTAACTTCAATAAGTGCACCATGATTGTCATAAACATTCTGTGTTACAGGAACAAGCTTTCCTGCAACATATTCATCATCCTGATCAAAAAACACAGTCTCCAGAACGTAACCGTTCTCATCAAACTTGTTAATACGTTTTGACCAGCCCGAATAAAGATTTGACATTTGACCGATTACATTAAATACAGCAAAACTTTCAACATCGCCATACTCGTTTGGATTGAAATTAAAATAAGAGACGCCAATGTCACCGCAGTTTTCAGCTGTGCAATTGTAAAGAGTGTCGGCCTTATAATTTGCCATTTTTGTCACATAACCTTTTTCGTTATAAGTAAACCTGAGTTCAAAAAACGGACAGAATGGGTTCATTACAGTCTCTTCGCCTGCAAGATTATATCTGAGCTCCCTAACCATTCCATCAGGAAGTATACTCCATGTCCAGTTATGGATTTTGTTCCTGTTCTCTATCATTAATCCATCTTTATCTAAAAACATAAGACCAGTGCGATCACCATTTGCATCAAGAGAATACTCAGCAGTAAATACCCCAGCGGACTCAATCGGTTCATTATTCTTGTTGAAATAATGCTTAATCTGCTTATTAGCTTTATATTCATAAACTATTTTTGCAGCGCCTCCCATTGATGAATAGCCAAGAAGCACATTATTCCGGACAAATTCCACAGACAAAAGGCGGCTTGAATTATCATAAGTAAATTTATAACTGTTTATAGCCGTAGCTTCATCAGAGGAAAGCGGGTGAGTTCCTTTTTCAATATCGTAGGGTGTCTCACTGAATTGCAGGTTTCTGTAATATTCCACGCCGGTGTGCATATTCTTTTTCGTTGTTTTACCGGTACACGAAACAATACCAATCCCAAGTACTAATGTCAGGATCACCGGAATAGCCAGTTTGCTCAATTTCATATTCTTATCTGTTTTGGTTTAAATTAATTATCAAAAGTAATATTTATATAGATTCATCATGCATGGCGAGTTTACAAATTAACAATTAATAAATGGAAATGTTTAATATGTCATTTGACTTAAGGGCGTAATGGTACTTCATTAGATTGTTTGCGCCCGGTGGTGACGGATTGCTTCGTTGCTTCGCTCCCATATACAATGCCAGCGTAACCGTCATTCCGGCCTGTTGTGCCTTTGCACCGTTGTACCTTTATTCTTATATTTGTTTCCATATTAATTTGTACCATCATGGAAACCTCATTCTTTGATTCCGACCTGTTCAGCTATGTGCTGATGCCCCTGTTGATCTTTATGGCCAGGATATGCGATGTATCGATCGGTACAATGCGCATAATTTTCGTATCGAAAGGGAAGAGGAACATTGCTCCCATTCTCGGATTTTTTGAAGTGCTGATATGGATAACAGCCATAAGCAAGATAATGCAGAACCTCGATAACTATGTGAATTATATCGCGTATGCCGCTGGTTTCGCTACAGGAAACTTTGTCGGGATGATTATTGAAGAAAAACTTGCGATGGGGATCCAGATGATCAGGGTATTCGCACACGAGAGGGGGCCGGAACTAGTACAGATTCTTAACATAAGCGGTTATGGAGCAACAGTGGTAGAAGCACATGGGGCAAGGGAGAAGGTGCATCTGATATATACTATTGTTCAGAGAAATGAACTCGCGAATGTTCTGGATGTTATTAACCGGTTCAACCCAAAAGCATTCTATACCATTGAAGATATTAAGGCTGTTAATGAGGGTATCTTCTCTCCGAAAAAACCGAATACGATATTCCCTTTCAGTAATGTTATTAGGCAGTGGAGGAAAGGGAAATAGGAAAAAGTTAACAATTGGAATACCTGCTTTTGCTCACATCGGAACTGGTCCGGCTGCAAAAAGAGTAGTTCCGGAAATAAACGCCGGATTATGAATGATTATTTAGCTTTCTGAACCTCTGTTATAATTTCCATTCCCCTGGTAAGGGCATTTTCATTCATAGGTATCAGGTTATGATATCTTTCAGGCAGGGATTTTTTCAAACCTTTAATAACATTATCGAGTTTAACTATAGGTTTCACTTTAAGGAAACCGCCGAGAACAATCATGTTAAAGGTTTTTGGACTGTTCATTCTTGAAGCCTCTTCAGTTGCATCAACGCTATAGATTGTAATATCTTTTCGTTCAGGATGCCTCGTAATACCATTACTATCGTAGATAAGCACCCCTCCGGGTTTGATTGAGCTCTCAAATTTATCGAGCGATTGCTGGTTGAGGATTATTGCCGTATCAAAACGTTTGATTATGGGTGAACTGATCCTCTCGCTGCTGATGATAACGATGACATTTGCTGTTCCGCCACGCATTTCCGGTCCGTAAGATGGCATCCAGCTTACTTCCATATCCTGCATCACACCAGAGTATGCCATAATTTTACCCATCGACAGGACACCCTGTCCACCAAATCCGGCTATAATTATTTCTTCAGTCATTTTCTCAAGAATTTTTTAATTAATATGTATTGACTATTCTTCCGGAGTTTTCATATCTCCGAGAGGGTAAAACGGGAACATATTTTCCTCCATCCATTTATTTGACTGGACCGGAGTCATTTTCCAACCCGAAGGACAATTTGAGACTATTTCAACAAAGCAGGTTCCCTTATCAAGCTTCTGGTATTGAACAGCTTTTCTTATAGCTTTCTTTGTCTTACGAACATTAGCCGGAGTATGAACACTCTGCCGTGTAACGTAGTAAGTTCCTGGAAGAGTTGCAACTATATCGGTCATCTTAAGTGGGTTACCCATGGTTTTGACATCTCTTCCGTACGGCGATGTTGATGTTTTCATCCCTTCAAGTGTCGTTGGAGCCATCTGCCCTCCTGTCATTCCGTAAATCCCGTTATTAATGAAAATGATCAGGATGTTTTCGCCCCTGTTACAGGCATGAATAGTCTCGGATGTACCGATAGCTGCAAGGTCCCCATCGCCCTGGTATGTGAATACAAACTTATCGGGCAATAGTCGCTTAATAGCTGTGGCAACAGCGGGAGCACGACCGTGTGCAGCCTCTTGCATGTCAACATCGAGATAATTATACATCAGGACAGAACATCCAACAGGTGACACCCCTATTGTTTGGGATTGCAGACCCTCCTCATCAATAACTTCTGCAAGGATCCGATGGGCAGTTCCATGTCCACAGCCCGGACAGTACGACAGAGTATTATCTGTCATAAGCTTAGTTTTCTTATAAACCAGATTTTCTGGTTTTATTATTTCCTTTATTCCGGTAGCTTCAGCCATATCTTAACCTCCTATAATTTTTGATTTCAGATTTTCAATCACCTCTTCAGGTGTTGTAACTATACCTCCCATTCTTCCAAAGTGCCATACCGGTACTTTTCCATTAGCTGCCAGAAGCACATCTTCCACCATCTGTCCGGCACTCATCTCCACCGATAAAATACCTTTAACTCTGTCGGCAAGTTCATTAATCCTTTTTGTTGGGAAAGGGAATAGTGTTATCGGTCTCAATAAGCCAACTCTGATGCCTTGTTCCCGTGCAAGTTGTACTGATTTCTGACATACTCTTGCGCTTGTGCCATAAGCAACCAACAGGTATTCAGCATCTTCACACTGAAACTCCTCGTAACGCACCTCTTTTTCCCTGATCTTATCGTACTTAGCTACTAATTTTCTGTTGAATAATTCCTGGCCATTCGGATCAAGATCAAGTGAGGTAATTATATTTCTCTCCCTTGTCGCCGGTTTTCCGGTTGTGGCCCAGTCGGGAAATACTTTTGATCTCTCCTTCTGCGGACTCAGATAAACCTTTTCCATCATCTGCCCTATTGCACCATCAGAGAGCATCAAAACAGGATTGCGGTATTTAAAAGCCAGCTCAAAACCAAGATCGACAAAGTCCGCCATCTCCTGAACTGAAGCAGGTGCCAGTACAATAAGGTGATAATCGCCATGTCCGCCACCTTTAACCGACTGAAAATAATCTGATTGTGCAGGTTGGATAGTTCCAAGACCAGGGCCTCCCCTTACGACATTAACAATCAGACAGGGCAGTTCGGCACCGGCGATATAGGTGATGCCCTCCTGTTTAAGACTTATGCCCGGTGATGATGATGAAGTCATCACTTTTTTACCGCAGGCTGCTCCCCCATATACCATATTAATAGCGGCAATTTCACTCTCAGCCTGAAGCACCACCATACCAGTTGTCTGAGAAGGATTTGCTTCCATCAGATATTCAATAATTTCAGTCTGAGGTGTAATAGGGTATCCAAAATAGCCATCTACTCCGGCACGAATTGCAGCTTCTGCAACCGCCTCATTGCCCTTCATTAATCTTAATTCCTTTTCCATTGGCTGCCTATATTTTTGTTTTATATACTGTTATCACACCATCAGGACAAACCATAGCGCAATTTGCACAACCAATACAGAGCTCAGGATTTGCAGGAAACGCGTAGTTGTATCCCTTTCCATTCACCTCCTTTGCCATCGAGATGGTGCCTGTAGGACACGAAACCATACATACTTCGCATCCTTTGCATTTATCAACATTAACTATTATACTTCCCCTTATCTTTGCCATTTTATCTTTAATTAATTCATATTTACAGGATGATCTTTATAGAAACTTTTTAAACGAGTCTTAAGGTCGATAAACTGTGTTCTGGAAACATGTGATACACAAGCCCTTAAACCACCAATCTTTTTGCTTCCGGTAATATCAAGCGAAATGGCGCTTATTCCATAATAAAGAAGTTCTTCTAATAATCCACTGCTTGTCATTCCCGGATAGGAAATAGTAAAATAGAAACCATCTGCAATAGGTTCATTTACGTCCATATCATATAAAATTCTGAAACCATTAGAAGTAAAAAGAGCTTTCATCACCTTGGCTTTTTCACCATATTCCCTGACATCATCAATGAACCGGTAATATCCTTCATTAACTGCTTTCAGCAAAGCAGCAAAGCCATACTGAACTGAATGTGACACACCTGCAGATAAACCATACAACGCACCATAAACCATTGAATGGCCAAATTTATCAGTTGAATAATATCTTAAAAGATCAGGATAGTGCCTGTCATAAAGGTGATCAGATATTGCCATTATCCCGATCCTTTGACCTGCATAACTAAATACTTTGGAACTTGAGATCAGAATTATATAGTCATCAGTATATCTGCCAATTGTAGGTTGAAAAGGAGGCAGCCCAGGTTTCGAATAATCTTTTCTGAAATCCATCCCGAAATAAGCAAGGTCTTCAATTACTATAACATCATACTTTCTGGAAAGTTCACCTATAATGGCAAGTTCCTCCTCATTTAAACACATCCAGGTTGGGTTATTAGGATTTGAATAAAGAATTGAAGATATTTTTCCTGATTTCAAATATGATTCCAGCTTATGTTTAAGTTTCGTACCCCGGTGATAAAAAATATCAAAGGAATGATAATCATGGCCCAGCATTTTCACCTGCGTTTTCTGAACAGGGAAACCAGGATCAAGGAAAAGCGTACCTTCTTTGGTTTTGTCGTTCCTGTTTGCAACAAGGAAACTAATCATTGATCCCATCATTGAACCAACAGTAGGGATGCATCCTAGCTGATTAATATCAATGTCAAGAAAAAGTTTTATGAATCTGGAAGCTTCATCTTTAAGCGGTCTGACACCTTCTATATCAGGATATACTGCTGCAACGCCGTTTCTGAGAGCAGCTATTTCGGCTTCCATACCTATAGAGGGAGGAAGAAGTCCTGGGACGCCCATCTCCATCCTGATAAATTTTATTCCGGTATCTGATTCAATCTGATTGACTAGCTTAACTATCTCCCTGATGCTGGCTATCCCAAGATTAGTTAGTCCGTTTTCTCTGAGCCTTGTTTTCACTATATTATAATCGACCGGCGTTTTTTTCATCATTTTATTCGAAATGACTTAATTTCTTAATAAAAACTTTCAAAAATAATTAATTAATAACTTAAAAACATGCTATCAGTCTGTGCTATGGAAGAAAATGAAGGTTCGAATATAAACATAAAATTTATTGGATAGCAAAAACCAGAAGAAGATCATTTTTCAATTCTTATCCTTGCATCTACAACAGTTATGTTTTCGAGACTACCGATCAAAGGGTTCATATCCATCTCTTTAATTTCTGTAGCATACCGTAGTAAACTTGAAAGTCTGACAATAATTTCTGCAAATTTCGATTCATTTATTCCGGATTTCCCCCTGGTTCCATGGATTATCTTATAGCTTTTCAGGCTCCTGATCATTGACTCAGCTTCACTGAATGTGAGAGGTGCAAGTCCTGATGAAACATCACCCAGCACCTCAACGAATATTCCACCTAATCCGCAAAGAATTATATGTCCGAACCGAGGTTCATATTTTGCCCCGATAAAAAGCTCTGTTCCTGAAAGCATCTGCTGAACAAGTACTGCTTTAACGCCCTTGATCCGGATCATTCTGTTGAACTCGGCTTCAAGATGTTTCTCCGATTTTATATTAAGAGTTACCCCTCCAACATCCGATTTATGAACCGGCCCCACAACCTTTAAAGCAAGAGGATAACCGGTTTTTTTAGCCACTGATAAAAGTTCTCTTTTTGAGAAGGCGATTGTTTCCTTTACAACAGGTATATGTGCTGCATTAAGAAGTTCTTGTATTATAGCAGGTTCCAGATAACCATTTGGAGAATTGTCTATAATTTGTCTCACATGCAGAACATCAATATTTTCAAGGAAGATTTTTTCTTCAGCAGGGTATGGTGTGTTGAATATCTTCGTGAGAGCGCGTCCAAGAACTACTTCATCGGGGAAATTAACATGGCCTCTATTTAGAAAATGTTCAAGTTCTTTTGATGAACTTGTTACAGAAGGCAGTATCGGATAAAGTGGTTTGTTACAGTCCTGAATTTTTTTATGCAACAGATCATATATCTCTGTCATATCATTCAAGCCGTTGCTGCCGAATATCACACTCATACCGTCTATCAGCGGAAGTTGTTTATCTACGTATTCGATTACATTATCGAGCTGATCATTAGTTGCAGTTGCAATCAGATCGATAGGATTATCAGCTGATGCTCCGGGGTTCATCATTGTCAGCAATCGGTCGTGATGTACACCGGATATTTTTGGAATATTCATACCCCCGGCCGATAATGCGTCAGTTAGCATAACAGCAGGCCCACCGGCATGTGTAATGATAGCTATATTTCTGCCTTTCAGATGTTTGTGAAAGAATACCGATGCCACTGTAGTAAGCTCTTCACGTCCTGAGCACCTTACTATTCCTGCTTTTCGGAATAATGCTTCAACTGCTGAGTCTGATGATGCCATAGCTCCGGTATGTGATGATGCTGCCCTGCTGCCGGCTTCAGTTGTGCCGGCTTTTATTGCTGCAATCCTGCAACCCTTGCGTATAAGTGATGAAGCATGATGGAGCAGTTTATCAGGATTCTGGATGCTCTCGACATAAATCAACTTAATTGGAGAGCTGACTGCGGCATCATAAGTATTATCCCAGTATTCCAGTACCTCCTCAACACCGGTCTGAGCACTGTTCCCAACAGAAAAGACACTCGAAAAATTTAGTCCTTTCGGCATGGCTGATTCAAAAATAAAAACCGCTGTAGCCCCCGATCCTGAAACAAAATCGCAACCTCTGCAATTAAGCTTTGGAACAGGCGAGGTAAAAACACCCTGATATGATTGAGTGACAACGCCGATACAATTAGGACCAATCAGGCAGGCGCCTGCTTCATTAACAAGTTCAACAATTTCTTTTTCAAGCTTCCGCCCCTCCTCACCTGCTTCGCTGAACCCTGCTGAAATAATGATAAAAGCTTTTGTATTTTTATTTTTTAGCAATATCTCAATGGCATTTAAACATAACTTCGAGGAGATAGCGAGGATAGCCAGATCGGTTTCAGGAATATCGTTTAAATCTCTATATGACTTAATACCCTGGACTATATCCTGTTTAGGATTAACAACATAAAGGTTACCCGAGAATTTTCCGTCGAGAATGTTCTTCAGAACTTTTCCGCCCGGTTTGAAAAGATCGTCCGATCCTCCGACAACAACAATGCTGGCGGGGTTTATAAGTTTTTCATTTATCATTCTGATATATAACAACTTGCAACCACTGTCTGATCTGATATTATGAAAGCAAGATAATA
This sequence comes from Bacteroidia bacterium, assembly GCA_026391555.1. Classification (GTDB taxonomy): domain Bacteria; phylum Bacteroidota; class Bacteroidia; order Bacteroidales; family VadinHA17; genus LD21. The sequence goes on along the minus strand of JAPLEB010000109.1, from coordinate 20,854 downwards.
AAAATAAATAGTACGAAACATAATAATAGTCATCAGAAGTAAGTCTCCTCATCCCCGCCTGCCGGAAGGCATGCTCCTTCTTCTTAAGGAGAAGGAGTGTAACTCAAACATTACATGCATTTTAGCCCCTCTCCTCAAAGGAGAGGGGTTGGGGTGAGGTGAAAATGAAAAGAGGTTAGGTGAGGCGGATTCTATTGAAAGGGTTAAGAATGCTGTAACGCTTTTATTATCTTTGCAAATCGATGAATAGAAAGATTGAAAATACAATTAATGAGATACTGACACGGGTCGATTTTTCGAAAACCGATATTATCAGACTCCTTGAATCTGAAGCAGAAGATAGAACTCTTCTTTTCAAAAAATCATCTGAAATTAAAAAAAAATATATTGGCAATAAGGTATGGTTCAGGGGATTAATTGAATTCTCAAATATTTGTGGCAAAGATTGTCTTTATTGCGGGATCAGAAAAGGAAACAAGAACCTGAAAAGATACAACCTTTCGGATGATGAAATACTGGCAGCAGCAAAATTTGCATACGACAATCGTTATGGATCTTTAGCGCTTCAGTCGGGAGAGTTGGAAGGTGGTTTATTTGCAAACCGTGTAGAAAATCTTCTCAATAAGATAAAAGAGCTATCCAATGGTGAACTGGGAATAACACTCTCTGTCGGAGAACAGGAACCGGAGGTTTACAAGAGATGGTACAATGCAGGCGCCCACCGCTATCTGCTGCGTGTTGAATCAACAAACCAGACTCTATACAGCAAGATACACCCAAATGATTCAAAACATAATTTCAACCGGAGAATGGATTGTCTTAAAAACCTGCAGGATATAGGTTACCAGACAGGTACAGGCGTAATGATTGGGTTACCCTTTCAGACATTAGATGATCTTGCAGGAGACCTGCTCTTTATGAAAGATTTCAATATTGACATGTGTGGCATGGGTCCCTATATTGAACATGCTGATACACCTCTTATTAAACATTCTGAAAATCTGATGCCCCTGAAAGAGAGGTTTGATCTCACGCTTAAAATGATTGCCGTCATCAGGATTATGATGAAAGATATTAATATTGTTGCAGCTACTGCTCTTCAGGCTATTGATCCTATCGGCAGGGAAAAAGCTGTTAAGATCGGTGCAAATATCCTTATGCCCAATATAACCCCTGGCAAATACCGCGACAGCTATAAACTATATGATAATAAGCCATGTACAGACGATTCAGCTGAAGATTGCCAGAGTTGTCTTGAGGCAAGGGTCAGCCTTGCTGATGCAGAGGTAATTTATGGCGAATGGGGCGATTCAAAACACTATGACAAAAGGAGGCATTAGACATTTGATACTAGAAATCATCAGAAGTTGACCACAAGCCACGAGCCACGAGCTAAAAGACCATCGTTCTGACGTGAACCTGTTTTAACGCTTTCAGGTCATTTTCGAGCAAAATACGCTGCTTTTCATCTCCTTTCAACTCGAGAATAATCAGTCCGGCAGGCTCACCGAAGAATACCTCATTTACACCCAAACGGGTGCGGATATTGCAACCATAAGAAGTCAGGAGTTTCTGTACAGATACAATAACGTCAATATTCCTTTCAACAAGAATACCAAGAATTTCCACACTGCTGTTTACTGAATTAATATTTAAGGTTTCCTTTTCAGCGGTAAAGGTCATCTCCCGGATATCAATACCTCCGAGTGCTTCCAACTCTGATGAAAGTTTATCTGTATCAGCCGGATCACCGTTAAGATGAAGAATTATACAAGCTTCGCGACTGCAGACTGAATCAGTTACCTCATGAAAACCCAGACGTGTTGTAATGACAGATGCATGACGTGACAGAATAACCTGCGTAAGACCGGCTTCTTTAATTCTGTCAATGATTTTTATACCAAGAACCTTTATCATAATGTCTTAATTAATGTTCAACGTTAAGAGGTCTTGCCTTCGGCTGTCTTGCGCCCTGCTGGCACTTGTATTGAGGTCTTGGCCTTCGGCCTGTCAGGACGGAACGAAGTGACAGACAGTCCGAAGGACGTAAAGACAGCGCAGCGTTAAGACAGCCCGAAGGGCGTTAAGACAAAGTCTTCCCTCGGTCTTAAAAATACAAATCTCTCTCCCCTAGTTTAATCCTCTCAATCTTCTCCCTGGTACTCCCGGCAACTTCATTATCGAGTTTTTTGAGGTTTTTTTCAATTGCATTCCAACCTTTATCAACAGTCTCTCCCTGTGCATAATCGCAGATATATTCTGAAAGAGTAAGTATAGCGTTTGGCGTGCAAAACCTTTTGATGAAACCCGGAACTGAAAACTCCATGAAATGTTCACCGGTACGTCCCATTCTATAGCACGAAGTACAGAATGATGGCAAATAATCGTTTGTCAGCAGCTCGTCGATTACCTCAGCCAGAGATCGTGCATCACTTATCTTAAATTGTTCACGATTCAGGTTCTGTTCCTCGTTTTTTGAATCTGAATATGATCCAAGTTCCAGTTTTGTTCCTCCATCAATCTGTGAAACACCATATTGCAGTACTTCTCTGCGCACATCAGGAGCTTCGCGGGCAGTAAGAATCAATCCCGTGTAAGGAACAGCAAGCCTGAGGATTGCAACCAGTTTTTTAAAATCATCATTGCTTGTCTCGTATTTTTTATCAAGGTTCAGGCTTACGGCATCTTTTATCCGTGGAAACGATATTGTATGCGGTCCGACATTATAACATGCTTCAAGATGATTGGTATGACGTAAAAGTCCAAGAACCTCAAACCTCCAGTCATATAGTCCGAATAGCGCTCCGATTCCGACATCATCAATACCGGCTTCCTGCGCCCTGTCGAGTGATGTCAGACGCCATTCATAGTCTCTCTTTTTGCCTCCCAGATGATACCATTTATATGCTTCCGGATGATAAGTTTCCTGAAAGACCTGATAGGTTCCGATGCCTGATTCCCCAACAATTCTGAAACCTTCAATATCAAGAGGAGCCGCATTAATGTTCACTCTTCTTATCTCACCATGTCCCTTCTTGACCCCATATACTAACTTGACAGTATGAGCAATATATTCTGGTGAGTAATCGGGATGTTCTCCATAAACCAGAATTAGCCTCTTTTGTCCGTTATCCTCAAGTGCCTCCACCTCCTGAATGATCTCATTATCGCTCAATGTTTTACGTATAGCATCTTCATTGGAAGTCCTGAAACCGCAATACTTACAGTTATTGGTGCATCTGTTACCAACATAGAGCGGAGCAAAAAGAACTATCCTGTTCCCATAAACTCTCTGTTTCAGTTCGTGTGCCCCCTGTTTAATCTCATCAACCAGGTCTGTGTCGACTGCATTTACCAGAACTGCAGTCTCTTCCATAGTAAGCCTTTGCTTATCGAGCGATTTTGCAATAACATCCCTTACCCTCAGCCTTTCAGGTTTTGTGTTATTAATAATATTCCATATCTCTTCAGGATCAATGAATGGTTTCATCCGTTGATCGGGAATGCTCAGTTTTTCAGGAGAAAACCTCATGAATTAATAAATTAAATTCAATCACAAAAATAATCAATAAATGACCTTCCGGAAATGATTCCTTTCAATAAATGAGGTCCGTTATCTCCTCTTTTGCTAAGTTGATCCTTAAAGTGGTTCTGAAATCGGAAAGATTTACAGCGCCATGAATCTTTTTGTGAAAGTACAGGATCATTCTTTCTTTTAGAGGAAAGAGAAGATCATCAAAAATGTTTACGAGAACTTCAGCTGTCTCCTCAGGTTTCCTGTATATTATTGCCATTCCTTTTGAATAAACAGCTCCGCTCTCCACTGAGACTGCATATATCCCCTGTGATGGGAGAAGTTTACATTCTTCTGTAAGTGGGATTTTTACTAGAGGAGGCAGTTCGAAAGGTTCTTCACAGAAATATTTTTCTGGTTTCCCCATAATAATATAATAGTGATCGAGGTAGGCATTTGCTTTCTGAATATATCCCTCACTTATTGCCTGGCGTATTTTTGTTGAACTTACTGTTTCGTGCTGAACCTCCTGTTCCGGAATCTCTTCTGCTTCAAAATTATATTTCCCCTGCCACGCCCATAGTTGTTTATAGTCACCTTCTTTATTAAATCCAAAATGATGGTTAAATCCAACAACAACTACCTTAGCATGCAGTATACCATGAAGAAAATCTCTGACAAACTTTTCGCTCGTCACTTTTGAGAACTCCCTGGTGAATTCTATGATTATAACATTATTAAGGCCTGCTTTCTCGAGGAGCTCCAGTTTTTCCTCCCGTGAATTAATCAGTTTCAGATCTTTCCCTGCAGTATCGGGGTAGAGCACTTTTCTTGGATGCGGGTCAAAGGTAATGAGCACCGACTCTCCATCATGCTTCTCAGCCAGCATTTTAAGCCGGTTAAGTATTGTTTTATGTCCGATGTGAACCCCGTCGAAGGATCCGGTTGTTACAACAGGATTTCTGATAACCTTTGCATCTTTAAAGTTTCTGAAAATTTTCATACTGCAACCGGCGCCCTAAATTTTATTCTCTTTTACAAAATAAGCTACCTTCTCGATAGAGGTTATCATATCATATTCTTCGAGGTAGACACCTGAAGGAACGTTTAAAGGAATAGTAGTAAAATTGAGAATACCTTTTATTCCAAAGCGGACTGCTTCTTCTGATATTTCCCTGGCAAAATCGGGTGGAACAGTAAGAATGGCTATCCTGATATCAAGCTCTTTCATCACCCTTTCTATATCATTGTAAGGATAACATTTCACTCCTGAAATAACCTTATTGACCTTCTGTGGATCATTGTCGAACGATGCGACCAGGTTAAGTTTTGATCGTTTGCCCTTAAAATAACCTGCTACGGCTCTTCCAAGGTTTCCTATTCCAATTACCGCAACATTCATGCTCTCTTCCGAATCGATGATCTTTCCAATCGCATCAATAAGCTCCCTCACATCATATCCCTTTCTGAGGACACTCGAATAACCAATCAGCATCAGGTCGCGCCTGACCTGTACGGCAGTAATGTGAAGACGGGCAGCCAGATCGTGAGAAAAGATGAAGTTTTTCTTTTCATTAAGGCATTCCAGAAGTGACCTTCTGTATTCGCTTAGTCTTTCTACGGTTTTTCCTGGTAGTTTAATCATGATTTTCAATTAATTGTTACTGTTTTTTTTGGTAATCTGATTGTGAATATTGTTCCAACATCAGGTGTGCTATCAACATTAATAGTGCCATGATAAAGTTCAACAACTTTTTTAACTATTGAGAGTCCAAGTCCGCTGCCAGAGATATTTCGTGTCTTTTCGTTCTTTATCCTTACAAACTCGGCAAACAGGTTTTCTGTATCATTTTTTGTGATGCCGATACCCGTATCGGAAAAGATAAGAATTGCATCGCTATCAGAACTATCGATAGTAATTTCTGCTTTCCCTCCAACTTTGTTGTACTTAACTGCATTCGAAATTAGATTATTAAAAACAATCTCCATATCGTCAGGATCGGCCATAATGATAGCATCGGATCGTACATCGAGATTAATAGTCACATCCATCTGGATTGCATAAGGTTGAACAGTAACTATTGCCTCTGAAGCCACTTCTGTAAGATTGACCTCCTGAATTTTTTCTTCTTTTCTTTCAAGTCGTATTTTTGTAAAATCAAGAAGATCCATAATAAGACTTCTCATACCCTGTATCCTTTGAAGCGATCTTTCGATGGGAGTTGCATAATCCTCAATCCTGTCGCCGGCCTGCTTCTCCTGCATCATCCTGAGATAGCCTTCCAGAGCATTCAGAGGAGCCTTCAATTCATGCGAAAGAACAGAGAGAAACTGATATCTGATCTTCTTCCCTTCCTGCTTCAACTTATGAGTAATCCTCTTCAGATACTGCTGTTTAGTTATGTTTTCAATACTCGATTTAAGTTCCTGCGGAGTAAATGGTTTCGGAATGAAATCAATGGCTCCATCGCGGGTAGCCCTTATTGCCACATCGAGTGAAGCATAAGATGTGATCATTGCTACGACAATATCATAATTTCTTTTCCTGATATACTCCAGTACATCGACCCCCTGAATTCCGGGTAATTTATTATCCAGTAAAAGGATATCCGGCATATCCCGTTCAAGCATTATGATACCCTCCTCGCCTGTTCCTGCTTCGGTAACTTCAAACGTATAATCCTCATCCATAAATGGATAAGTAACATGAAAATTATTCAGTATCCGGGATACACCTGAACGTATCCCTGGTTCATCATCAATAACAAGTACTTTTAAAACAGCCATTTTAAAGTTTTAAGAGTTTCATAACCTCCTGGTCAAGCTGCTCAGGTCTGATACCTTTTTCAAGATACCTGTCAGCCCTGATCCACAACTTTTCCTGTTCTGAATCGATACTGAAGGACAACCCTGTTTCGTGCGATACCGCTGTTGCCAGAATAACCGGCACGTCCGGATATTTTCTCTTTATCTTGTAACACAAAATAAAGCCACTGTCGTCACTCTCCATCATAAGGTCGAATATTGCCAGATGAGGTTTGAACCGGGCAATTACCGCCTCAGCCTCTGCCTGGCTCTCAACGGCCATTGTCTTGTATCCTGCCTTCTCCAGGTTAAATACTGTCTGGAAAAGATAATCAGGATCATCATCAACTACCAGTATTGTAAAATCACTCTTCTTCATCTTTCCACAAATTTCTAAAAATTCTTTAAATCAAACAGTTAATATGATAAAACCCTATTCTTTCCTTCTGGGTAACACAATCTTAAAGCTTGTCCCTGTTGGCCCTTTTTCCGGGTCGTTATTCGATTCAGCGGTAATCTGACCTTTATGCATCTTGACAACCCCATAAGCGGTTGCAAGTCCCAGGCCAGTACCATGCCCTATACCTTTAGTGGTAAAAAATGGTTCAAAAATCTTAACCCTGTCTTCTTCCTTTATTCCTGTTCCGGTGTCGCTAATAGTTATGATAACATCACCGAGAGTATCTTCCAGCTTAATATCTATAATTCCCCCTCCCGGCATAGCGTCGATCGCATTCTTGATCAGGTTGGTCAGAACCTGCATCATCTGTTCCGAATCGAGCATAGCTTCCGGGTTGGTTGTAAAATCGGAAATATTGATTTTTACATTTTCAGGAATAATCAGACTTTCAAGACTATGATTAACAAGCTTTTTAATACTTACCAATTGATGGTTTACCTGGTTTTTTCTTGCAAAATTGAGTAACCCGGCAACAATTTTCTTACATCTTCCAGCCTGCTCCACGATAAGTTTAAGATCCTCTCTTACAGGATCTTCTGCAGAGGATTCTTCCAGAAGTATGTTGCTGTACATTATTACAACACCCAGGGGATTATTAAGCTCGTGAGCAATACCTGCCGAAAGCTGACCCATATGAGCGAGCTTTTCCGATTGTTTCAGGGCCTGTTTCATAGAGGAGAGTTTCTCGTTTGACAAAGCAAGATCTTTTACCGATTTATGCAACTTTTCGATAGTGTATGGAAGACACATCTCTACTTCTGCAAGACCCTTTTTAATAGCTATTGCATGTTCCACGCAGCTTTCGTAACCACAGGCACCGCAATCGAGCTGGTCCTTCTTTGTCTTTTTGCCCATCTTAATGAGAACCTCGTTCACATCATTTTCGTCCGGGATATCAACCCGGTGATCTTCAGGTTTATGACGGAAGGAAAGGTCTAGCTCCACGAACTCATCAAATGACTTTTGCCAACTGTCAGAATCGATATTCTGCATCTTACTGTTGGCATAAGAACTTACGAGTGCCCGTCTGTTGTATTGCTTTCCGTTTTTTGACAATCCCGGACCCATAATGCAACCCTCGCAACAAAGCAGTTCCATATGCTGGTTTTTTATTAACCCTGCTTCAAATTCCTTTAATGCACCCTGAAAATCAATCCTCCCTTCAGCAGCGATAATATTACCGGTAATAGCGTTATCGCTGATCTTTGCTGTCTGAAGCAATCCACGGGCAACAGGAAAAATGGCTCCTCTTCCTCCAACGGGCTGGTCAAAATCCAATGGCTTACTGTTCTCCGGAGTGATACCCCTGTGAGCCAGCATTTCTCTCAATTCAGTAAATGTAATAGCCTCATCTATTTCAGTACTTTCAGCTTTCTTCGCTATACACGGCCCTATAAAAACAACCCGGGTATCCTTACCATATTTTTCCCGAATAACTCTGCACATTGCCACCATCGGAGAGACAATCGGAGCCAGGTTATCGACAAGAGCCGGATGATAGAGTTTTATGTATTTAACAATTGAAGGACAATCAGATGAGATATAATAATTTTTATTTTCTGACACAAGTTTTTTGTACCTGTCAGCAACAAGGTCGGCACCAAAAGAGACCTCTGCCACATATTCAAATCCCAGTGACTTTATCATGCCGGTAAGAACGTGGTGATCGGGTATATCAAAAAATTCTGCCGGAAAGCTCGGAGCAATAATGGCTGCAACCCTGGAATCATTTTCCAGAAGTTTCACTACCCGGTCGGTTGTGTTCAGAAAGACCTTTGCACCCTGGCTGCATACTTTTGTACAATTACCACATGCGATACACCTCTCATCAATAACCTCTGCCTGACCACCTACAATACGGATGGCTTTGGCTGGACATTCCCTCACGCAGGTGTAACAAGTACGGCAAAGTTCTTTTATGGTGTAAACCAACATCTTAAACCATTTTATGATTCATAATAATACATTTCTTTTCTCAAAATGAGTAAAAAATATCTTTTTATCTGCAATGTCACTATTTCCCTTTAAATGCTTTCCATACAGATTAATGAGGGATGGTGATTTGCAAGGCAGATTAATAGCTTCTGTATCATCAGCCTGATATACCAGTTTCGACCTGCTTTTAATCTCATCCTTTGAAGTATTAAAAGGCAGGCCTGCTCCATGTACACATCCACCCGGACAGGTCATCACTTCCACCAGGTCATATTTTTCCCCGGATGCAAGGAAAGTTTTTAACTTTTCAAGACCTGTCAGCCCATCCACAACTGCAATTTTTACCTCAATTTCTCCAACCTGCACTGTTGTTTCTCTGAATGAACCGCCTGAACGAAGCTTTTTAAAAAGATGTTTGTCAGGCTCTTTATCTAGCTTCATAAAATGGTATGATCGTATAACTCCTTCAGCTAATCCCCCTGACACTTCAGCCAGTACGGCAGAGGAGCTTCTCCCTGCCATCGGTTCATCGGCCGGCTCATGCTCAATATTTGTGGTGTCTATACCATATAACCGGATAAGCCTGGCCAGTTCCCTTACTGTCAGAACAGAATCTACATCACTGATCCCCTTACGCATCATTCCATCTCGCCGGGCTTCAAATTTCATTGCTATGCATGGAGTTGCAGAAACTGAAAAAATCTCTTCCGGCTTTACACCCAACTGGCCGGCGACAAGTGTTTTTATTAATACCCCTGTAATCTGTTGCGGCGATTTAACTGTCGAAAGTTGCGGGATAAGTGAAGGAATGAACTGCTCAGCGAACTTAACCCAAGCAGGGCAGGCAGAAATATATAATGGTGTATCCACCTTGTTTTCAATCTTATCAGCTAGCTGTCCTGTAATTTCAGTAATACATATATCGGTACCCGTACCTGTTTTAAATACCTTATCAAAACCTATCTTACGCAATATGGCATTCAGTATCCTATCAAATTCCTTTGTGTACCTCATTCCAAGTTCTTCAGCTATTCCGTAAACTACCATTGAAGAATACTGAATTACTTTAATAATATCAGGTTTATTAAGGTATTCCTGAACTTCTGTAATATTATGTTTTTCATGAAGCGCTCCGGTAGGGCAAACCAACACACATTGCCCGCAGTGGATACAGCTCGAGAAGTTGAAATCCCGATCCATTGCAGCGCCTACGTGTGTCTCTCTTCCTTTATTAATAAAATCGAGGGAGGTTGAAGTTATTACCTCTTCACAAACTCTTACACATCTTCCGCAGAGGATGCATTTCGAAAGTTCCCTCACAATGGCCGGGCTCGACTGGTCGAGACGAGGTTTAATTTTCCTTCCGCGGATACGACGTTCTCTTATATTAAGTTCTTCCGCAAGGCGCTGCAGTTCACAGTTAAGGTTTCTGTCGCAATAGAGGCAATCGTCGGGATGATTTGAAAGCAGCAGTTCCACAATTGTTTTTCTTGCCATGATCACCCTTGGTGAATGGGTTTTTATTTTCATCCATTCCTCAACCGGTTGTGAGCAGGCTGTTACCAGACGGTCACGACCTTCTACTTCAACAACACACATCCTGCAGGCTCCTGTGGGGGTAAACTCCTTCATCCGGCAGAGAGTAGGTATAATAATCCCGTTACGATTAAGAGCTGAAAGGATTGTCTCTCCCTTTTCGGCTTTTATCTTTTTATTATTTACCTGTATTGTAAAAAGCATATAGACTATTTAACATTGATTGCACTGAACTTACAGATATCGAAACAAATACCACAGCCAATACATTTTTCTTCAACTATGAAGAATGGCTGAAGTCGAGTTCCATAAATCGCATTCACAGGACATTTGGAAGCACATGCTGTGCATCCGGTACATTTATCCACGTCAATGGAAAATGTTCTTAACCCCCTGCAGATATTGGCCCGGCACTTCCTGTCGAATATGTGTTCTTCAAACTCATCTCTGAAGTTTTTGAGAGCACTTATGAAAGGATTTGGAGCTGTCTGACCCAGACCGCACAGTGATGTGTCCTTCATCACCGATGCAATTGTTTCGAGTTGCATGACACCTTTAAACCGTTCGAGGGTTGTTCCCGACTCTTCGTTTAAAGGCTTTCTTATGATACTTTCCAAAATTTCAAGCATCCTGCCAGTACCTTCACGACAAGGGATACATTTGCCACAACTCTCATTACGAATGAATTCCATGTAATACCTCACAAGGTCGACCATACAGGTGTTCTCATCGATAATCACGAATCCACCGGCACCCATTCCTATCCCCTTTTCTTTGAGTTCGTCATAATCTATTGCAATATCGAGGTTTTCGCCGGTGATAAAAGAGCCTGATGATCCTCCTAATTGTATGGCTTTAAACTCTTTTCCCTCCCTTATACCATCAGCAATGTCTTCCAGAACTGTCCTGATTGTAGTACCCATTTCAATCTCTACCACACCTGACATACGGCCTTTTCCTGCCACGGCAAATACTTTTGTGCCCGGACTGTTTTCTGTTCCCAATGTACGGAACCATTCCGGTCCGTTCTGCATTATCAGGGGGACATTCATAAGCGTCTCAACGTTGTTAATCACTGTTGGCTTGCCAAATAGTCCTGCAGTGGTTGGATATGGAGGTTTAAGCCGGGGCATTCCCCTTTTTCCTTCAAGAGTGTTTATCAGAGCTGTCTCTTCTCCACAGACAAAAGCTCCTGGTTCAATTCGGATTACGACATCGAGGTTATAGCCGCTTGAAAAAATATTGTGTCCGAAGAGACCATATTCTCTGGCTCTGTCGATTGCCTTTTGAAGTCTGTTCAATGCATTATCGGAACCTGATCTCATAAATACAATAGCATTCGAAGCTCCAATCGCGTAAGAGGCAATAGCAATCCCTTCAATGAGGCGGTGCGGATCGCTTTCAAGAATGGTTCTGTCGGTGAAAGCTCCCGGGTCGCTTTCCTTTGCATTACAAATAAGATACCTTGCATTTGAAGTTGTGTTAAGGGCATGTTTCCACTTGAGTCCTGTAAGATATCCGCCACCGCTTCTTCCTCTCAGACCGCTTTTTTCAATAATATCACAAACCTCTTCAAAAGTATAATGTCTTATTGCTTTGATATATGAACGGTATCCTCCACGGGCAATGTATTCTTCAATACTTTCGGGATCGTAACATCCGCAATTACCAAGTACTACCCTTTTCTGGTTGGCAAAGAATGGCAACTCATCCATAAAGGGTATTCCGGGCCACAATTCAAAACCTTTTGTGCCGTTCTGACCGGCCAGATCATCCTTATTTATATCATTATGAAATACACCATTGAGAAGAGGTTCTACCTTTTCCTCTGTTATATTTCTGAAGAATAGCTTATTTTTCCCCGGAATCTGAATACAGACCAAAGGCTCAAAATTAGTAGGACCTGTACACCCGACACGGATTAGTCCGGCTGATGGTGCATTTTCATTAATATAATTCTCAATTGCAGACCAGGTCTTTTCCGATCCGGCAATGACACTGCTTGTGCCTGACGAGACGAAGATCACAGGTTTATCGGGTTTTTCGCGTCTAACCTGCTGCAATAACTTTTCTGTTTCCGGTGGCAATGTATCGGATTCAAACAACAGAACCTTATCAATTAGGAATGTCTTTAAATCTTCCATCTAATCGTTTTCAAGAACATACTTTAGTCTTTTGATCAGTTCCGGCAACTGTTCAGCTTTAATGTGGGTATGATATTCACCGTTAACATTTATAACAGGTCCATTGTTACAACCACCCATGCATGATACAATCTCATAACTGAAATTGCCATCCCTTGTTGTTTGCCCGGGCAAAATACCAGTCTCTTCTTTTATTTTATTAATGATTGTCTGCGACCCATTGAGGAAGCATGAGGTGCCATGGCAAATCCTTATCTGAATTTTTCCTGAAGGGATGAACCTGAACCTGTCGTAAAATGTGGCAAGACCATAGATCTTTGTTGTGCTTAACCCTAAAAAACTCCCGACTTTTACAATAGCATCTTCAGAAAGATAGCCCATATCTCCCTGTATTTCCTGAAGCAAAGGGATGAGATCCTCTCTTTTTCCCTGCTTGTATTTTTTCAGAATTATGTCAATATCTGCACCCATCCTGATAATAATGTAAAGAATTTCAATACAAAGATAATCGATTTTGTTGTTAATAAATAAACATTGTTATTTTATTAACAATAAAATAAAAAACTATTTGATAATAAAAACTCAAGCTATCATATTGGTTATCTGCTATTTACTAAATTCAATACATTTCTCTCAAAACTGCCCTTCATTAGTTGTACTGAAATGATAGGCAAATTAACCTGTTAATCATGTGTATTTAAGATGAAAAGAGATTGATGCCAGCCAAAATAATTACTACATTTGATGTTGTTGTTTATTTTTGAACAGTAAGAAAAATGGCTCAGAGGATTGAAATGCAAATTTGTCTTGGCAGTTCTTGTTTTTCAAGAGGTAACAAGGATGTTGTGATGTTCATCAGGGAATATCTCAGTAAAAATCATCTCGACGACAAAGTCATTTTTAAAGGTGCGCGCTGCATGGGCCATTGCAGCAATGGTCCGAATCTGAATATAAACGGAGTAATTATTGAGGATGTCGCCCTTTTAAAAATAGAGAGTATTCTGGAAAAAGAATTTGCCAGATTAATATAAACACGATAGGAGTTAGTATGATAAACAGAAAACCTGTTCTTTATATAAATGACGAAAAATGCAGAAATTCATATTCCTGCGTGCGTGTCTGCCCTGTCAATGCCATCGAGGTAAAGCCTCAGAAGGCACATCCCTATATTCTGCCTGACAGATGTATTGGATGCGGATTATGTTATGTCTCATGCACTCCTCGTGCTATTGAGTTCCGCGACTCGAGGGAAGATGTGAAGAAATTATTATCATCAGGCAGAAAAACGGCTGCCCTTATTGAGCCAAGCATTGCTTCGGAGTTTGATGACATTACTGATTACCGGAAATTCGTTGCAATGATCCGGTCGCTGGGCTTTGATTATGTTCATGAGGATTCATTCGGTGTTGATCTGATAGCTGCTGCACATGCAAAGCTTTTCTCTAAAGCAGAAGGTAAGTACTTAATTACTGCCAACTGCCCTTCAATAGTTAAAATGATAGAGAAATTCCATCCGGAGCTGGTACCCAACCTCGCCCCTTTAGTCTCTCCAATGATTGCTACAGCAATGGTTGTGAAGGAGTTGTACGGACCTGAAGTTGCAACGGTTCAAATCGGGCCATGCATCGACTCAAAAGATGAATCACTTATTTATGATTCAGGTAAGCTTGTTGACGGAGTTCTGACATTTATTGAGCTAAGGCAGCTTTTTGATGAATTTAAGATACAGGAGAGACTGGTAAAAATGTCGGATTTCGATCCACCTCATGGTAACTGGGGTGCCCTCTACCCTCTTCCTGCCGGAATTATCCAGGCAGGTGGAATTAAACGCGACATGGTTTCGAGCAGTGTTATTACAGCTTCAGGGAAGGAAGAAATCCTTGAAGCAATAAATGATTTCGATAAATATATTGAAACAATACAACATCATTTTAACCTCTTTTTCTGTCATGGTTGCCTTCTTGGACCGGGAATGGAGCATCACAATGAACGGTTCAGGAGAAGAGCGCTTGTACGGAGATATGCAGAAAAAAGAGTAGGCAAACTTGATAAGGCACTCTGGCAAAAAAATATGGAAAAATGGTCGAAGCTCAATTTTTCCAGAACATTTACCCCCAATGACCAAAGAATTCCTGAGCCTCCTGAAGAGGCAATAAATGAGGTACTTAAAATTATAGGTAAAGATAATCCCAGGGAAGAGATAAATTGTGGCGCCTGTGGATACCTGTCATGCCGCGATTTTGCCTCAACAGTTGCAAAGGGACTTGCAGTTCCTGAAATGTGCCATACTTTCAATCTTCGCAATAAGCAGGAATACATTGAAACCCTGAGGCAGACCAACAGGAAACTGGCTGAAACAAAAAAAGCTCTCAAAGAATCGGAAGAGCTTGCCCGGAGGGAAAAAGAGATTGCGCAAAACGCTTCCGACATGATGAATAACATGCTCGAAAAGCTTCCTACAGGTGTGGTTATCGTGAACAATAATCTCAAAATTCTCCATTCAAATCAAAGCTTCATCAACATAATCGGAGAAGATGCCAGGGCGATATCAGATGTTATTCCGGGACTGGCAGGCGCTGACATAAAAACTCTCATCCCATTCAATGTATATAACATGTTCACATTTGTTATAAAGGAAGATGAGCCTGTTGTGAGTAAGGATGTCCATTTTGAAGATAAAATGCTGAATATCTCAATCTTTCCCATCAAAAAGAACAGGATGTGCGGAGCAATAATCCGCGATCTCTACTCTCCTGAAGTACAGGGAGAAGAGGTTACTAACAGGGTAAGTGAAGTGATTGAGAAAAACCTTGAAATGGTACAAAAGATCGGATTCCTTCTTGGAGAAGGCGCTTCCGAAACTGAACAAATGCTAAACTCAATAATTGAGTCGTATAAAACAAAAAAAGGCAATCTGAAAAGCAATCTGAAATAATCTTCCGTGAATAAAAACTTTTTCATAGAGGTAAACAGCCAGCAGAGGAACCACGATGGAGAGAGGATTTCCGGTGATGTCTTCCTATACCGTTATATAAAAGAAGAAGACCGGGTTATTGCAGTTTTATCGGATGGTATGGGGCATGGGGTTAAAGCAAATATACTCGCCACGCTCACTGCAACAATGGCGCTCAATTTCACTCAGGAACATAAAGAGGTTGACCGTATTGCAGAGATAATAATGAATACCCTGCCGGTTTGCAGCGAAAGAAAAATCAGCTATTCCACTTTTACAATAATCGATATAGAGAGCAGCGGCCGGGCTACCATACTTGAATATGACAACCCTTCATCAGTTGTCTTGAGAGGCAATCAGATATTTGATCCTTCATGGAAAAAGGTTGTGCTTGAGAAAGGGAAACATTCGGGGAAGGTGCTCAAAACCTGCACTTTTATGCCTGAAAAAGAAGACCGGATAATCTTCTGCTCCGATGGAGTCTCGCAAAGTGGAATGGGTAGTGAACCATTTCCATTTGGCTGGGAAAGGGAGAACATAGCAAACTATGCTGCTTCTCTCGTCTCAGGCGAAGCATCTATTTCAGCCATGATGCTTGCCGGAAAAATCGTTACCATGGCACATAAAAACGACAACTATAAGGCACGGGATGATATTAGTTGCGCAACGATCTATTTCCGTGAGCCTCGTAAACTTCTTATCTGTACAGGCCCTCCCTACGAAAAAGAAAAAGATAAGGAGTTAGTTATAAAAATTAAAGGATACAAGGGAAAAGTAATTCTTTGCGGAGGTACTACAGCAGATATAGTCGCAAGGGAATTGAACAGGACCATTATTGATGAGCTTATCTTCGAAGATCCGGAGCTGCCCCCGGAAAGTTTTCTTGAAGGAATTGACCTTGTAACTGAAGGAATCCTTACTCTGCAGAAGGTAAATGAAATACTGAAAACATTTAATAACAGTGTCAGGCTCGGAAAAGGACCGGCTGATAAGATCGTCAGACTTGTTATGGAAAGTGATGAGATTCATTTCGTTATCGGCACCAGGATCAATATAGCTCACCAGGACCCTAATCTGCCAGTAGAACTTGAGATCAGGCGTACAGTGGTAAAACGAATTGCCCGGCTACTTGAAGAAAAATGGCTCAAGAAAGTGACTTTTGAATATATCTGATTCAATTTGAAAATTTGAAAATTTGAAGATGGGAAGACTGAATCTATTCTAATTTATGACATATTTTTTATGTTTTAAAGTATTTGTTTACTAATTGTTGTGCAACTTTTGGAACAAGTCTTTCATTATTTTGATTTTAGTATCGTCATCGCCATTCTCATACCAGTCGACACTAAATAGTGTGGCAAAAGTTCCGAATTTTAACAATCCTATCTGCTGCTAAAAATAAACCGGAGAGCGAAGCATGGGCATGTTATCTTCCACTCCGCGCCCCGGAAACCTGGCCTCATTGTTCACAAAACAAACCTGCAGGTGCCTCAATACTTAAACATGCAAACTCATAAATCCATTTCTTCATAAGTCTTGTTGTTTTCGTCCAATCGTTATTTCTTCATAAGTTCTGAAAGAGGTATTTTTTCAAATGTCATCATTGACTGGCTGCCTTCGTAAAGGATGCCAATTGTATTTTCATCAATGGAGGTCAGACAGGAATATCCTCTGGATTTCAGTTCATCCAGAAGGAGCCAATTTTCTTCAGGCCATGTCAGTCCTTCGTCAAAGCTTAATTTAATGGTTAAATGTTGTCTCCCTTTTTTCGAATTTGGATTTGAAAACAGGAGTATACTTTTTTTATGACCATTTTCGGTATATTCGTGTTTATGAATGCTGGCCATGCAGGTCGGCTCAATCAATGCTCTTCTTGATGTGGGATGCTCTGTCCAGGTTTCACCGAGATCTCTTGTGATAGCAACAGCCCTTCCATTGAGGTCTGTGGTATCATTTCTGTTTTCATTATGCCGCATATTCAGCATAATGAACCCATTAGAAAGTTGAACAGCCATACATTCCGTCGTATTTTGATAGGCAGGGTTGCTGGCATACCAGGTCTGCCCATGGTCCTTGCTCAAGGTTATGTTTGAGAAGGGCAATCCGGCTTCGTCCCTACCTTGAGCGGGAATCACAAGGGTACCGTCGTCTAGCGTGATGCCATGACCGGGGGCCGGTGCCCAAAGCCACCACTCTTTTTTCTTCCCCATGTGGGTAATGTTGACCGGTTCAGACCAGTGTATTCCATCATCAGTACTTTTAGTCATAAGAAATTGTGATGTTTCTTTCACACCAAAACCAGGTTGTGATCCCTTATCTTTCCACTGGTGCTCCCAGGCATCAGATTCTTCGGTCAGACCTTCAATCCACTTCCCGTTTTTATCAAGTACTCCATGCATCCATAATCCCGCAACATAAATGGTATTGTTTGTCCTGTCCAAAAGGATATTTGCGTCACCCACCCCGTTGAATTTCTCCGGCAAGCCTCCCCACTTACCCATGTCCAGCACGATCCGCATGGGTTCCCAGGTATTCCCCCCGTCGGTGCTCCGGCTCAGGCCAACGTCAATATTGCCCTGGAGATCTCTGTTGTTGTCCCTCCTTACATCATAAATTGCCAGGAGTGTCCCGTTATTTGTTGTGGTCAGGCCAGGAATACGAAAAGTATTCACACCGTCATCCATGTGCTGCCTTAATGCTATCCCAATACGTAAAGCCTTAGACTTAAAGGACGGATCGGGTGTGACACGGTCCTGATCAGTACTGACATATTCACAGGATGCCGCTATTTTATGAAACAGATCAGCTCTTTCTTTTAACTGAACTGTTACCCATAGATTCATAGTGTCAGAAACAGACAGCTCTCCCTTAAAAACTAATTCTGTCGCAGGTTTCTGATCGGTATCAAATTGCTTACCATCGTCAAAGTTTTTTTTCTTGCCGGAATATAACAGCCTTACTGTTTGAATATCATTCAGATCGGTGGTGCCTTTCATGCTTATTCTTACTTTATTAATCACCCTTACCCCGGAAGAGATCAGCTCCATTTGCAATAAAAGATTATTCTCCTTGTTCACCAGCACTGGTACCTGGTATTGATAGGAATTCAGAACGAGATCCCCTTTTTTATAGCCACAGGAATAAATCTCACCTATTATCAGAAGAAAGGCTAAGGCGTATTTGATTTTTTTATTCATTTGCCAGTATTTTAATTCTTTATGTTTGCTTTCATGGGTCCCTATTCATTTGATAGGAACATTGATTTCACTAAATTTGACAATCTTAAACCCTATCCCCTCCCAACGTAATGGTTTAGTGTATCGTGGACCTGTTTCAAACAACACCGCAATATCTCCATCATATATTATTGCGATATCAGAATACCCTGAGAAAGCCGGGTAGGGATTTGAATAACGATAACTTTTTACCCATGTTTTTCCGTCATCTTCGCTAAGGTTAGGCGTTCCATTAATTCAACAATCCTGCTCCAGATTGTGTACTTAGTAAGAATATATATACTAATCTATTTTTTTATGAGTTCTGATAAACCAATTTTCTGGAATGTCATCTGAGCCTGGCTTCCTTCGTACAAGATTCCTATCGTCTTGTCATCTACAGACGTAATTGAAGAATAGGCACTCGTTTCTTCGTCCAGCAAGATCCAGTTTTTCTCTGGCCATGTCATTCCTTCATCAAAGCTGACTTTAATGGTCATCCGAACACGTTTTTTTGCAGAATTGGGATTAGAGAAGAGCAAAATGCTTTTCTTTTCTCCATTTAAAGTATAAGTATGTTTGTACAAGCTACCATGGCAGCCCGGCTCGATTAAAACCTTACTGTTGGTGGGATGTTCAATCCATGTTTTTCCCAAATCAGGGGTTGTATAAACAGTTCTGTAATCAGATTGATCCATGGCCCGTGCATTCAGCATAATGGAACCATCGCTGAGTTGAACAATTGCATTTTCGGCTCCGTTTGTTTTTGGCCCCAAGTCACTGACCGTCCATGTCTGGCCTCCATCTTTACTATACGTCAGACCAACATTTCCGGGCACTTTAGTCGGAAAAACGAGGGTGCCATCTTCAAGAGTTATTCCATTTGTTGGTGAAAGGGCGTAAAGCGGCCATTCCGGTTTCTTAATGTTAGTCATGTTAATTGCTTCCGACCAGCTTTTCCCATCGTCTGTACTTTTTGTAAGCAAAAACTGACAGGTTTCTTTTTCCGTCATTCCGGGCATGGAAGCTCTTTTTCTACCTGATTCCGCATTTGGATTGCTCGGAATACCCTCCCATTTTCCGTTGATCCACTGGCCATGCATCCACAGGGCTCCAACGAAGATGTCGTTATTTCTCGTATTCACCAGAATGCAGGCATCCGTTACACCATTCATTCTCGGGGGCAAGCCGCCCCAACTGCCACGATCGAGAATGACACGGACAGTCTCCCATGTTCTTCCTGCGTCAGTGCTTCGTTTAAGTCCTATGTTTGCAACACCCTGAGGGTCACGGTGAGCTTCCAGCCTCCTGTCGAAAGTGGCCAGCAAAGTTCCATTGTTTGTCCTTACGATGCCTGGAATCCTGTAGGTATGCACGCTGTCTTCCCAGTGCTGGCAAAGGGCTGTTCCAAAACGTAGTTTTAATGGTTGGTACTTTGCATCAGGAATAATAGTAGCACCACTGGTTTTTATATCTGTACATCTTGCTATCATACTATGGAGGATGTCTGCATTGTCCTTAAGTTTTACAATAACGCTGAAGTAGCCGGAGCCGGAATTGAGGGATGCTTTACCTATGAAACTCATTTTTTTAGATGGAGACAAGGTCTTTCCAAATTGGATGCTATCCTGTAGATTATCCCCCCGATAAAATATTTTGACATTCTCCATATCTTTCAGGTCTGATGTACCGGTCAAGTCAATATTGATAACCTGCACTGTAGCATTGTTTTTTCCTGCATTTATTTTCATTGTCAATACAGGATTACCTTCTTTGAGAGTTAAGATAGGTATTTGCTTCTGTATGATTTCAACAGACTGAGCATGAATGCGACTTTCTATTCCTATTAAGGCGAGAAAGAGGATTAAAAATTTTATTGCAATATCTTTCATATCAGATAATTATTATTTAATGTTTTTTTGCTTTTTAGATTTTTGTGGCTTTGGGGGCATTTGTTTTACATATAATCCGTTTCTATAGTCTTCTAACATTTTAGCAAAACCTGCTTCAATCTGAGAAAACTCTTTTTTACCTGAAACGTTTACTTTTTCAATTCTATTATCTTTTAAATTATAAAGCTCCTTCTCAACGACTTCTCCTGTTGCCAGGTCCCACCAATATGTGCATCTCCAATCATCAGTCCTGACAGAATAACCCATATGTGTGGGCGGAACCTTCCTGATAGCCTTATAAGGTCTGGTAAACTGGTTAAATGCCACATTATTCCATTTCTTTTCAGGATTCATCAGCAGAGGAACAAGTGATGTCCCTGAGAGTTTTCCTTGGGGTGTC
>JAPLEB010000053.1 GCA_026391555.1 Bacteroidia bacterium | reverse complement strand
ACCACCTAACCGATGTGTCATCCCGAGCGATCGCGAGGGATCTCCCGCTCACAATTCTGTACCTCAACATATATGCCCTGTCATTCCGAGAGCAGCGAGGAATCTCCCGCTCAAATATCAGCGCCTATAAACCATGTTTCTTTCAAAGCGAGGGATCTCCCGCTCACAATTCTGTACCTCAACATATATGCCCTGTCATCCCGAGCGATAGCGAGGGATCTCCCGCTCAAATATCAGCACCTATCAACCATGTTTATTTCAAAGCGAGGAACCGAGTCCCTCCTGTTTTCAGCGTTGCAACACCCGAATTTTAATCCTAAATGGGTCAGGCATCGCGGTTTTTCACCGCAAATACCAAATGAAAATAACATTGAGTATAAGTGGTTAAATGAATAGTTAATAATGTTTAACAGATGTAGAGTTAGTCGAGTTTTAATACGGCAAGGAATGCTGACTGAGGAACTTCAACATTTCCTACCTGCCTCATTCGTTTTTTCCCTTTTTTCTGTTTCTCCAGAAGTTTTCTTTTCCTCGTAATATCCCCGCCGTAACATTTTGCGGTTACATCCTTTCTGACAGCTTTTACTGTTTCACGGGAAATAATTTTCGCACCTATCGCTGCCTGTATGGCAATGTCAAATTGCTGACGCGGAATAAGCTCTTTAAGTTTAACACACATTTTGCGGCCGAAATCATACGCATGACCTCTGTGAATCAGTGTTGAAAGAGCATCAACCATTTCTCCGTTCAGAAGGATATCAAGCCTGACAAGATCTGCCTTTTGATATGCAGTATAATAATAATCGAAAGAGGCATATCCTTTTGAAATGCTTTTAAGTTTATCGTAGAAATCAAAAACAATTTCTGCAAGAGGCATTTCGAAAGTTATTTCAACCCTGTCTCTTGTCAGGTAAACCTGATTTTTCAGAATACCCCTTTTGTCAATACAAAGATTCATTATTGAGCCTACATATTCAGATAGTGTAATTACCTGCGCGATAATATAGGGCTCCTCAATACGATCGATATGGTTAACAGGAGGCAATCCTGAAGGGTTATGAACATCAATCTCTTCTCCTTTGGTAGTAAATACCTTAAAAGAAACGTTTGGTACTGTTGTAATAACATCCATGTCGAACTCCCTGTCGAGTCGCTCCTGGATTATTTCCATATGAAGTAACCCAAGAAAACCACATCTGAAACCAAAGCCCAGCGCTGCCGATGATTCAGGGATAAATGAAAGAGAGGCATCATTCAATTGTAACTTTTCTATTGAAATTCTCAGGTCTTCATACTCATCAGCATCCACAGGATAAATTCCCGCGAACACCATTGGTTTAACATCCTCAAATCCTGTAATTGCTTTATCACATGGGTTCTTAACATGTGTAATGGTATCGCCAACCTTAACTTCTGCTGAGTTTTTTATTCCTGAAATAATATAGCCGACATCGCCGGTTCCCATTTTATCGCGGGGATCCTGTTTAAGTTTTAAGACGCCTATCTCTTCTGCATTATATTCATGATCGGTACTGACAAATTTTACCCTGTCGCCTTTGCGAATTGTTCCATTAATTATTTTAAAATAAGCAATAATACCTCTGAATGAATTGAAGATAGAATCAAATATCAGAGCCTGTAACGGAGCATCGGGACTGCCCTCGGGAGGAGGAATACGATTCACAATATCGCGGAGAATTCTTTCTACTCCCATGCCCGTCTTCGCGCTGGCTTCAATTATGTCTTCTCTTTTGCAGCCGACAAGGTCAACAATCTGATCCTTAACCTCTTCGGGCATCGCATTTATCATGTCCATCTTGTTAAGTACCGGAATAATTTCAAGATTATGATCGATGGCCATATAGAGGTTCGAAATTGTTTGTGCCTGTATTCCCTGGGTAGCATCAATAACAAGCAACGCACCTTCGCATGCAGCAATTGACCTCGATACTTCATACGAAAAATCTACATGCCCGGGTGTATCAATGAGATTCAGGATAAACTTTTTACCATCATGGAAATATTCCATCTGAATTGCATGGCTCTTGATAGTTATACCTCTTTCTCTTTCAAGATCCATGTCGTCGAGTACCTGTGCCTGGTATTCTCTTTCGGTTATTGTATTGGTCTTCTCCAGTAACCTGTCGGCCAGTGTACTTTTGCCATGGTCAATATGAGCTATTATGCAGAAATTCCGGATATTGTCCATCGAACAAACTTGCTTTAAATCAGGTGCAAATATATAAAATTATATAAATATGTCAGGCGGCCATAAATACGTAGGGACATGCCATAGCATGTCCCTACAATTGAATATACAATAAAAAGTAATCCTACATCATTCCCGGCATGCCACCACCCATACCCTGTGGCGGACCTGCCGGATGGTCTTCTTTTTCCTCTACAACAACAGCTTCTGTGGTAAGGAACATACCGGCAACTGAAGCAGCATTTTCAAGTGCAACGCGTGCAACTTTAGCAGGATCAATTACTCCCGAAGTATAAAGCTTCTCATATTTATCTGTCTGGGCATTGTATCCGTAATCGCCTTTGCCTGCTTTAACATTCTGGGCAACAACAGCGCCCTCTTTGCCGGCGTTAATAGCTATCTGGCGTAATGGTTCTTCAATTGCACGTTTGATAATTTCGATACCTGTTGTCTGGTCCTCATTATCACCTTTAAGTCCTTCAAGAGCGCTTATTGCACGGATATAAGCAACACCACCACCAGGAACAATACCTTCTTCAATCGCGGCACGTGTTGCATGAAGTGAATCATCAACGCGGTCTTTCTTCGATTTCATTTCAACTTCAGAAGCAGCTCCAATATAGAGAACGGCAACACCACCTGCCAGTTTAGCCAGGCGCTCCTGTAACTTTTCCTTATCATAATCAGAAGTAGTAGTAGTCATCTGTTGTCTGATCTGGGCTACGCGTGCTTTGATCATCTCTTTGTCGCCGGCACCGTTTACAATTGTTGTATTTTCTTTATTTATTGTAACTTTTTCTGCTGTACCAAGCATGTCGAGAGTTGTATTTTCGAGCTTCAGACCTTTTTCTTCTGAAATAACTGTACCTCCTGTCAGGATGGCAATATCTTCAAGCATCTCTTTCCTTCTGTCGCCGAATCCGGGAGCTTTTACTGCACATACCTTGAGAGAACCGCGCAGACGGTTTACAACAAGAGTTGCAAGAGCCTCACCTTCAACATCTTCTGAAATAATTAACAAGGGGCGTCCGGTTTGAGCTGTTGACTCAAGAACAGGAAGCATATCCTTCATCGTTGAAACCTTCTTGTCGTAGATAAGTATATATGGGTTTTCAAGTTCTGCTTCCATCTTCTCGGCATTGGTTACAAAATATGCAGAGATGTATCCACGGTCGAACTGCATACCTTCAACAACTTCAACAGATGTTGTGGTTCCTTTTGATTCTTCGACTGTAATAACACCTTCTTTATGAACTTTACCCATTGCTTCAGCTATGAGTCTGCCAATCTCTTCATCATCGTTAGCAGAAATTCTTGCCACCTGTTCAATTTTTTTCAGGTCATCACCGATTACTTTAGCCTGTGATGCAAGATGTTTCACAACTTTCTCAACTGCTTTGTCAATACCTCTTTTAATATCCATCGGATTTGCACCGGCAGTAATGTTTTTCAGTCCGACATTAATAATTGACTGAGCAAGAACTGTAGCTGTTGTTGTACCATCACCCGCGATATCGCCTGTTTTTGAGGCTACTTCTTTAACCATCTGGGCACCCATATTCATATATGGATCTGATAGTTCGATATCTTTTGCAACGGTTACACCATCTTTGGTTACCTGGGGAGCTCCGTATTTTTTCTCAAGAACCACGTGACGTCCTTTAGGACCAAGTGTTACCTTAACTGCATCAGCTAACTGATCGACTCCTTCTTTAAGAAGGGCTCGTGCTTCGATATTAAATTTAATCTCTTTTGCCATATCATTATGATTTTTATTTGTTTGTGAAAAATTAAGCTATAAAAAGGATATCTGTCTGAGATACAAGCAGATAATCTTCATCATCAATAGTAAGTTCCTGCCCTGCATACTTACCGTAAAGAACAACATCGCCTTTCTTTACTTCCATCTCTTCATCTTTCTTTGCTACACCTACAAGAATTACTTTCCCCTGACGAGGTTTTTCCTTTGCGGAATCAGGAATGATTATTCCACTTGCAGTTTTCTCTTCAGCTTCATTAGGTTTTACAAGAACCTTGCCTGCTAAAATTTTACCTTTCATTTGTGCCATTTTATCTATTTTTAAAGTTAAACATCATTTACCGACTTCCTTTTTAAGCATATTCCATGCCAAATTGAAAAAAATGCCAATTTGGATACTCTGAGAACATTTTAACGGCGTCCTTCTGCCATTATCCTTAAACAAACCATGACAAACATCCATAAAATACTATATCACAGAACATTCATTGATATAATAAAAAGAGTATCAGTATGTGACAAACTGACACTCTTGCAAATTATTTCATTCAATCAATACCTATTCCCCCGGTTTATCCTGACTGTTTGTTGGTATAGTAGTAGGAGGAGGAACAGCTGTTGGAAGTGTTGGAATTGCATTTGGGTCAACAGCATTCTGTATCTGGTTCTCTATTCTGGAACGTCCTGAAGTTGATCCGCGTGGTATGGAAGCTGTTGCAGCAACAGAAAGGATTAAAATTGCAGCTGCAAGGGTCCATGTTGACTTCTCAAGAAAATCTGCAGTTTTACGGACACCCATTGATTGACCTGCTGAGGTAAAATTAGCAGCCAGACCCCCACCCTTCGAGTTCTGAACAAGCACAATCAGAATCTGCAGGAAACATGCTATAATTACTAATACTGAAACAAAAATATAAATTCCCATTTGTTCACTTTTTTATGTACTCTTTAACTTTTTCAATTTGAGATGCAAAGTAACTGCTTTTTTCCGGAAATTTCAAACTTAATTTTTCATAAATTTCTATCGCCTTCGAGTAATACCCCTGATTAATGTAAATTCTTGCAAGGGTTTCAGTAACAAACCCTCCCTCTTCCTCAACAAAAGGCTTTAAAATGTAACCTGCAGGCAGGTTCGTTTTTTCCTTTACAGGCTCTATTCTTGGGTTCGCAATAATGAATTTATCAATTAGCTCAGACTGAAACTGCTTTTTTGAATTCTTCACCTCATAGTCCGGCAGCTCCCGGATATTGTCAAGTCCTTCAGATATGATTTTCATATTTTCGTCAAGATCGAGTTCCAGAAGATCACCACGCTCCGGAAGTGAAAATCCCGGATCCATATAAAAGATCTTATCTTCATCAGTTGATGTCTCTTCATCCAGAAGAAGCATCACTCCGGCGGTTTCTTCATTATCTGACTCTGTTGAAATCAATATAGAATGGCCGTGAACAATGGTGTCATTTCCCTGCTGTTCCTTCGATATAATTTCACCGGAGTTTTTCTCAATTTCAGTAATCAGATGCTCACTGTTTTTGGCAGATTCAATAACAGTCTGCTGAGTATCGTAAACAAGGTCTTCTGATGAAGCGTTATTCTGTTTACTTTCGCCCTGTTTAATCTCAGGCGATATTTTCGTATTCAGAAGATAATACAACACTTCTCTGTCGGCAATATGAATCGCAGAATTCCTGAGCTGATTTTCAAATTTTACATCAGCATTGAATTGCAACCCTTTTAAAAGTAGCAGATGGGCGCTTTGGAAATATGGAAAAATATCAATCAACTCGTAAACCTCACCTATCATCTGGCGGTTAACCGGAACTGTATCCTCAATCATATTTAAAAAGTCATTTCTGTTCATGCCGGTTACCAATTGACAAAAGCCTGATTGAAAATATCTTCTACAATCATTTCTATAATCTTATCCGAAAGCTCCTTTTCAACCTGACTCAGGTCGAGGTTGCTGTCGTAGTCCTCATATCTCGAAAATATCTGTTCAAAACTCAGCTCAGGTTCGACAGCGTTTGTGAATTTAACTTTTACCGCGATTGTAAATCTGTTCATGGCAGCTCTTGCATCAGCAGCCACAGTGAGGGGACGGGTGTTATAATCATTTATTTCTCCCTCGAAATTTACATCGCCAATCCCGTTAATAAATCCCAGATTAGTCTGGGCTTTGCATTTATCAATCAGTGCATCAGTTATATACTGACTGAGGCCGGGTTGAACCAGAGGGGCCCTGTTCTGAAAATATTGTATACTTACTGACTTTACCTGAGGAGAGATGCTGGCCCCGGAAAATGAATATGATACCTTACATCCGATTAATATTGTAACTCCAATAATAAATAAAAGCAGAAAAAGCCTGTTTATTGGAAGATTGACAATATTTTTACGATTCAATTCCATACTCATTAATCTTTCTATAGAGGGTCCGTTCAGAGATACCAAGTTCGTTTGCTGCCATCTTTCTTTTTCCATTATATTTTTCAAGAGCCATTTTTATCATTTCCACCTCTTTGCCGGCAAGTGAAAGCGATTCTTCAATTATCTCTTTTGTGTCCTGTATGTCATTCCTGGTCTGATGTGGCGAAAAATCAACAGATGGAACTTCAGTATTACCCGTACCATTTTCTTCTCCGTTAGCCTCCCTGAAAAGATTCTTAATAATCCCTGAGCTGGTCTCATGGAAAGTGACATCTGTTTCTCCACGCCTGATAAGATCAAAAACAAGTTTTTTAAGGTCGTTCATATCACTTTTCATATCGAAAAGTATCTTATATAATAATTCTCTTTCAGAAGAAAATAATTTTTCTTCATCCTTTTTTATAATAGCAGGAAGCTTAACACCTCCGTAATCAGGAAGATAATTGCGAAGCGTTAGAGCAATGATTTCCCGTTCGGTTTCAATGATGGATATCTGTTCGGTTATATTTTTAAGCTGCCTGACATTCCCTGGCCATGAATAATTAAGAAGAACACTTTTTGCCTCGGAATCCAGTCTGATTGCAGGCATCCGGTATTTCTCCGCAAAATCAACAGCGAATTTCCGGAAGAGAAGAAAAATATCTTCGCCTCTCTCTCTCAAAGCCGGTATTCTTATCGGTACAGTATTTAACCTGTAGAAAAGATCTTCTCTGAATCTGCCATTGTTAATTGCCCTTGGCACTTCAACATTGCTTGCTGCAATAACCCTGACGTTTGTTTTCTGAACCTTCGATGAACCGACCCTGATAAATTCACCTGTTTCTAACACTCTGAGCAGGCGAACCTGCGTGGACAATGGCAATTCCGCTACTTCATCAAGAAAAATTGTTCCACCGTCAGCAACTTCAAAATAACCCTTCCTGCTTTCTGTAGCGCCTGTAAAGGAGCCCTTCTCATGCCCAAATAGTTCTGAGTCAATAGTCCCTTCAGGTATTGCACCGCAGTTAACTGCAATGTACTGTCCATGTTTCCTGGTACTATAAGTATGAATTACCTGGGGGAAAATCTCCTTCCCCGTACCACTTTCGCCTGTGATGAGAACTGAAAGATCGGTTGGGGCAACCTGGACAGCAATATCAATTGCACGGTTAAGCCCATCAATGTTACCAATTATTCCAAACCTTTGCTTAATATTTTGCAGATCTTTCATTTCCTGTTTTACGATACTGCGAATTTAAGATATTTTTAAAACATTGGAAATGCATTTTTAGTAAATTTGCAACATGAAAGCAGATACTCAATATCATTTTGCCGGAATAATACCTGCACGATATGCATCATCACGGTTCCCGGGCAAAGCGCTTGCACTGATCGGGAATATGCCAATGATACAAAGAGTATATGAACAAGCAGCTAAATTACTCGACCTCGTTTATGTTGCCACCGACGATAGAAGAATATACGAAACGGTAATAAACTTCGGGGGAAAAGCAATTATGACCTCACCTGATCATCAAAGCGGAACTGATCGCTGTGCAGAAGCTGTTACCAAAATAACAAGGGAGACAGGCAAATTGATCGATATTGTTATTAATGTTCAGGGTGATGAACCATTCATTAAACCTGAGCAGATCGATCTCCTGATGAAATGCTTCAACGGGGAAAGGGTAGAAATAGCAACGCTGGTAAGAAGGACTGAACCGGGGGAGGATATTTTTAACCCAAACCATCCAAAGGTGATTTTAAACTCAGAAGGAGATGCCATATATTTCAGTAGGGCTGCAATACCGTTTATCAGAGATGCTGAAAAAAGTGATTGGTCGAAGAAACATGTTTATTATAAGCATATTGGTCTTTATGCATATAGGACAGAAACGCTGCAAAAGATAACGTTATTAGCCCGTAGTCCTCTTGAAATTTCGGAATCCCTTGAACAGAACAGGTGGATAGAAAACGGATTTCGCATCAGAACAGCGGTTACCTTGTGGGAAAATACAGGTATTGATACACCGGATGATCTGGAGAAAGCGAAACTACTTTTATAACATTTTATTAAAAATATTATTAACTTTAGCACAAATTTTGATAGAGATCTATTAAAAAGGTAATTATGAAGAACAGTTTTCTCTTTATACTCCTTATAATTTTTACTATAACCCTTCAGGCCCAGAAGGATACCATTAATGTTATTGGTACTCTTCCTCAAAAAGATATTTCAAGAGATGCTGCTAATATTAATGTCAGCATCTACCCTGTACCGGTAAGGGAAAACAGTTTTACAATTAAAACCGACAGGGATGTCTCTTTTGTGAAGATCACAAATATCATCGGCCAGGATTTTTTCAGAGTTCAATATAGCAACCCGCAGCAATTGACCAGTATCTTACTTGATAACCCAAAAAGGGGAATGTATCTGGTCACGATTATTTTCAGTGACGGAGCAAGAGTGGTAAAAAAAATAATGATTGAAGAATCTGAATAAAAGAAATTTGCTATTTTCGTCTTCTGCAGGGGATTTCCCGGTGAAATTTCCACAGGTTAATGCTATTAAATTAGTAACTAAATAAAGTTCGATAAACAATCCTGTTTTATGATTGTTTACCTTGTTATGGTAATGAGCAATTGTCCTTAATTATTATTGAAATATAGCTATGAAAAACCTGGTAAATGTGTTTTCGATAAAAGATCTTGAAAATTTCTCGGGCATAAAAGCCCATACCATAAGGATTTGGGAGAAGAGATACAAGATACTTGAGCCAGACAGAACCGACTCAAATATAAGAACTTACAGCGAGACAGAGCTCAAAAAGATTCTAAATGTTGCATATCTTAACCGCAATGGACTGAAAATATCCAAAATTGGCCGTCTGACTGAAGATGAACTTACGCAGCAGGTAATGATGGTCAGCAGTGAACATGATGACCTTGATCAGAAATTCCAACCAGGAAAAATTCTGATGTCAGCCATCAGGTTCAACGAGGTTTTGTTCAGGGAAGCCCTCTTCCCATTCATTAAATACCAGGGCATTGAAGAAGCTTACTGCAAATATCTGTACCCTCTTCTTGAAAAATCCCGGATCCTCTGGCAAACAGGAAGTCTTTCGAGAGCTCAGGAACAATTCGTCAGAAATACAATCAAGCAGATTATTATCATTGAGGATAACCTTCTTAAACCAGTAACAGGCAAATCAAAACCTGTCATTGCAATGATTAATACATCAGATAATCTCACTGATAATAACTTCCTCTTTTATAAATATGCCCTTAAGAAAAGGGGATTTGATGTAATATTTACAGGGGGAATACTACCTTCTTCTGAAGTAATAGAGATTCATAAATTAAAACCATTTGATTATCTTGTGGTAAATTCAAGCGCTTTTGATTTTGCCGAAAAGAAAATCGGATATTTCAGCAGCCTCGGGAAATCCTTAATGATTAAAAAGATCATCCTCACAGATTCTCCTGAAGAATTTAGTAAGAAATTTTATGACAAGCTTATAGTAACCAAAGATCCGGCCGATTTTATTATGGCTGTCGAAGCTCTGCGCTAATTCATTTATTGACAATAAACAAAAGGAGATTGTTCACCCGACAATTAAAAATTGTATTATTTGATCAGGAGGTTTTGAAAATAATTCCGCTCATGAGAAAGGTTAATTGGAACTTTGCCTTCGATATCAGAAATCTGTTTTAGCATCCGCTCTGCAAAATTATTTATTTTAATTGTAGAATCGGTATTGAAACGGTGATTGCAGGCTTTGGTTATATTAACAACTTCATTCCAGATTTTCATAGTCTTGCTTTCCATAAAGCATGTGGAAAATGCGTCCCATATATAGCCAATTGCCGCGGTTGAAGGATGCAGCATGTCGTCGTTATAAAACCTGTAGTCGCGTAAATCGTCCATAACCAATTCATAAGCAGGGAAATATTGCGGAGGAACTGAATGATTAAGTAACTCTTCTACAGCAAGGAACAATACCGATTTGCTAACCTGATTACCATGGGCGCCATCTTTCCAGTGCCTTACCGGGCTTATGGTAAAGACAACTTTTAATTGTGGAAAGTGTGAATATAATCTGTCGAGCTGTGTTGTCCACAAGGTCACTATCTCATTAACTGTGAGCAGTTCAGGTTCGAATAGGGCAGAAGGGATCTTATGACAGTTTGAAACTATCAGACCAGTTTTCTTCCACTTGTAAACTCTTGCAGTGCCCAATGTTATGAAAAGAAACCGTGCACCTCTTAAAAAGTCTAAAGCTTCTTTCGATTTCTTATTGATCTTATCAAGAACTTTTACCGGGTCGTCAGATGAAAAATCGGTGTAGTGATAGAAACTAAGCCAGGTACCATCATGATAATGCAAGTCATCCTCAACAAATTCCTTTCCAGAAATAATGGTATCTATTGTGTTACAGACTGAAACAGGATTGAACACGGCTCCGGCAGGATTTATCATAACAGGCATACGTCCCATCTCCATCTGCGAGCCGATGGAGGAAGCGAAACATGACCCGATGAACATCACCGGATCGGTATAGGTGATCTTATATGGAGACGGTTCTATATTAAATGTGGTCCTGAGTTCCATATTGTTGATTTCAGATTTCAGATTTCAGATTTCAGATTTCAGATTTCAGATTGTCGAGCACAAATCCGCAATATGCCTCTACCGGCTAATCCAGTTAAGAATATATTTAAACACCTCATCTTTAAAAGGTTCATTATGCAATTCATGATATCCGCCATCCCAGATTTTCAATTCAACCATTGCGGTTCTCTCCGCAAATTCGCGGCTTCCTTCTGTGGAAATGATCAGATCATTGCTTCCATGGAGTATTAGTGTAGGGATTTTAAGTTCGGAAGCATGGACGAGTGAATACTTTGCAGCGGCCATTATTCCATGAAAAAGACCGATGGATATTTTTCCATGAACCAGAGGATCGGTTTTATATTTCTCAACAACAGTTTCATCTTGCGACAGGTGATTTGCGTTAAGCCCTGATGGCAGGATAAGTCCGGGAAGCAGATTTTTCATCACAGAAGCCATAATAAGACTAATCCTTGCCGGTTCGAAAGATAAACGCAGCCATGGAGATGTAGCAATTGCCCCTTTAACCTTCGGATTTCTCCGTAAAAGATAATCAAAAACAATCGTTCCGCCTAAACTGTGTCCATATAAATAAACCGGTATCCCGGGGAAAGTCCGATTACAGCTTTTCAGCAGAATATCTATCATCTCTCCAAGCAGAGCGAAATTCTTTATATTGCCTCTTCTTCCTTCAGAGCGTCCGTGGCCAGGAAGATCGACACCGGCAAAACCTATCCCCTCCTTCTTAAACAAACCGGCCCAATAAGTATATCGTTGAATATGTTCACCCAGTCCGTGTATAAGAATGATTACTGCTTTTGTGTTTTCACCGGGACTCTGAATCATCCCTCTCAAAACCTGTCCGTTGCTTAATTTAATATTAAAATCCATAATTATTTTTCTTTAAAAGTACGAAAGTTGAACAAATAATCCACATAACAATATCCCTGTAATCAAAAAAAATACCTGATCTGTGCTATAAGTATTTGAGCTGGAAGACAGAAGTCAGAAGTTGATGCTGATGTTTAAGGATTACGTCAGATAATAATAATTGTCAGCAAGTTAGTTTGTTGGGTAGATTGGATTTTAAAAGGCTGCATGATTCAGCTTTTTTTTATTACTCTTATAATCACACCTGTTAATACAAAAACAAGGAACAATCCTGAAACAATCCATGCCCACCTGTTTGGGATCTTCGATTCAGCCCACATCTCATACGGCTCTGTTAAAAAATAGTCAGATTTTACAGGCCAAAGCAACACTTCGCTACTGTCAATAAAACCGTTTGTACCAATCACCTTCCCGGGCATCACAATTCTGACTGAATAGTCTTTGAAATTCACAAAAAAATTCCTGGTAACCGATTCGATAGCAGTATCGACTTCTGCTTTAAATTTCAGAGCATTGTCTTCACCAATGAATTTTTTAAGTATAATTCCATTTCCCCATAAACTATCGAACTTCTCACTATCAGCCCCAACAATATTCACAAACTCATCCTCGCGTGCTTTTAAGGATTTCATGGACATATCATTCTCTGCTTTTCCTTCTGTGAGATATGTAAATTCACCTATCCACATAGAAACAAGGCTTTTCATGCCCCAGGTATCGGTTTTGTGACTAACGGAATCACTCAGTGCCCTGAATTTAAGGCTATCGACACTGTTCTCTTTATCGTGCTTCACATTTTCAGGAGAATAAAAGTACAGAAGTTCCTCATTATTAAGGAAATCTCCCACAGGATAACCAAATGACAATTTCTTGTCAATTTTTTCTGAGAACCGGAATTCGGTATTGAACCATTTGAACCTTTTTTTAAATCCGGCATGCCTCGAAATATCCTTGTTAGCTCCAGAATCTCTTTTATATGTCAGGTTGATCTCATCTATATTTTTAAACAGTTTCTCTGCTCTCTTTATCCATGTAGTGTCTCCTTTTTCGCTTATTTCAATTGTGTCATTTACGGCCCAGGTGCTGTCGAAGGGGACCTGCAAACCGCTAAGTTTAAATATATTTTTAATGTTTCTCATTTCAATCTTCCTGGTCACAGATCCGTCTTGATGCACAAGATTTGTTACCACAGTTTTAGGCTCATCACACGATACAACCAACATGAGAACAAATGAGACAAACAGTTTAAATGGTTTTCTTTTCATGACATTATTTATTAACTTTTTTATACAAAAATATTTAACCTGCCTTATTCATAAACCTTTGTGAACCTTAGTGTTCCTTTGTGTTTAATCTTTTTTTTACCACGAGGATCACAAAGTCCAGCACAAAGTCCAGCACAAAGTAACACAAAGGAATAGAATATCTTAACTGAATTTATGAATAATTGAAATTAAAGCATTCAATAGTTCTATGATTTATTTTGCTTATCTGTTATATTATCTTGAATTCATATCCTGTATTCGGGCCAATGTTGAATTCCATTATTATAAGGTTCATTTTCAACATCAATTATCTTTATACAATCATAACCTTTGTCATTGATAAGATAATTAAGTTTAACTGCCTGTGTATGTGCCCATTTTTCATCAAAACCATTTGGATACAACATACGATTTGGACCCCATTCCCCAAACAAAACCGTTACATTATTTTTCTGGCACCAATCCAATTCCCAATAATGAAAATCCTTTAGGCTGGGTTTCTTAAAGTCAAACTCTTTCGGGTAATTATTTTAATTTTTCTTTGAAGAATGATACGACGTCAATATTATCATTATAGTTGTAAGCAGGGATAAATGCACTTACATTAACAGATTTTTCTATGCCTTTTTCGAGTAATATCTTTGCATGCATCGGATGATGAACCAATTGCCCTCTGGTTTTCGGCGGAATATCTCCGGGCATATTGCAACTTACAAAGAAAGGAGGATCATCAGGAGAAATTAATGACAATATATCCGCTTCGGCACGTATTCTTTTCCCCTTTTCACTTTCCAATTCTTTCATGTCTTTCAGTCCTAAAAACTCCAAAACATCTTTGTCTCCCGTCCTTTCAAATTCATTTTGAGCATCAAAACCGAGAAGTTTGGGCCACTGTAATAAGTCATAAGTGCATTGAGGACTAACTGCTCCGGCAGCTTTTATCCTTGTAGATTCACGGAGAACAGGATCAGCATTTCCCGCATCGCTCATTTCATCATGGAAAGCAAGCCAAAGAGATGTTCCTGCACCTGCAGATCCACCATACATTCCCACTTTTTCTTTGTCAATATTCCACTCCCGGGCTTTGTATCGGATGAATTGTAAAGCTCTTTTTGAATCATTTAAACTTGCAAACACACCATCTGGTTCATTAGTACGATAGCGGTAATTGATTGCTGCGACTGAAATGCCGGATTTTAAAAATTGTTCAATATTCATTTTACTTATTTTGGATTTGTCGCCGGCAGTAAATCCTCCCCCATGCACAAATATCACAACAGGAGTTGGTTTCTCCGAAGAAGCCAGCCAAACATCCATGATATTTCGCTCGTATGGTCCATAACTTAAGTTCTTGTATGTGGGTTCACCTTGTGAGTAAACAATCGTTGAGACACTTGCAATATACAATAATGCCAGGGCAAATGCTCGATTCATAATAGTCTTCATAATTTTTTAATTTTAGTCATTATTTTGCATTTTCAACTTTTTAGATGTTTTTTGCTTAACATCATTTTTTACTTTTAACGGTGGATTCTTCATCTTTTCTTCTGAGGTCTTCAATATTTTTTCTGCTGCTGCATCCGGTATCCATTTGTCAAGTACCTTTTGCAAGCGTTCCTTTATTATCATTTCCTCCGGATTTGGAACCATAATTGGATTCCTTTCCAAAACATCCTGTTGAGTATTATAGAAACGCCCATCAACGTAAAGTTTATATTTATTGTTAAAGCTGTACCTGGTAGGGTTTACAGTAGCTGTTCAGCCAATTTATCCAAATTGGGAGTGGAATATGAAGAGCATGATAAAAATAATAATGCAGTAGTTTTCACGATTAATTTATATTTAATTTGATCAGTTGGCTATTGTTTTCAGCATTGGTGTAACGGGCAATTTCTGAGGCAATATTGATGTGATCATAGGAATGTTTACTTTTCTTTCTCCATTCCTTGTGTACTTCCAATTAGCAGTTACCCAATAACATACGTCTGTACCTTGATTGGAATCAACATACTCGGTTTCAGCTACTTCCGCAATTATTTCTGCATCTTCGACTTTTCCTGTTTTACTTCTCCATACATTATAGTTTTCCGCTTCTTCCAATTTTTCCCAGGATAATGTTGTATTGCTTTTTTGAGACGATATCTTTCCGCTCATTTGTGGAAAAATATTAATTCTCCAGTTATTCAAAGTCATCAAGCGATATTTTTTCACTAATTCTATGTACTGATTGCCGGGTACCAAATTGTTCATCTCGTCTTTATCCGCTTTTATATCAAATAATTGGTCCAACATTCCGTGAGTATAGACATACTTATACTTATTATCAAGCAACATACGCATTGGTATATCTTTGTTCGGGAAAGCGTCATACCCGCTTTCATAAAACTCAGAAAATACTTGCCTGTCCCATGGGGTGGTTCTCGTTCTGAATTGCGAAACCAAAGAACGGCCTTTCCATTGAGGTTCGGGTTTAAGATTCAATAATTCGGCCAAAGTAGGCAACACATCAATCAGAGAAGCCAAAGAATTACAAACCATTTGTTTAGAAATCAATGCAGGGCAGGAAATTATGAATGGAATATTTACCGCGTCTTCAAACATATTATGTTTTTCATGGAATCCATGTTCGAAAAGATGTTCACCATGATCGGTTGTATAGACAAAAATTGTCTTATCATAGATGCCAAGATCTTTTACTTTTTGAACCACTTTACCTACAGCATCGTCCATTTCACTTACACAAGCATAATATGAAACCATGCTCCGTTTTATGTCCATTGTATCTGTCAATTTAGCTTGTGTACCTGCTTTCACATACGGATAACGACCATTATCGTGCCAATCCCTCCATGTCCTGGGAAGAACCATTTCTTCGGGTTTATACATACTCATATATTTTGGAAGAGTCGTCCATGGTTTATGAGGTTTCTCTAATCCGACGTGAATAACAAATTGTTTTTTATTCTTAACCATTTCTTCCATATACCTGTCACTTTTATCTGCAACGATAAAGTCGAAAACATCCTCTTGTTTTTCGAGCAAAGTAGGTTTCATCTGTTGGTTATACTGATTGTCATTCTGCTTCTCTTTGAATGGACCTATTTCCCTGTATCTTTCGTAATATTCCGGATTATTTTTATAATCTCTGTAATGTCCGCCGGGGAAATATGTGTAGAAACGCATATCTGAGAGGTCAAAACCCATCAGGTTGCCATTCGGGTAATCAGGATTTACTCCCTTTTGCAGTTCTCCGTGAACGTGCATTTTCCCGATCGCTGCCGTTGAAAAGTTATTTTTCTTAAAAAACTCCCCCCAGGTAATCAACTTTTCGTCGTAACCGGTTCGGAATTTTCCCGCTTCAGTAAGTATCGTCTCCCCATTTTTATTCACAACAGGCATTTGATGAAAAATATCTCCGTTTGTAGATGGCAAGGTTCCGGTAATTAGTGAAGCCCGGGATGGAGCACTCAATGGAGACGCTGTGTACATCCTCGTGAAGAGAATACCTGTTTTTGCTAATGCATCTATGTTAGGCGTTTTCACAATATGATCGCCATAACAACCTGTAACCGCTTTTTTATGTTGATCAGAGATTATAAAGACTACATTAAAATCTTTAAGATCCGGTTCTTGTGCAAATCCGTAAAAAGAAGACGACAGCAGAGATGCTGCTAATACATCATATCTTTTCATAATCTGTTATATTTAGTATGTATTACTGGATAAATATTTTCTTAACTATTTGACTTGAAGGAAACTTTCCCCCAGGGAAATAAATTTTAGCTGTTGTCAGCGAGTTATCTGATTTTATTTTCAGTATATGTAAATTCCCCTTTTCAGAATCGGAGAAATACCATTGTCCATCAACTTCTACCAGAACCGAACCGCCCTTTTCTGTTTGAATACATAAATTTCTGTCTGATTTACTATTATTCTCGAAAACATATTCAATCAAATCAAATTCCGTACCAGAAATATGTTGAATTTCAACTCCCTTTTCCAAATCTTTCGCAGTGATGACTGTTGTTTTATTTGCCAAAGAAGTCGCTGTCGCAGGATTATTTTCTATTCGATTTATATTAGATTTCATCACATCAAATGCCGGTTTCTTTGAGCCATCCAGTCGGATAAGCCCAAAATGATTTTCTCTTTTATACTCAGTCTTACTTGTCTTCATATCAGAGTACATCCAGAAACAACAAGAACGAACCTGTCCGTTTAATAATTTACCCTTTTTGTTTTCAGAAACTATTGCCGGCAACAGTGATGCATAGAAATCTCTTTGTTGCTCTTCTGTTCCGCTTGCATGATAAACCGGTTTATACTCTGGATAATATGAATTTACACTAGAATAGCCGAATTCCGTAATATGAGCTGGTTTGCCCTGAGAATAATTTTTTATCCAGAAAGAAAATGTCTCAATTGTTTTATCAGATATAGTGGGATTGTTTATATCAAAATCATAGGTATCCATTCCTAAATAGTCGCTAACAGAAACCACATCAAGCAACCATTGCGCAGGAACATGATTCTCATTTTTACTATTAAGGAATTTAATAATTTTTTCATCTTCAGTCGAACCGCTTACAATTGGTAGGATTCGTAAATCTTTTTCCTGGTTCAACTCTTTTGCAGCAAGGCGAGCAGCTGCGGTACATTCTAAAAACCAATCCCGGTAAATTTTTTGTTTTTCGGGGGTATCCGGCAAGAAATTCCACATCATTTCATAATCG
>JAPLEB010000061.1 GCA_026391555.1 Bacteroidia bacterium | reverse complement strand
TACTTTGCTGCCTGCAATAATACTTCTACTGCTTTATCGTGTTTTCCTGCCATAGAAAGCGCTTTCCCGTATCCGGTCAAAAAATCGCCATTTCTTTCTAAAACCGGCCAGGCTTTTTCATAATCTTCCAAACATGTCTTATATGCTCCCATCTGATAGACCTGATAAGCCTCGTTCCACCAGCGATAAGCTTTTGAACAACGGTAAAGAGATTTACCTCCGGTATAAATCAGCGAAAGCAAAGCAACCGAAAATATGATTCTGAGTGAGTGGTAGAAGATTTGCCTGTTTCTCCCATTTGAAGTAACAGGTAAAGTAACTTTCTTTTGCGAAAAGAGGCCTGCCACTGTTGCCAGATAGAGTACCATGTTTGTCTTAATTGGTAAGATTTGTGAAGGATAGGAAAACAGACCGAAAACCAGTATACTAATTATTCCTGCCTTTGCAACAACACCGGTAAAATCCCGGGCTTGAACCTTAGAACCTGTACCTGGGGTTCTGAAACCTGATGACATGAAAATAATGATCAATATCGATGCAATAATTACAAGTCCCGGAACACCATTTTCAACAGTATGTTGCAGAAACTCATTAAAGGCATAATTGTTGTCTCCGGCAACCATGGCTTCTTCCGAAGCCTGGTTTTGTTCAAAATTGGTTGCCTGATAATCCATGTAATGAGCCTTGAATTGATCAAAACCATATCCTGAAACAGGCTTGTCTCTGATCATGTTCATACTTACCTTCCAAATAAGTAAACGTCCGTCAACTGAACCAATTTTCAGATGGTATAACCCGGCCCCGGAGATGGTTAGTAAAATAAGTAACGAAAAAAGAAGAAATATTTTTTTTGTCCAGGTATTAAAATAAGTCTGAACCCATTGATAAAGTCTGAACTTTATTGAAAACAGGTACAATGAAGATATCAAAACTGCAAGCCATGCTGCACGTGAGCGCGAGGCAGGCAGTGCCAGTATTATTGAAATTACTGTAAGGAGGGAAATATAGTACGTAAGCTTACGAATTAATAATGAAGAAATTAAGGAATGAAGGAATTGGGAAATGCGTGAATAAGATTGAGGTCTCCCTAAATTATTTAATTCCTTAATTTTTAATTCCTTAATTCTTTCATTACTTAAATCCTTAATTCTTAGAAGAGTTCCGAGAGCTAAAGGGAAAGCTGCAGCCAGATAACCTGCATAAGGCCCGGGATTAAAAAAACTGCCGGTCATTTTAAATAACTCATGATGAGCCGGATAATATCCCCACAATTGGAGGCTCCCATAAACTGCCTGGATTCCACTGCCTAAGATCAGCGCAACATACAACCATATAAGATATTTCCTGTAAGTCAGACGTAATGCAATGTATAAAATGATAAGCCCATAAAATTCAAATAAGCGTAAGGAAAAGGGGACCTTTTGTAAATAATTATTCAGGAAAACATACAAGCACCAGATCAACAAAAACAGATCCAGAATGTTTATCCGGAAATGTCTTGTTCTATTGAAAAGTAAAGACTGTAAAAACAAAACAATACTCAGGATGATCGCAATGAATAAAAAAATAAATGTTTTCCCGCTTTGGGTGCCATTCATCATGGAATCCAAGCTTATAGAGGGAAGCAGGATGTAAATTAAACTGATGATCAGGATTGCCGCAGAGGTTAATATTTTATTTATCAGAGACAATTAAGAAAATACAAGATATAAGAGGGATATTATGAACATTAATAGCAGTTCCCATCACAAGGCATTGACCACAGCCATCCACAACCGGTTGAAATTGTGCATCCGCCGGACTTACAAATAAAATCATCACAAAAATCAACTGAAACATTGCAATCGCAGTCCCCTTCTGAGTCTGTTTTAATTGTTGTGCCGATTGATCTTAACATTGATAGTTCGGAGTTAAGCTGAGATTGGTCAGTATATAAACGGTAGACCATAAATGCAATAAATTGATCTGACCAACCCAAATCATTAATTGAGTAATTGATCCACTCCGCAGCAAACCGGGATCGGATTTCAAGATTTTTCTCAATATTCTCTTTTAGAAAGTACTCCTCATTGATGTGCGTAATTAACGTTTGAATGTGAGCATTTTCTGATTCTGTGAAAGGTAAGTGGATCAGCACATAATGAAGTTTATCAATCCAGGCACACCTCTTTTTTTGATAATCCCAACTGTTAAATATTGCTTTTTGTAACTGAAGGTCATAAGATGCTAACTCATGAATAGTTATTCCTGATAGCTCTTCCCGGTGTTCAATAATGAATTCATTGAGAACAGGATCACAAGAAAATTCAAATTCTGATTTTTGGCAGGAGAGCAAAAAGACTATTGTAAATACAATTACCAATTCTTTTTTCATGGTTTGACCTTTTATACATATATCGCAGTGCAATATATAAAATAAATCTGATCATTCAAAAAATCGTCTAAAATTTAGTTTTTCTGTAATATTTAAAGTACAGGAATATAAAACTTGTACAAATTATCAGAGGAAAGCTGTAATTAAAATATAAATAGATATGAATAAGATAACTCCTTAGAGGATAATCCTGACCTGTCAGATTTTTTGCAATCGGAAACAAACAAGTATCAGTAATGCTGAAAATGATTGTGGTAAATAGCAGGATTAAGGTGTGCTTTGGTTTCATTTTAACATTTTCGATAAAAGAAACTGTTTTCTTTTCCATAAAATATATGCTGGAAACAAGTATAATAAATACAAAATGTGCTCCGATTAAATACCTGGAGACCCAGTTAACAGCCAGATACCCATTTATATCTTCAGATAATAAAATAATGAAAAGGAGCTTGGAAGTACCTTCAATAAAATAATACAAACAAAAATACGCCAAAACACCGGCTAAAATAAGAACCGATCTTCTCATTTGTATAACCTGATTGTTTACCTGGATGTAATCCTCTTCCCAGTCAACTGTTGTTCCTATTCTTCGGGATGCTACCCAAAAAGCTTCTTCGTCATTCAATCCCGTATCTTTCAGTTGATCAATTGAGTCCAATAAATGACTTTTCAATTCTTCTGAATCAGATCCGGTAATTGATGGTTCAGATTTTATTTTACTTACCCAGTGATCTATTTGCTGCTGAAGGTTGAATTCGTTATTACTTTCCATTAAGAGTATGTAATTTCTGTTTTAAACTATTCGAGAGAATGAAATTATATATCTCTAAAATTACAAAAAAAAATCAACAGATTTTAATTAAGGAAATCGAATATATCTATTAGCAGTTAATGGAACAAATTATCAGATCAAGCACAAAAGTGTAGTCTTTCCGTGGTATTTTTACGTACTAAGATTCCAGAGCTTTCCAAATAAAGAATAAACCATTTCCCATTTATGCATATCGTGTTCAAACTGTTTTTCCCCTTCAGCTAAAATGGTGTAGTATTTCCTGGGCCGTTCATTTTCCTGTACTTTCCAATAGGATTTGATATAACCTCTGCTTTCCATCTTTTTTAATACCGGGTAAATGCTTGCTTCTTTCCACTTGATCTCGTCATTTGTTAACTCTTTTACCTTCATTACGATTTCATAACCATAATTATCACCGTTTTTTAATACCGACAGGATAATTGGGGCTGCAGATGCTCCGATCAATTCTTTTGATATACTTTTCATATTAATCTATTTTTATCTTACAAATATATTGAAGTAAATGAATAACACCATAGTTCAACCTAATATAATTATTTGCAAGTTCAAATCATAGCCTTCGGCCGTCATTCGGTTGGAAGTCAGAAGTTCGGAGTTCGAAGTTCGAAGGCAACCGACCATCTGATGGCTGTAGTGAACAAAAAAACAATACCTATTTGGGGTTCGAAGATTAGATGCGATGAGCTCAACTTCGTTCCGGTTCCTCGAAGACGGCTGCGCGGAGCTTCAATGGAATAGAAGCCTTTTATAAGTTCTGGTCAGCACTACTTTCTTCTCTGACAAACCAGAATTCTTCGTTAATAATTTATATTTTATCATGACTATGAGACTATTTGTTTCCTGTATACAACGATTTGTATTCCTTAAGGAATGATTAATGGATATTCTTTCTTTATTATTGATTTTATCAAATCTTCAATTGTTTTATTGGTTATTTCATACACAGGTTTTAAAAGGTAAAAATCTTTGCCTTTTTTATAATTACTTCCATTTGACAAGAAACTAAGTGCGTCCCTTGTTTTTAAAGTGTGATTTGAATATATGGCAGCTCCTTCAACAATTTTCTTTAGTGAAAGACCTTCCTTTAACAGAGAATAAATATCGTAGTAATCTCTAAAGTTACTTCTACGCAAAACTAATTCT
The DNA here is from genome assembly GCA_026391555.1 of Bacteroidia bacterium. Lineage (GTDB taxonomy): Bacteria > Bacteroidota > Bacteroidia > Bacteroidales > VadinHA17 > LD21. The sequence continues at coordinate 24,732 of JAPLEB010000061.1, read as the reverse complement.
ACCTTCATCGACCCCAGGGAATCAAGATCAGCTGCTTTTATATTATTTAGTATTGGGACAAGAGTCTTTACAGGGCTTAGGTTTTCTTGTTTTGTAAGGAATGATATTTTAACATTATTGACAACAAAATTAACCTGATCAAAGCCAAGAACATCTAATTTGTCAATTTTACCAATTGTTTCAAGATCCTTTTTTATTCGTGGCCAGTCAACAGCTGGTTTATCCTTTTTAAGATTTGCTGACCATTTGCAAAAGTCCAGGTCCTCGCTTAAACGTTTACCTATTTGTAATGAAATGGCTGTGCCTCCAATAAGGGTATAATCTTTTATACATTCCAACAAAGAAACAGCTTCAAATATCTTCTCTGTGTTTTTTGTTAATCCATTCATACGATAGATTTAATGTGCTTATTCTTATAATAACGTATATACCTGTCGGGGTGTTTAATATCAAATAAAAGAAAAGCATAGAGTCTGTTTATATTATGATATAATGGCTCACGTGGCAAGACTATTTCTTGCCATACTTTTTTAATTTCCTTTTTAGGGAAAATTAAAAAAAGTGACAGGACATCTTCAATATCGAGGTGTAATAAAACCTTTTCAATAAGCACATCATCAGGTATTATTACGATACTGGATTTATCGTAAGACCAAAAAACGTTTTCTTCAATTAGCTTTTTTTCTAACCTTTTTCGTAAGAGTTTATTATCCACTGTTTTTTTCGCTGTAATTATTGAACCAAAGATTTTATCATGATGATATGATTTATATTCTATTTAAATCTCTTATTTCTTGTGCTGTATACTTAAACTATAAAGGATGTTTCGCTACCTTTCTAATCAGTTTTTTAATCCTTTTAAAATATTCTGCCTTCTCAGATTGGTTAAAAATCCGGTGCGCTTATTGATATTTAAAAGTTTCTATTATTAATGCACTAACATTTTTACACGTATTTACATCCATTGTGCCTAATTTTTCAATCAATCTGCTTTTATCAATACTTCTAATCTGGTCAACAACTAACTGACCGTTTTTAGCCTTAAAATGACAATCAAGCCGTGTTGGATATGGCTTGATTGTACTTGTCATAGGAACAATAACAACAGTATTTAGAAATTTATTAATTTCATTTGGAGAAACTACAAGACATTGACGGATTTTGTTGATTTCTGAACCCTTTGTTGGATTTAGTTCTATATTCCAAACCTCAAACCTTTTTACCATGTCCATTCCTTTTTATCAAAATCATTTTCAATATCAATTACATCATTCCCCGGTGTAAAACCCTTGGCAATTGCATCATAAAATAGCTGCTCCCAGTTACTACGTGCTTTATTCTCGTTTAAGAGTGTTATTATCAACCCTCCATCTTTCGCTTTAATATCGACTTGCTTTGCCTCTCCAAAAGCGTTTAGAAGCTTCTTGGGAATTATAAGCCCTCTCGAATTACCTATTTTTACTATTGTCGTTTCCATATTAAAATATCTTTATGCAAAGATAATAAATGTTATAACATGTTATAACAATTTATTGTCTTTTATTTTTCGTGAAGCCATTAACCTTTACACCCTCGTTCCTAAGGTATTGATAAATTGTTGATCTGCTTATTTTTAAATTATCCTCAATAAAGTTAATTGTATTTTTTTGATTATAAAGCGCAACAACTGCAGAAGCTTTCTTTTTGTTGTAAAATCCTGCCGGCATCTCGGACCATACCTGCCTTATCAGAGTACTTATCTCAAATCTGACAGCATCCGGATCGGCATATTTATCGAGGGGAAGATTAATGTTGCCGCTTCCGTTACCCGAAGTGGAACTGATATTTCATACAATCGTTTTTGAATCAAAAATACCTAAGCCAGAATAGAGAAACAATAGGCATCAGGCCGAAGGCTTACTTACAAACCCCGATGAGGGCCAGAATGCTACTAGTAAACAATGAACCCCATTGTTTTGGCTACATGATGTTACCTGCTGGAGTTTCTATTTTCGTCGTTGATATTAATGGGGTCTTGTCTCGTGTCAAAAACATCCGTAATCAGCATTCCTTCAGGTATTTCTTTATAGATGATTTTGTAATTTCCTTTTACCAGGTATCTGTGTCCTTCGTTAAGTTCTTCAAGGTTTATTTCAATCTGGCCTAAGGAAGGATGCTTTTTTAGTTGCCTGGTCGCAGTGAAGATTTCAGCCTTAATTTTCTGAGCAATAGCCAGACTCGCCTTTCCTTTGTAGTATTGATAGATTTCTGATAGTGTTTCAGAAGCAAAATCTGACCAAATAATCTTCATTTGATTACCAGTCTTCTGATTTTTTTTCCAGTTGCTCTTGAGTCTTGTATTTTCCAGACTGATAATCTAAAGTAGACCTTTTAGCTCTATCAATTAATTGTTCTTGAGTAAACGGTTTCAGACTTCGTTTAACTATCTGTGTTTTTTGGACTTCAGTTATTGTTGACTCGATTTTACGAAAAATCTTTTCATCACGAAGTCCAGCCAGGTATTCAATTGCATTAAGCTTTCTTGTCTGTAAGTCCATAATGATGTTTTTTACAAAGATACATTACAAATCAATAATTTGCATCTATTTTCGGTGCTTTTTGGTTTTATTATAACCTTGCAGGTAAGAATGCCGGTTATTCCTTCATTTTTAATTTTTAATTATTAAAATGAGTATCTGGAATGAATAATAATTGATTAAAAAACATGAAATGATGAATTTGAATTCAATTAAAATATCAAAATAAATGCGGGGGATCCTTCGCTGCCGCTCAGGATGACAGGGCTTTGCGGGATCACAGATGGGAAAGAAGTGGCGATTCGATGAAAAATATTCAATAAGGAATTTATGTATACGAATCGCCACTTCTTTCCCCCCGTTCCACAAACCCACGGTGTCATCCCGAGTGCCAACGAGGGATCTCCCCGCTGTAGTTAATTTTTTATTATTGATTGCCGATACTCATAATTATTAATTCTTTAATTCCTTCATTATTAAAGTCATTCGGTTGGAAGTCAGAAGACCGAAGAAAAACTGCCGACTTCCGTCTTCCTTCTCCTGACCTTTTAGTTTTCATTTTTAATTCTTAATTCTTAATTCTTAATTCCTTCATTATTAAAGTCATTCGCCTTCGCGCGTCATTCCGTTGTTAATATTTTACCATTGAATGACCATTGAATGACTATTAGGAGTTATATTTATAAATACAGTAATTTTTTTGATATTATGCCTGAGAAACATTATTTTTGTGAAACATAATTATTAAGCAATGGAATTCTTCAACCGGGAAAAAGAAAAACAACGCCTTCTTAAAGCGCTTGAAAGCAAAAAGGCCAAATTATTGATTTTATATGGCCGTCGTCGTTGTGGAAAGTCAACGCTTATTAAGAATGCTCTGAAATCAAATGATATTTATTATATGGCACAGCAGTCTGATGAAGCAATTCAACGTATACAGCTGGCAAATACTATTGGTGAAAAGATAAAGGGATTCGATTCTGTCGTTTACCCTGATTGGGAATCGTTACTCATGAACCTTAATAACATTATTAAAGAACCTCTTACAGTGTGTATTGATGAATTTCCCTATCTGGTAAAAGGTTCAGTGAGCTTACCAAGCATCATTCAGAAAATTGTTGATAATACCGTTAACAGAAAATATCATCTGATTCTTTGTGGATCATCACAACAAATGATGCAAGGACTAATTCTTGACAGTTCTTCTCCTTTATATGGTCGGGCTGATGAAATAATGAAGATAACACCGCTCGAAGCTGGTTGGATAGGCACAGCAATAGGATGCAAGCCTGAACAATCAGTTGCTGAATATTCTGTTTGGGGTGGAGTACCTCGTTATTGGGAGCTTAGAGCTGAAGAAAAATCGTTTAAAGCTGCTGTAAAAAATATTATACTCGACCGCTATGGAGTGCTTCATGAAGAGCCTGCAAGGTTATTCTTTGATGATATGAGGGAATCAGTTCAGGCATTTTCAATTCTTACTACTGTAGGGAACGGTAGCAACAGGTTGTCTGAAATTGCAGGAAAGCTAAACAAACCCTCGACACAACTTTCAAGACCCATTGATAATCTTATTCAGCTTGGCTACTTAAAACGTGAAGTACCCTTTGGAGAATCTGAAAAGAATAGTAAAAAGGGAATATACAGAATCTCTGATCCGTTTATGAATTTTTACTTTACTTTCTTAGTACCCGGGCTATCGCGTCTTGAGCTTGGCTTAACGGATCAGGTTTTTAATGTATTTGAATCGCGGCTACCAAATTATGTTTCATTTGAATGGGAGAGCCTTTGCAGAAGAAGCGTACCAATGAAACCAGCCAATGGAATTTATTTTGATATTGCATACAGGTGGTGGGGAACAAATCTGAAAAATGAGCTAATGGAATTAGATGTTGTGGCTGAATCGACCGATAAAAAATATCTGCTTATAGGTGAATGTAAGTGGTCAAAAATTACCAATACCACATCGTTAATAAAAAAATTAGAGCAAAAGGTAAACTTATTTCCCCTGGCAAAAGGCAAAAAGGTTATAACTGTACTGTATTTAAAGGAAACATCGGAGAGAGGTGTTCCTTCAAATGTATTTCTACCCTCAGATGTATTAGATCGCCTGAAATAGAGTCTAACGTGCTGATACAGATCATTTGCCCCGCTGCACGGGATTTGGCTTCGCCGAGCTCCACTTCGTTCCGGTTCGTCACGGTGTTCCTCAAGCTTCGCGCGTCATTGGTTGTCATTCGGTTGGAAGACAGAAGACCGAAGAAAAACTGCCGACTTCCGTCTTCCTTCTCCTGACCTTTTAGTTTTCATTTTTAATTCTTAATTCTTAATTCCTTCATTATTAAAGTCATTCGCCTTCGCGTGTCATTCCGTTGTTAATATTTTACCATTGAATGACCACTGAATGACTACTTTCACTAATTATTATATTCTTCTTTTACTACCTTTGATATGTTATTTAACATAATCAGCTTATGCAGTATAGTAATCCACACATAGAGCTATGTCTTGAAGGATCGTCTTCAATTTTTAAAGGATTAAATCAAAAAGATAAAGAAACGATTGCTCTGCATCATACTCTTCATATTTGTAAAAAGGGTGAACTATTATTTAAAACAGGTGATAAACCTCGCGGATTGATATGCCTGGCTTCCGGGAAAGTGAAAGTTTTCAAAGAGGGAGTTGGGGGAAGAGAGCAGATACTGAAGATGGTGAAGAAACAGGGATTTATTGGTTACCGGGCACTGTTTTCCGACAATGCCTGGTCAATTTCAGCTGCATCAATTGAAGACTCTGCAATCGTCGTTTTTGAAAAGAACTCCTTTATTAAGATCCTGAAGAAAAACGCTGATCTTGCTTTGAAGTTTATTAAGGTAATTACTGAAGAACTTGAGTTTTCGAACAACAGAACTGTATCTCTGTCTCAAAAACATGTCAGAGGACGCCTGGCCGAATCACTTTTGGCGCTTCGCGACACTTATGGTTATGAAGGAGATGGCAAAACAATCTGTATTTCCCTTTCAAGGGATGATATTGCCCATCTTTCAAACATGACTACATCAAATGCCATTCGTACTCTCTCCAGCCTGGCTTCCGAAGGAATTATTGAAATTAAAAGAAGAAAAATAAGTATCGTCAACAGCTCCAGACTTAAAGACATTAGTGAATCAGCCTGACGGATATTCATCCCGGATTAATTTCTGACTATTCCCTGAAGAAAACTCTTTTCACCCGTCCCGGAATTGAAGTAAGTATCTCGTATGGAATAGTCTGGCATTTCCGGGCAATTTCATCGATTGTAATATTTTCTCCGAAAATCTCAGCTTCATCTCCTGTTTCTGCGTTTATCCCGGTTATATCTGCCATGCACATGTCCATACATATATTCCCAATTACAGGTACCCTTACGCCTTTAATAAACAGGTTCCCATTCCTGTTTCCCAGTTTCCGGTTCAGGCCGTCGGCGTAGCCAACGGGTAATATTGCAATAATCCTTTCGTAACCGGATATGTCAGCACAGCTATATCCTACCGGCTCACCTGCTTTAATTCTTTTTACCTGTGATATCCTTGTTTTAAATCGCCCCACTGTTCTTAATGTCAGACCGTCGAACTGGCCGACACCATATATCCCGATACCCGGACGTACCATTTCAAATTGATATTGAGGCATCCGCGTAATGCCTGAAGAATTAAGGATATGACGAAGAAAAGGATATCCGGTAGCATTGTGAATCTGTTCAACTGCCTTTAGAAAAACTTCTACCTGTTGGTGACTAAAATGATCAAGAGAGGGGTCCTCACTGGCTGCAAGATGTGAAAAGACTGAAATTACTTTCACACACTCTGTGGTTTTAATCCTTTTGGCCAGCATTTCAATTTCCTCAGGCATGAAACCAAGCCTGTGCATACCCGTATCAATTTTAATGTGAACCGGATAGTTTAGAAGTCCATGTCTTGAAGCTACTGAAGTACATTTTTCAAAGGACGAAAAACTATATATTACAGGTTCAAGATTAAATTCTATTAATAATTCCGCTGCTGAAGGATCGGGGTTCATAACCATGACAGGCAAAGTAACACCTGCGTTTCGCAATTCAATACCCTCATCTGCATAAGCTACAGCAAGATAGCTGACCCGGTGATACTCTAATAATGACGCGATCTCTGCCGGCCCTGCTCCATAAGCAAATGCTTTCACCATTGCCATTATCCTTGTCCCTGGGTTCAGACACCTCCTGAACTCATTAAGATTGTGTGAAATAGCATCCAGGTTAATCTCAAGTACCGTCTGATGGATCTGATATTCAAGCAGTTTTCCTATTTTCTCAAACTCGTAGACCCTTGCTCCTTTCAGAAGAATTATCTCATTTCTGAAATCAGTCCCGTGAAAACTTTTAATAAACGCATCCGTTGAATAGAAAAATCCGGAAGTGTTGTCAAATAATTCACTGTTCCTGACAAGAGCATTCCCGATTCCAATAAATTTATCAATTCCGGTTTTCTTCAGCAATCCTGCTACTTCGCCATACAGCTCCTTTTCATCTCTTCCGCTCTGAACAAAATCAGAAAGGATCAATGTTGTTTTCCTGCCATTTTGCGACTTAAGGTATTCGAGAGCCATACCAAGCGACCCAGGATCTGAGTTATAGTAGTCCTCAATAAGCTGGCAATTGTTGATACCGGTCTTCATCTCCATCCTCATTGCCACGGAAACAAGTACTGCAAGCCCTCTGGCAACAGTATCTGATCCGGTTCCCAGCGCCAGGCAAACAGCAGCCACGGTAATTGCATTTTCAACTGAGGCTCTGTCGGTGAATGGGATATCAAAATCATTTGTTATCCCGTTATAAATCATTTTAATACCTGTATGACCTCCCGGAAGAGAACTCTTAATAACAAAAATTTTAGCTCCGGAAGTTTCGCAGGACCAGTCTATCAGCTTTTTTGATTTGAAGTTTTCATTATTCATAATTAACTGGTGAACAATTATCTGATCCCTGCAATATATTATTAAAGAGGCATTTACAAAAAGCTTTAGTTTCTCCTCTGCCTTTGTCTTATTATCAGGAAAATTCTCGCGGTGGGCATCACCAATATTTGTTATTACACCAATATCCGGATCAATAACCTTCTGAAGCTTATCCATCTCCCCGGGTAACGATATACCAGCTTCAAAAATCCCCAATTTGTATTTCTCATCCAGTTTCCAGACTGAAAGAGGTACTCCTATCTGAGAATTAAAGCTTTTAGGGCTTCTGATAACAGATGTTGTAAGACCAAGTATATCCGCGAGCCATTCCTTAACAACAGTTTTTCCGGCACTTCCGGTTACAGCTATTACAGGCGATTTAAAAGCTTTTCTCTTATACGAAGCCATTAATTGTAAAGCTTCAACCGTATTTTTTGTTATTATAAAAGCCGCACCGGTGTATATTTCAGGTTCATCAGGAATCCTTTCAATTACGAAGATCCTGATCCCTTTCTGGTATAGATTGTCAATAAATAAATGACCATCGTGATTTTTTCCGCTTATAGCAAAGAAAACGAGTCCTTCCGTATAACTTAACTGCCGGCTATCGGTAACAATTTCAGTTACCGGAAGGTCCGGGGGACCGATCAGTTTACCGTTTATGATTTTAGCAATATCTGATGAGCAAATTATCACCTGTTACTTATTTAAAGCTGCATTAAAGCAATACCTGCAAAGAGGCTCATAAAGATTCTTTTCGCCTAACAGAACAACCTGTGCCTCTCCCGATTTTCTGAATGAATATTGAGCCAGGTTGCCGCACCGCATACATATTGCGTGAACTTTCGTAACATATTCAGCAATAGCAAGGAGCGCCGGCATTGGCCCAAAAGGTTTTCCCATGAAGTCCATGTCGAGGCCTGCAATCACTATCCTGATACCGTCATCGGCAAGCCTGTTACAAACATCAACTATGGAGCTGTCAAAAAACTGTGCCTCATCAATACCGACAACATCAACACCGCCGGCAAATAACAATATAGCTGAAGCATTGTCAACAGGAGTTGAAATTATTGATTTGTCGTCGTGCGAAACGACTCTCATCTCGGAGTATCGCTTATCCAGCGAGGGTTTGAAAATTTCAACCTTCAGGCCTGCAAACTGAGCCCTCCTGAGCCTTCTTATCAGCTCTTCCGTTTTTCCTGAAAACATCGATCCGGTTATGACCTCAACAGATCCTTTTTTCCCGGTTGCCCGTACTGAATTTTCAAGAAAGTCCATCTGAAATTAATATCAATTACTAAAAAGCAAATTGTAGATTATTCCGTGATGACTTGTGGAATATTCGTTACTTTTGCAAAATAAGAAAAATGGTTTGTTTTATTAACATCAAAATGTATGGATTTCAATACAACCATTGATTTAATTATTAAAGATCTCGATGAAGCCCGCGAAATTATTGATGATCTGAAAAAATACCCCGGAGTTCCGGCTCTGCAGGTTGAACTTGCAAAGTCGAAATGTAAGAGTGCAGGAGAACTTATCGCACTACTGAAAAGTTCAGAAGTCACTATTCCGGTAATAAGTGAAGAACCTGTTGAACAGACTCCTCCTTTAGCTGAAAAACAAGAAGAATCGAAAAAAACCCGGGGAAAAGTATCCGAATCTGCTATTATAGCTGATAAATTTCACCATCTTTCAAACAGATTCAATGAACAATTAGGAAACCTGAAGAGTGATGATGATGTATCAGGTATCCTGAAGACAAAGCTATTAACCAATTTATCGGAAGCAATAGGTGTGAATGACAAATTCCTGTTCATCAGGGAAATTTTCGATGGCAATAAAGATGTATACACCCAGGCAATATCAAGATTAGACAATGCTGAAAGTCTTACGGATGCCAAGGCTGTTATTATGAGCTATACCGGCGATAATGATGAAAATGAGGCGGTTAAACAACTGCTTGATCTGGTAAAACGCAAACTTTCTTCAAATGAGTAAACTTGTTCTGGTTCCTACTCCTATCGGTAATCTCAGGGATATTACCTTCAGGGCAGTAGAAATTCTTGGAAATGTTGATCTGATCCTTGCCGAAGATACACGCCAGGCGAAGAAATTACTGAATCATTATAATATTAAAACGCCTCTTCAGTCGCATCACATGTTTAATGAACATAAAAGTGTTGAGTCAGTATGTTCCAAGATCCTGTCAGGCCAGACTATTGCACTTATATCTGATGCCGGCACCCCCGGAATTTCCGATCCTGGTTTTTTAATAGTGAGAACATGTATTGAAAAAGAGATCCCGGTTGAGACTCTTCCCGGGCCAACAGCCCTTATACCGGCATTGGTAAATTCCGGCTTGCCCTGCGACAGGTTCTGTTTTGAGGGTTTCCTCCCTCCCAAAAAAGGCAGGAATAAGAGAATTACAGGATTAACAGATGAGACAAGGACTATGGTTTTTTATGAATCACCCTACCGCCTTGTAAAAACACTGAATGAATTAGCGGTCCATTTTGGTCCCGATCGTGAAGCCTGCGTTTCGAGGGAATTAAGCAAAGTGTTTGAAGAAAATATACGGGGAACATTGTCATTTCTTTCGGAGCATTATATTAACAAACCGCCAAAGGGAGAGATAGTTATTATTGTTGCCGGGAAAAAGTAAATTTTTATTATTATTTTCGAAATACTTTAAACAGTATTCCAAAATGAAACATGTTATCCGGATATTTTTCATCATTCTTTTTTCAACCTCAGTTTCACAAGCACAAATTCTAAAAGGGAAGATTACAAACCAATCCGGAGATCCTATTCAGTATTCGACTGTATATATCCAGGAACTAAAACAGGGGACAACTTCGAATACCAAAGGAGATTACGAGATAAAAATTCCTGCAGGAAAATATCTGGTGACATATCAGAGTCTTGGCTTCTCGCCTGTTTTTATAAATATTACAATTTCTGATCAGACTATAACAAGAAATGTCGTTTTACCTATTCAGTTTTATGAGATACCCGAAGTCAGAATTACTGCTTCAGGTGAAGACCCCGCATATATTATCATGCGGAAAGTTATTGGTATGGCGCCCTATTATCTGAATAATGTAAGCTATTATAAAGCAGAGGTTTACCTTAAAGGAAACCTTATTATAAACAAGATCCCGAAGTTATTACAAAAACACATGAAAGTCGAGGCCAGGAATGAGTCAGGCTCTTCTGTAAACAGTACTACAATAAAAGAGGGGGATTCTTACCTGATGGAATCATATAATGAGATTGAGTTTACAGCTCCTGACAAATATTTTCAGAAAGTAATATCATCTAACAGCACCTTCCCTGAACAGGGTAATGAGATATCACCGATGGATTTTATCCAGGCAAGTTTCTACCAGCCTGTTCTCGCAGATATGGCAATATCGCCTCTTTCACCCGCTGCGTTTTCGCATTACAATTTCAAATATCTTGGTGCATCACTGCAGGGTAATTTTACAATAAATAAAATTGAGGTCATTCCTAAACGTAAAAGCCAGCAACTGTTCACCGGCATAATTTATATCATTGAAGATCTCTGGTGCCTTCATAGTGTTGATCTTACAAATGAAAACCTGGTTGGGAAGGTCAGGATTCAACAATTATATATTCCTGTTCAGGATGAAATATGGATGCCGGTAAGTCATAAATTTGATATCAATATCGGAATTATCGGATTTAAAGCTGATGCAGGTTATGGAAGTTCTGTAAAATATATTGAAGTTAAATCTAACCTTGCTCTTCAGAAACCAAAAACCATCTCGGCCAATTACACTGGCAGACCCGTTACTGCTGTGAATGTTACTGACACTGTTGTTACAAAGGCAAAACAACAGATCGATAAGATACTTGAAAAGGATCAATTATCGAACATGGATATGGTTAAGCTTGCCAGGCTGATGGAAAAAGAATCGGAAAGAAGTATTGACGACAGTGGTAAAAAGAATCTTGAGATAAAAGACAACACTACGCGTATAATTGAAAAAGATGCTGCTAAAAAAGACAGCGCTTACTGGGCTGAGATACGTCCTATACCTCTGTCGGACATCGAGATACGGACTTTAAAAATAAGTGACAGCACAAAAGTCGCATCATCCCTCAAAGAATTGAAAAGCGACACTATCACCCCGGCAGGTAAGAAAGGCAAAAATAAATTTTTAAAAACTGTTCAGCAGATCGGATTGGGGCATACATGGTCCGATACAACGGGGTTTAGTTTCACAAATGGTGGTCTGATTGATTTGAAAAACCTGAGTTTTAATACAGTCGATGGTTTTATTTATGGGTTGAATTTCCGCTTTTCAAAATCATGGAAAAACAATAAGTCCATCTCAATTTCCCCCGACATCTGGTGGACCTTCAGCAGAGAACAATTAATATGGAGGGTCAATGCAAATTACAAGTTTAATGGTCTTAAACAAAGTCAATTATTTATAAGGACGGGAATAACAAGTAAAGACATTGGCAACGGTGGAGCTATCAATAACTTTTTGAACACAGCTACTACCCTTCTCCAAAAGAAAAACTACCTCAAACTATATGAATCCAGATATCTGACTCTTGGTTACAGGAGTGAGCTAATTAATGGATTGACTCTGGAATTAAGCGCCGGTTATGATGAGCGGAGAGTACTTCAGAATACAACCAACTTTTCGTTAATAAGGTCTTCGAAAGTATATTCTGATAATATCCCTGTCAACATTTATCTGGCCCCGGCTTCTAATCCTATAAATGCACTCCGTGATCAGAATCATGTTGACTTTGTTACAAAAGTCACATATACACCATACCAGAGGTACAGTATAAATAAGGGAAATAAGATCCCGAGGGGATCTGACTGGCCGACTTTCAATCTTACCTGGCAACATGGGATAAATGAGTTCAGCGAAATGGCGGACAGGTATAAACATTTCGACATGCTTAGGGTTGAAGCATTCAAAAGCAAGAGTATTGGAGCATTCAGCGATTTCAGATGGAGAGTCAGAGCCGGGGGCTTTCCTGATAACAGAGATTTGACTTTTTATGACTTCTTCCATTTCAATTCCCAGACTCTGCCCCTGCTTCTCAATAATTACGAGGATGCTTTTATGCTGCCTGCATATTACTCATTAAGTACCCCTGAATTCTTTTGTGAGGCACATATTAAATATACAACACCATATATTCTGCTGAAGTTCCTACCCGGGTTGAGTAATACACTTATGCGGGAAAACCTTAGCATCGCGTACCTTGGCTCGCGATTCCATAGCAATTATACTGAATTAGGCTACAGTTTAAGTGAAATCTTTCTTCTTGCAGAGTTAGGAGTGTACGTTGGGTTTGAGGATATTAATTATAAAAGTGCCGGTGTAAAACTGGTGCTGCGTCTTAATTGATTTTTTCAGGCAAATGGCGGTTCATCATGAATACCGGATTCATTATCGAATCCCCCTCCCAGTTTCCTGAGGTTATCATGATTCATCTTTGATCCAAGCGTAATACTCTGGGCTCCATCGCTGATATCCGGATAGCCGGCAATATCAAAATCATCAATATCCACAAACTGAGCCTTCTCTTCACGAAATCTCAATCTCACATCGTCTACGGGACCATTACGGTTCTTTGCAAGGATAATCTCAGCTATCCCTTTTGTGGAAGAGCCATCTTCGAAGGCAGGTATCCCGAACTTTTCCTGCCGGTGAATAAACACTACCATATCGGCATCCTGTTCTATTGCTCCTGATTCCCGAAGGTCGGAAAGCAGCGGCCGTTTGGAACCACCTCTCATTTCAACCGATCGGTTAAGCTGGGAAAGAGCGAGTATAGGTACATTAAGCTCTTTGGCAATACTCTTGAGCGATCGCGATATATTACTAACCTCTTGTTCGCGGCTGCCGGCATTTTCCGGACCAGACATAAGTTGAAGGTAGTCAACGATGACTATATCGAGTTTGTGCTGAGCCATCAGGCGCCGGCATTTGGCTCTGAGTTCAAAGATCGAAATTGCCGGTGTATCATCAATAAATATCGGAGCCTGCACCAGTTTTTTAATCCTCGTATCAAGCTGTTTCCACTCCTCTTCAGAGAGGCGTCCGTTTTTGATCTTATCTCCGGGAATATCGGTTTCAGCTATTATTAACCTGTTTACCAGCTGAATAGAAGACATTTCGCATGAGAATATGGCAACTTTTTTCCCGTGATCCACAGCCATATTCCTTGCCATTGAAAGAGCGAGCGCTGTTTTTCCCATGGAAGGGCGGGCAGCAATTATGATAAGTTCTGATTTCTGCCAGCCGGAGGTAAGCCTGTCAAGTTTTGTGAAACCTGATGGTGTTCCGACCAGGGCATCTTCTCTTTTCCCTGCCTCCTCGATTTCCCTTATTGCTTCCTTAATAACCACGTTGATAGGTGAAACTTCTCTCTTGATATTGCCTTCTGCTATCTGGAAAAGAGCATTTTCTGAATAGTCCAGAAGCTCAGTCACATCATAAGTATCGTCAAAAGACCTGGTCTGAATTTCGGTTGATACTCTGATAAGTTCACGCTGGATATATTTTTGTGCCACTATCCTTGCATGATAGTCGACATTGGCTGCTGAAACAACCTTTGATGTCAGCTGGGTAAGATAAACAGGGCCGCCTACACTGTCTAATTCCTGATGTGCCCGTAGTTCTTCAGTAACAGTATACAGATCTACCGGATACTCTCTGGATGACAGGTCCGAGATTGCTTTGAATATTTTCTGGTGCGCCTCTCTGTAAAAACTCTCTGGTTTAAGAATATCAAGAATGGTTATTACCGCTTCCTTTTCAAGCATAACTGCACCAAGAACAGCCTCCTCCATATCGTTAGCCTGTGGTGGTACCTTTCCAAAATCAGGCAGACTTGTAATAGTAGGCCTTGGGCTATTTCTTTGTTTTGCCATTAATATTATATTACTGATTTATAGTTATTTAGAAGATATGCAAATTACATACACGGATGTTTTCAAAGGTATGAATAACCATACTTAATAACTTAAAAGGTTAAATTATTGTTACAAACAAACAGATGTTAAAAACTTGTTGAAAAGCTAATAAATGGATCATTAGCGACAAATTCAAAAGCATGTGGTATTTTTACATCAAATAGAGTAAGATGATTGTTTTCCCAAAAGCTAAAATAAACCTGGGGTTGCGAATAATTGGGAAGCGTCCTGACGGGTATCATGACATTGAAACCTTGTTTTATCCTGTTGAGCTGAGTGATGCTCTTGAGTTTGTCGTTTCGGCTGCACGGGTTAAGAAAGATATTCTAACAGTTACCGGGATCAGTACCGGAAGCGATCCGGAAGACAATCTCGTTATGAAAACCGTAAGAAAATTACGCGAAATATATTCATTCCCCTTTTTAAAAATTCATCTGCATAAAGTTATCCCGGTAGGCGCCGGATTAGGAGGAGGATCGTCAGATGCAGCACATCTTCTAAAAGCCATAAACAGGTGTTTCGGACTCTATATTGACGAAAATAATTTAAAAGCTACAGCTCTGGAACTGGGAAGTGATTGTCCGTTTTTTATCGATAGTTTCCCTGCTTTTGCTTCAGGCAAAGGTGAGATATTAAAACCCATCAAGCCGGTTCTGTCCGGCTATCATTTATTTCTCCTTAACCCTGGAATTGGGATAAATACCAGGGAGGCTTTTCAGAGTTGCCGGGCTGAACATCCAACGACCAGCCTTTTTCAGTTGATAGATCGTCCTGTTACCGAATGGAAAGAGCTGATAATAAATGATTTTGAAGAATTTGCCTTTAAAAAACATCCCCATATAGGCGAAATTAAAAATGAATTGTACAACTCCGGTGCAATCTTTAGTTCTATGTCTGGTAGCGGATCGACTGTATATGGGATTTTTTCAGAGAAACCAAAATTACAAGGGAAACTTAAAGATTTCGTGATATATGAAGGTGTTTTGTGACCTCATCCCACGACCCCCTTCTCCTGAAGGAGATGCTTAGAAGAGGCAAATAAAATGGATAAGTGTCAGGGGTACACTTTATAATCCCTTCAGGAAATACCCTAACCCAACCCCAAGATAATTTCCAATAACATATCCAATAATCCCGACAGTAATACCGGTAATTATCACATCTTTATTTTTAAGGGCACCTGCAACGACCGGAACAAATGGAGGGGAAAAGACAAAGGCTGTTGTTGTTATAAGAAAATCATCTGCATTGACCCTGAAAATTTTGGAGAGCAATAAATGCAGAATGAGTGTACCAAAATAAGCATAGGAAATATATCCAAACAAACCAAGAAATCCGATACTGAATATTACTCCCAGGTCAGCCATTGACGCTACAGTAAATGAGAATACAAGAATAAAATACATACCAAGCTGAAAAGTCTTTTCAATTTTGTTTATCCAATTGATTAAAGATGCCAGAATAGCGAGAGTGGTTATTGAGAGTATTACTACGACCATCTGTGATACATTTGGGAGCAACAGGCTGATACCGAATGAGGCTACGAATATCAGGAGAGCCAGACCAAAAGCCTTCAGAAGAGGAAGTATCCGCCCCTTTCTGAACATCCCTGTGAAATCTTCAAAACTCTCCGCCTCTTCAATCATCTTATCTGTTACTACAATATCTCCGCTATGTTTGAAAGGAGGCAAAATAGCACGGAATA
The DNA here is from genome assembly GCA_026391555.1 of Bacteroidia bacterium. Taxonomy (GTDB): domain Bacteria; phylum Bacteroidota; class Bacteroidia; order Bacteroidales; family VadinHA17; genus LD21. The sequence continues at coordinate 8,561 of JAPLEB010000061.1, read as the reverse complement.
ATTTTGGACCAACAGTTATGAAGAAAATAATTGTTATCGCACCAACGATCATGTCGTAAGTGCTTGTCATAACGAAAAGATTAGGATCGACACCAAGTGCCACCTTTAGTGAGACAAGATTTGGTGTCCCACCCGTGTACACTCCAACCAGCATACCCGCGACTTTCCAGGAGTCGGGAACGACATTTTTGAAAATAAAATAACCTGATGAGACGATAGCGACTACCGAAATCAAAGCAAGGATCATAGAGATAAAACCTTCTTTAGCAAAACGGAGCCATCTTTTTATATTAAGTGAAAAGAGAAGCAGCGGGAAAGCCAGTGGAACAATCACAGAGACCAGCATATCCTGAGCTGAAGCGATTGAATTAACATAGCTATCACCCTGACTGATAGTTCCTGAAGCAAGAAGTGCCTCCATCTCAGGTTTCGGCAATGCTGCCTTGCCCTGCAAAGCCAGGCGGTATGTATCACTCCCCTGGGGCAGAATGCCAATACTCCCTACGATAAGTCCAAATCCATAAGCAAGAACAATTGACCCCAATTTTTTCAGGACTGACCACCTTTTGCACATGTAGATGATTACCAGGGGAAAGGTGAAGTAAAAAAGTACAAGGAGTATAATATTTATCATAGCGCTCAGGTTAACTTTTTATTACAATCGCATTCCTCAAAACTTTTCTTGTATTGTATAATAATTCAATTAATTAACTGCGGCTTTCAGAAGTTCCCTGGCATTTTTCATTGCCGTCTCAGTAACCTCACTGCCACTTAATAATCTGGCGACTTCCAGTATTCTTTCCTCAGGGGATAACAATTTAACACGGGTGAATGTTGAGTCGTCTGTATCATCTTTATAAACATGATAGTGTTTAGTTCCACGCGATGCAACCTGGGGGAGATGAGTTATGTTAATTACCTGCATATATTTTCCCATCCCGGAAAGTATCTGTCCCACTTTGTCAGCAACTTCTCCTGATACACCGGAGTCTATCTCGTCGAATATTATGGTAGGCAGGTTATTATTCTTTGTAAGCAATGATTTGAGGCTAAGCATAACCCTCGATAATTCTCCGCCCGATGCAATTTTTGCAAGGTTCTCGGGCGCTATTTGTTTGTTGGCCGAGAATAAAAAATCAGCGTGATCAATGCCTGTTGGAGTGAACTCCTGTGACTGTGAAAGGGATATTCTGAATTTTGCATTTGGTATTCCAAGCTGTTTCAGCAATCCGGTAATTTTCAATTCTATATCTGGTAGTTCACTTCTCCTCATATTTGACATCTCTTCAGAAATGATCTTCAATGAGTTGACTTCATTTTCGAGAAGTGATTCAAGTTCTGCAAGCCGCTCGTCGCCTGAAACAATGGATCTTATAAGATCTTTTATCTCTTCTTTTTTAATTATCAGCTCATTAAGGTTACTTACGCGGTGTTTTTGTATCAGTAAGTAGATGTGATCAAGCCGGTCGTTAACCTTCGAAAGACGATGAGGATCCGCCTCTATGGAGGCAGCGAGTTTCCCAATATCGCCGGCAAGGTCATCCAGCTCGATTAATGAGGATTCGGTCCGCGAGAGAAAGCTCTCACTGTCAGGTAAAAATGTTCTTATTTTTCCAATATTAGTTTTAACCTCCCTGAGCATAGAGAGTATCGACAATCCTTCTGCTGAAAAAAGATTTGACGATCCGCTTAATGCCAGTGTTATCTCTTCAGCGTGCCCCAGAAGTTCCTGTTCATTTTCCAGTTCTTCCTGTTCTCCTTTTACCAGTTTAGCTTCCTCAAGCTGGTTAAGCTGAAACTGGTAATATTCCATATCTGCTTTATTCCTGTCAGCTTTTTCCTTAACCCCGTTATACTCCTTTTTCAGTTTCCGGTAATTGGAATAAGCCACCCTGTACTCACTTTTTAATTTGAATGTGCCTGCAAATGAGTCGATTACATTGAGCTGGAATGAATTATCATTAAGCATAAGAGTCTGATGCTGAGAATGGATATCTATCAGCCTGTCGCCAAGTTCCTTCAGCAGGTTAACAGTTACGGGAGTATCGTTAATAAAACCACGTGATTTGCCGGCAGGATTTATCTCTCTTCTTAATATAGTAACGGACTCATAATCAAGTTCATTAGAAATAAAGAATTCATTAAGGTCATATTCCTCTATCCTGAATGTACCTTCCACGATACATTTTTCATTTTTATCAAGAAGTACCGTTGTGTCAGCTCTTGTACCAAGAATAAGTGAGAGAGCTCCCAGCAGGATTGATTTGCCGGCGCCGGTTTCGCCGGTGATGATAGTCAGGCCGTTTTCAAGTTCAACGTCCAATTCCTTTATGAGAGCATAATTTTGAACAAACAGTTTTACGAGCATAACAGGTAATTATGGTACATTGGCTGAATTGATCTTTTCATATTTTGCCTTGTTTGCAGGGTCAATTTCTGCAAGTATCTGCACAACACGGCTTTTCTCTTCAGGGAATGCCTCTGAAAAAATACTAACAAGCTCGTCTGACTTTGACTCCATAACTATCTGTACTAAGTACATGAATGGATCAGGTTTTCTCCTGTAAACTTCCTGAACGAGTTTGAGGCTCTCCACCATACTGGTTCTTGCTTCAGAGATTTTCGACTCCATTTTGTCGAGGCCATTAATATCATATTCATAAATGAATTGTCTTACTCCTTCGTACTCCTTATCGAGAATATTTTTTACCAGCCAGTATCTGTTCCGGTTCCTGGAAGCATCGTAGGGTTTCCAACCAGGTTCAGGAGCATTCTGGGCATTTGTAACAATCTTTTCTGCCATCTGGAAAAATTCACTGCCTCCCATCGGTGCAAATGAATCATAATCAAATCCTAAAATTATGTATGTATAGTAAGCGAGAACTGAAATAAGGTTTGACCTGTGAGTACCGGGATCAAATTCGAGTGGTTGAAATTCCACATACCTGAACTGAAAATTATTGTCAATAAAATTAAGCATAGTGGATTTATAGGTAGTATTGAAAACCGGTCTGCTTAGCTGCACCTGGATTGTTCCCCTGAATTCATCTGCCGACAACTGGTCGTTGAGATTAATGAGGATATTGCAGTCGATTCTTTCAGCGTAGCTATAAACATGGTTTGTCCACACCGTGTTGTTCATAAACTCGTAAATATCTTTTTGCATAGTCTCAAAGACCTGACGGTTAGATCCCTGTATCCTCTGAGCAGATATCTGCACATTGCAATTCAGTTCCTGGGAATTGATTATCCCCGGTATTAAAACCAGAAAGGTAAACAGATAATATTTCGGAAAACGCGATAATGCCATTCTGATAAATTAATGAATCATTGAAACAATTTTATTAAGAATATCCTTTGCAGCTTCTTCTTTTGATTTCAACTCAAATTTATCAATAATATTGTATCTGTCAATTATCGTGATCTTGTTTGTATCATGCCCAAAACCTGCGCCACTTTCTTTAAGCGAATTTAAAACTATGACATCGAGATTTTTCCTGAAAAGTTTTTCTTTGGCATTCTCTATTTCGTTATCTGTTTCGAGGGCAAACCCCGCGAGTATTTGAGACGGTTTTTTGATTTTGCCAAGTGTTGCAGCAATGTCGGTAGTTGGTTTAAGCCTTAAGAGTAATCCATTAACATCCTTTTTAATCTTTTCCCCTTTAACCTTATCGGGGGTGAAATCAGCTACTGCAGCAGATAATATAGCAATGTCGCAGCCGTGAAATCTTGATATGCACTCAGCCGCCATCGATTCTGCAGTTGTCACATTGATTATTTTGACAGAGCTATTTCCTGGAGTGACACTTACCGGGCCAAGTACAAGCTCAACATCGGCGCCATACTCAGCAGCTGCATCGGCAAGAGCAATTCCCATTTTACCTGATGAAAAGTTGCTAATGAAACGAACCGGGTCAAGAGGTTCCCGTGTAGGACCGGCATTAATCAGAAGATGTTTGCCTTTCAGAGGTTTATAGCTTTTTTTTTTTGTAAAGAAATTTTTGATCTCCTTTACAATTTCTTCCGGCTCGGCCATTCGTCCCTTGCCTGTAAGTCCGCTGGCAAGTTCTCCGCTTGATGGCTCGAGAATAGAATTTCCAAAAGCTTTCAGTGTTTCAATGTTAATGATTGTCGCCGGATGGTTTAACATATCCATATCCATTGAAGGGGCAACAAAAACAGGGCAACGTACTGACAGATAAGTGGTAAGAAGAAGATTATCAGCAATTCCGTTCGCCATTTTGGCAATTGAATTTGCAGTTGCAGGAGCTATCAGATATAGATCGGCCCACAAACCCATATCCACATGGCTGTTCCAGTCACCATTTTCCGGATCATAAAACCCGGTTAGTACCGAATTTTTTGACAAAGTAGCAAGGGTCAGAGGGGTGATGAATTCTTTCGCGTGACTTGTCATTAGAACCTTAACTACAGCGCCATCCTTAACAAGCAACCGGATGATAGTTGCAGTTTTATAAGCTGCAATACCTCCGGTTACACCGATAAGTATGTGTTTGCCTTTCAGCATCTTTGTGCAAAATATTATTCCTTTTTAACAGCAGGATCGGTGTTTCTGAAGAAAATTTTACCTTCTTCAAGCTCCTGTAATGCTATAAGAGTTGGTTTTGGAAGTTTTTCGTAAAATTTCGAAATCTCGATTTGTTCACGGTTTTCAAATACCTCCTCCAGGTTATCGGTATAAGATGCAAACTCTTCCAGTTTTTTATTAAGCTCCTGTTTCATCTCAACCGAAATCTGGTTTGATCTTCTTGAAACAACGATTACTGTCTCATAAATATTTCCGGTACCCTGAGTCATCAGGTCCAGATTGCGTGTAACAGTTGTTACGGGTGCTACTGATTTTCTGTAATCCATATATTTATTGATTATTTACTCCACTGTCAGGAATTCCTGCTTTTAGATATCTGTTTGTTTTCTGGAAGATGTCGTTAACATCTTTTGAATATTGGCTTTCAGGAAATTCTTCCATGAAAGAATAAAAGTCATCAAGGGTAGACTGGTATCTCTCCTTTTGTTTATTTGCCAGGCTGTTTTCAGAATAAAGAAAAAGAGAATTCAATTTAAGAAACATCATCTCTTCCCTGAATTTTGAATCGGCATACTCTTTAAGACTGTTGTTAAGCGCCACTACTGCTGCCTTATATTGTTTCATATCGTAATATAGTTTTGCACTCAGATATGATTTTTCAACAAGCTTTTCCTCAAGTTCCTTCACCAGCCTTCTGCTCTCTTCAATTTTTGGGCTGCCTGGAAACCTGTTCATGAAAAAATTAAATCCTTCAATAGCATTCCGGGAATTTTCCTGATCAAGTTCTGAACGGGGAGCAATATTATAATCGCACATAGCTGCCATAAAATTAGCCTCCTCGGCATGCTTGCCAAATGGGAACTGATCGATGAATGATTTAAAATAACTGCCTGCCATGTAATAATCTTTCATGCCATAATAGCTCTGTGCATTCATCCAGTTGAGCTCTTCAGCCTCTTCAGTTGCTCTGAATCGTGGTAGTATCTGAGTTAAAAGTTCAGTCGTTTTAACATACTGACCGGCATCATAATACTCTTTTGTCTTTGCTTTTTTCAAGTCAAAATCAGTACTCTTAAGGAGTTTTTCATACTCGCCGCAAGAGCTTACCAACACCAAAATTATCAGGACTATATAAAATCTAAACCTCATAAAAAAAATTGTTGTGCAAAGTTACGGAATATTTTCCATTTCAGGCATAAAAACGTAATAATAATGCTTTTATTATGCAGTTACAACTCTATCGTAATAGGCAACAGGCAACTGGCAACTGGCGCCAGGTATTTGACCTGCAAGACTGTTAGACTGCAAGACAATATTGAGAAATTAGGTATAAATAGGTATTATGATATACCTGATTTATCTTTAACTTTGTGAAAAATTTTAGAAAGGGTAATTACCATGGATATATTTGAAAAGATCAAGAAAAACAGAGGTGCAATAGGGCAGTATCAGGATTTGGGGCATGGGTATTTTGCTTTCCCTAAACTGGAAGGGGATATAGCTCCGCGAATGAAATTCAGAGGAAAAGAAGTACTTACATGGAGTCTGAATAATTATCTCGGACTCGCAAATAACCCTGAAATACGTAGAATTGATGCCGAAGCTACTGCAAAGTATGGCCTGGCATATCCAATGGGCGCCAGGATGATGTCGGGGCACACCACGATGCATGAAAAGTTTGAAGAAATGGCTGCCAGGTTTACCCACAAAGAAGATGCTTATCTCTTAAATTACGGATACCAGGGAATGGTGTCAATAATTGATGCTCTGGTCGACCGCCATGACGTTATTGTATATGATTCTGAATCACATGCGTGCATAATGGATGGGTTGAGACTGCACATGGGAAAGAGGTTTGTTTTCCCGCATAATGATATTGAAAGTTGTGAAAAGCAGTTACAGAGGGCGACAAAGCTGGTTGAAGGGACCCATGGAGGAATTCTGGTTATTACTGAAGGTGTATTTGGGATGGCAGGTGATTTAGGTAAACTCGATAAAATTGCCGCTTTGAAAAAGAAGTATCAGTTCCGCTTTCTTGTTGATGATGCTCATGGGTTTGGAACAATGGGTGCTAATGGAAGTGGTACAGGTACACATTTAGGTGTTCAGGACCAGATCGATATTTACTTTGCAACATTTGCAAAATCAATGGCCGGAATCGGAGGATTCGTGGCAAGTACAAAAGATGTTATCAACTATCTTCGTTACAATCTTCGTTCACAGATATATGCCAAGTCACTTCCTATGGCAATGACATTAGGAGCTATTAAAAGACTCGAATATATTCAGACGCATCCCGAACTCAAGGAGAAACTATGGACCATCGTTCGTGCTTTGCAGAAAGGTTTACGTGAAGCCGGACTGGATCTTGGAAAAACAGAATCGCCTGTTACACCAGTTTTTATGAAGAGTGGCGTTCCACAAGCAACACAGATGATTTACGATCTGAGAGAGAATTATGGAATCTTCTGTTCAGTTGTTGTATATCCCGTCGTTCCGAAAGATGTTGTGATGTTACGTCTTATACCGACAGCCTCTCACTCACTCGAAGATGTGGAATATACAGTTAAAGCTTTCAGGGAGATAAAAAGAAAAGTTGACAACAATGAATATCCCGATGAGATTGCCGATTTCAGTCGGTAAAGAATAATAATTGATGATTCAGGAAAGCTGTGTTGAAAGGATACAGCTTTTTTTATTTCAATTCGGACAAATATCGTTCTGCATCTATAGCAGCCATACAACCCGACCCGGCGGCAGTCACTGCCTGCCGGTAATGAGAGTCCTGAACATCACCGGCTGCAAATACACCTGCAACATTCGTTTTAGTAGTACCCGGAATAGTTTTAATATATCCTACAGAATCAGTATCAACATATTTTTTAAAAATATCTGAATTAGGAGTATGTCCGATAGCAAGGAAAAAGCCATCAATTTTTATTTTAACTATTTCTTCTGACGGGGTACCCATTTTCTTTACCAGGGTCGCTCCTTCCACTCCATTTTCCCCAAAAAGATCAACGGTCTGATGCTCCCATAATACTTCAATATTATCAGTATTAATAACTTTATCCTGCATTGCTTTGGAGGCTCTGAGAACACCCCTTCTGACAATAAGGTACACCTTACGGCATAGTCCGGCAAGGTAGGTAGCCTCTTCGGCTGCGGTATCGCCACCACCGACAACTGCTACATCCTTCCCCTTAAAAAAGAATCCGTCACAGGTAGCGCAGGCGGAAACACCCATCCCGGCATATTTGGTTTCGGATTCCAGTCCGAGATATTTCGCAGTTGCACCAGTTGCAATTATTACAGCATCTGCCTCAATAATTTTTTTATCATCAATAGTAACTTTGTGTTTCTTACCTGAAAAATCGACAGCAGTTGCAATTCCAAACCTTATACCGGCTCCAAATCGTTCAGCCTGTTTTTTAAAATCCTCCATCATTTCAGGTCCGGTTACCCCATCGGGATATCCCGGATAATTATCAACTTCAGTAGTAGTTGTAAGCTGACCGCCCATCTGGAGGCCTGTATAAAGAATGGGGTTCAGATTGGCTCTTGAGGCATAAATAGCAGCAGTATATCCCGCGGGTCCTGAGCCAATTATAAGGCATTTTACCTTCTCTGCCCGCCCTTCAGCAACTTTTGAAGGCTGAGATTGAATATCCATAGGCTTAAATAATTCCATATCTTTATTTAAGAATTCACGGTAAAATTATAAAAATTCATGACTCATAATCAGCGCGTCGTGATTTTGTAGCTATTTGTATAATCAGAATTGTTGATTATTTTTGCCTAAGAATTTTTTCGGGGTGTGGCGCAGTTGGCTAGCGTACTTGCATGGGGTGCAAGTGGTCGTCCGTTCGAGTCGGATCACCCCGACCAAGTTTCAGAAGATCTGAAAACAAATCTTTTTTGTGATAAAATCAAATTGACAAATTGTCAAATAAATCAGAAATCCCGAACACAACGAACAGACAAGCCATAACAGTTAAGGGCGCTGTGTAAG
>JAPLEB010000114.1 GCA_026391555.1 Bacteroidia bacterium | reverse complement strand
AATAGGCAACTGCTGCTTCAATAAGATGGCCGGCACAATAATCTTCGTGCTTATCCATATCTGTCCATCGTTTCTGGATATTTTCAAGAGTATAGTAGGTATTTAAATATCCATCAGGCAATTGCGCAGCCGCAATTTTATCCACCCATTCTTCAGCTTTTTTCTCAATTTCTGTATCCGGATGGTTTTTTAATGAGTAAGCAATAGCTTCCAGCGCCTTATAAACGTCTGAATCATCATAATATATTCCTTCATGCTTTTCACCCTTTTTTGCAGCAACTTTTTCGAAATTACGGATGCGTGCAGTCTTAACTTCGGTTTGATTTATACATACCGGAATGGTGACTGTACTAACTGTATAGATCCGTGGTTTCCAAAAATTGTCTTCAATTTCTACCTGGGAGAAGTTAACTGATTCCATTTTTTGAAGAGGGATCTGCGCTTCTGTATTTGATATTGAGCAGAAGAACAAAAATGAAGAAATTATTAGCAAAGATTTTTTCATGATTATTAAATTATTATGTAATGCTTGTTAATATTTTTTATTGACAACCAATTTATCGAATTATTAAGAAATTATTATTAATCTCCTTTTTTAAAATATCATCCCAACTGGTTAAATATGATCACCTTAACTACCTTTTCCTGAAAACATCCAATTCATAAACCGACCAGTAATAAGTTGTATCTGTTCCGGTCTGGGTAATTTTTAAGTAGCGGGCATTTTGTGTTGGAAAGTTAATAGTTGTGATTCCTAAAGCCCCTGCACCTGTTGCAATTGGTTTACTCCAGTTTTTATCATCATTTGATACTGAAACTGAATATTTTTTCGGAGTATCCCATTGTGCCCAGGTACAATCGAGGACGATCTTATCAAATTTCTGTTTTTTCAGCATATCTACCTTATACCATTGACCGGGATACTGCTTTCTGGTCCTGTCACGCCACCCTGTCCAATGATCGCCATCAATTGCACTGGCTGCATCAATTTGAATCTTTGACCTGTTGAAAAAATATGTGCTGTCTTTTACCGATGCTGTGGCAATCCAGTATTTCTTTGCGAGTACCAGATCATTTGAAGCAGGCGCCGGCTCAGGCTTTGGAGAGGTGATGGGCAATGTTCCTGTTCCTGCAAAATTCCAGTTTCCGGGAATAGCGTTAAATTTAATGTAACCGGCATCTTCTCCATTCCATGATATCCCTTTAACTCCACCTTTATATGATCCCTCCCAGATAGTTACTCCGTTCACTTTTATTGATTTAAGCGATGAGAATGATACTTTTGGAATTCCGACTATTGCATTTGTGTTTTGGGGCGAAATAAGAGCTATTGAATATTCGGTCGTATTCTTTTTTATTTCAACTTTTACATCACCTTTAACAGAGGGAACAACTACTTTTATTGAGGTCAGGAATGTCTCTTTTGGAAGAACATGAAATGTTTTCCATCCCGGCTCTTCAGGAGCAACACCTGTAATGATCTGAGAAAGAATGATAACCGGAGGGTTCCATCCATGATTAAGCGATGAACCTTCGTCATAAGTATCTCTCCATGATGCCCACCAGCGGTCATAATGCTCCCACAGAGTAGTAAAGCTTGCAGGTATCATTGTTTTATAACGATTATACATCCTGAGTAAGGCATATTCTTCTTTTCCCATCTTGCAAAGAGCCTCAAAAACCCATCTGTCGAAGAAACAGCTGGCATTGGTATATTTTGTAAGTACATTATTATAGATCGCATTCCACTTTGAGCTCTCTGCCAATCCGGAATTCACTGCCATTGCATTTGCCCTGTCGTCGGGGGTAGATACCTGGGTCGACATATAATAATCTCCTTTCCAGTAAGTGTTGTTAAAAGTTGTTTTGATGCTATCCAGTTTTGTGTTAATAGCCAGGGTATCTGTGGCATGACCGGTAAGCAATGCTATTTTTTTCAGAGTCTTCAGGTCAATATACATAAAGCAATTCTCCATCACAGCAGCATCCTTGATATTTTTTCCCCAGTCGAACCATTGATCCTTTTTGCCGAATTTATAAGTATTAAAGAGAAAATTTCTGGTAGATTCATAAACAGATGCAATTGACTGCAAGTCGCCGGTGTGCATATAATAATACCATAAACCATATTCCCCCAAAAACTCAAGCTGCTGACCAGGATAAAAACCTTTCTGAAGGGGTCTGAGCACCAGATCTTTACATAACGCATGGGAAACTGTATCAAACGCATAGAAACACTGGTTCAGCTCAGGCGTACCATCGCCCCAGAATCCTACTCTCTCCCTGTCGGGACAGTCATAAAACCAGTCTCTCATGCAGATGTAGGCTGTTCTTGCTCCCTTTTTCCATAGAATATTATAATCGTTGTCATTTGATTCAAACGAGCCGGCAAATTTTGTATCATAACCAGTTTCACGATATTTTACAGCTTTCACAGTTACTCCTGCAGGAATAGTATATATCGCACCCTCACCGCTTATCCAGTTTTTTGCTTCACAGGTTTGATCTCCCGATATTGTTGTATACTTTTCGGTTTTTGTAAGATAGAGAACCAGAGCATTACTGGAATTGAATTCAATAACTTTGCCTTCAGCACTCTCCAACTGTATCCAGGGTTGAAAATGACAGTTATAAGGCATCTGGCATACAAGCCGCCAGGGTACATTTTCAGAACGGGGCAGGTCTTTTGAAAGATAAATATATTCTTTTAACCCATAATCTTTCATAGGTGGATGGGTAGGCGCTTTGGCTTGTGGATAAGCAGACAATGAGATGAAAAAAATGATATAGAATAATATATATTTCATCATAATATAATTTTGATTTTTAAGGTATGATGGAACCGCACATGTTGATAAAATTATATTAATAAGTGTTTGTGTTAGCATAACATGTGGGTTTCATAATTACTTCATAAAGGTATAAAATATCAGAAAATCACTTCCTCTCATCAAAGAAAATTCCGCTCAAAGTAATGTTTCCGCCTCGCACTTTATCGATCCTGAATTTTGCTGATTTATTATAAGAATATATCAGGTATGCACCACCAGAATAGTTGTTAACTATTTTAACCGGAGCTATAAGGTTCAGAGTAGCTGCATCAAACATTTCCACAGCTACGCGGCTGCCTTTGTTTTCCCAATCAACAAAATAAAGAGCTACCTGATAATCTATTGTCCCGTTAATTCCAATTGTAAAAGTCATTGTCTGATCAGTGTTGGATAGACTGGTAGCGTTTCGTGGAGTCAGATTATCCGGATCTGGAGCAAGTGAGCGTTTATCATCTGTCCCCATAACCCACTTAGTATTATCCGGAACCCGTGTTGAACCACCAAAAGCTCTGAAATATTCTATGGATGTTACATAAGATGGAAGAGATTTTTTATCGGTACCATCTCCGTTATAGTTACAAAGCACGTATCCATCTTTACCGTAAACACCACCCCAGTTACCACTTGTAGTTGAATCTTTCTTAATATACCGGGCAGCATATTGTTCCTTTGGTTCATTATAAACCGGAGTGTTTCCTTTGTACGATACTGATATATCATAATTCCCAGGCTGTACTGAATTAAAATACACAAAATCAGCATCCTGACTTGCGCCTTTAATACCGGCTACCGAACGATAATTCCCATCCCAGGCAAGCTTACCGTTAACCTTTATCTTAGTAATAGTTTTTTCAGCTTTGGGAATGCCAATTCGGCCAGTTGTCCCTTTTGGTGCAGAGACCGAACATTTACCCGAGGAGGTATTGAAACTTGCAGAAATTACACCAAATGGAGTTGGGGTTTTTCCGGACACACTGGTCAATGTTCTGCCCGGATGTGGTAAAATATTGTAAGTTTTAAAGCCCGGTGTTGTCGGTACAATACCGAGCACCTCTTCATTGAGCCATTTCACTACTCCGGCGCCCCAGGGATGGCAGAGACTAACTATTCCGCATTGTGTGTTCGGGACAGCATCGTTCGGGCCTATAACATCATTCCACGACGGCCGGTAAACTTCGAAAGTAGTAGTGCCTCCATATTTTACCATGCCGCCCCACATATCCCTGACAGTGCTCAGAGCATCATCATATTTTCCCATCCTTGCCATTGCATTGATTATAAAGTACTGGTTGAATGGAGAAAGTGAGATACGGTTTACCCTGTCTATAAAAAGTTTTTCAAATAAGACATTTTTTTCACTATTGTTTAACAGACCAGTATTTATTGCATCTGCTGCCGCATGAATCCCAAGGTCAGAAAACCAAAGGTTGCCGGTCCTTAGCGAGGCAATTTTTTCAGAAGCGTAGCCATTATATTTGTCGCGCAGGTCGGTACGCCCAAATATATCCATAGCCGATGCATAGTCTCTCCATACTCTGATTGACAGCATCTTATAAGCATTCTGTGCTTCAATGCCCGGTTTGAACCAGATTTCAAATCCGGCACTAAGTCGTTCGTCCCATCCGTAAAATCTTAGTTTGGGATTTGTTTCGAATATTTTATAAGCGTCATCAAGTTTTGCGCATGCGTTAGTGATGTAGTTCCGGAGAGCCGCGGTATCATTAGTATAGTAATAATAGTCAAGCAAACTAAACACCCAATAGAGTGAGTAGCTTTTAATACCATTGCTTTGTTGTGAAGTGTTGTCAATGTTTTTCTTTATAAAATCATAATTTCCGAATGCCACGAGTGAACCTGCCTGAGTAGTATGGGCATCGCCTGTCCATGACATTCTATCACCCCTGTCCATGAGTATTGAGCCAAAGTAATCCTGGCACAACGAGGCTTTTACACCATAGGCAGACATATACCAGATTTTTGTAAGCAGAGGGTCGCTGCACGAAAAACTTCCGTTATAGTTGGTAGGTTTGACCTGGCATACTAACCGGATACCTGTTATATGCCACTCACCTGAAAGAGATTTAACGTTAATCCAGGCAAAACGGACACCATCGTAAAGCTCATCGTTAAGTTCAAGCCGGTAAGTATTTCCATATTTGACAGGCATTCTGGTTTTGCGAACTCCGGGTTCGTTGTACTCACTAATGCTCATATCAACTCCTCCGGGGCAGTCGGGGCTGTCGAATTCCACCCAGGCCCCATTTTCAACACCAAAGTCAATTCTTATTGAACCGGTACCCTTTACTGTTACATTCGGGTTATTGGAGGTCAATGATTGCAGATTATCGAACGATCCTGCATTATTGGCTGTAACTGTTTTTGGAGTAAGGAGGTAAATCTCGAGACTATCTGTTGCTTTAGGATCCGGCCAGCGATATGCAACGAGGGGGTCGGGCGATTCGGGCACAGCCTGACCGGTTAATCCGCCGGCTTTTACATAAGAAAAGGGTTCCTTAACAGGCGACTTACCCCATATAGCTGGAGCTTGTGCTCTTACTTCCACGGCCTGAATAAGAATCAGGCCCATTAAAATAAATAGAAATGCTTTATTCATACTGTTGGTGTCAATTTAATGTATTGCAATTTTATAATATTTCAGAAATATAGAAGAAATATTATTAGTGTCCGATAAAAATTAATTACAATTCTTTGAAATCATTTTTATATCTGGTTTTTAACCTGCCTTATTCATAAACCTTTGTGAACCTTAGTGATCCCGATAGCTATCGGGATCTTAGTGTTCCTTAGTGTTTAATCTTTTTTTTACCACGAGGATCACAAAGTACAGCACAAAGTAACGCAAAGGAATAGAGTATCTTAACTGTATTTATGAATAATTCAAATTAAACGAATCAAATCGTCACGCACCAAAAAAACGCTACAACATCGATGGACAAATGATTTCAAAGATCTATGTTTAATTTTAAGTGGACACTAATGTACTGGTACAACTAAAAGAAACGATATAATAAGCAGTCCCTTAACTAATTTTAATATATTTCCAGACAGAGTCCCATATTGCCAGAATAATAATTGTAGTGATGAGCCAAGGCAGCATTGAGTGAAGTTGTTGTTCCATTGATTGAATCCACGCGAGCGCATTGGCTTCGCCGAGCTCGTAAACTCGGTTCTCCGTTGCTTGCTGCGGAGTCAGCGAGCATTAAGAAGTTACCTTAGGGGATCGAAGATTCTTCGTAGCTTGCTGCGAAGAGCTTCAATTTGATTGAGGGTGTTTGGGGCGCCATTTGTATGACAAATGATATAAGGTCTATTCGGTAAGGTATTGGTTCTTTGCTAAATGGTTGAATGAAATATAATTGTTTATCTATTAAACAAGTTGTATATTTGATTTTGTGTTGAGACCAGAAACCACTTTAAAAAATGGGGTTTAACTTAAAAGACTTATGAGTAGGAAAACCTAAAAGAAAATAAAAATGAAAACGAAAAATGTTGTTTTAATGCAAATGGCAAAAGAATCTCTAAAAGGGAAATGGGGTTTAGCCATTGGAACAGTTGTCGTATATATGTTAATTGTTGTAGTTATTCAAATTATTCCGAAAGTTGGACCAATTGTTTCATTAATAATTTCGGGGCCATTTGCCTTAGGACTTGCCATTTTTTCATTATCCATTTCAAGAAACCAAGACACTAAACTGGAACAAATATTTCAAGGGTTTAAAAATTTTGGAACTGCATTAGGGGCTTATTTATTAATGGTTTTGTTCATTATTTTATGGATGCTTTTACTAATAATCCCTGGAATTATTGCAGCCATATCTTATTCAATGACCTTTTATATTTTGGCGGATGACAATTCAATTAGAGCAATGGAAGCAATTGATAAAAGTAAAAAGATGATGTATGGATACAAATGGAAGTTATTCTGTTTAGGATTGAGATTTTTAGGCTGGGCATTACTTTGTATTCTGACTTTAGGAATAGGCTTTCTATGGCTTATGCCATATATTCAGGTTAGTATGGCAAAATTTTATGATGACGTAAAAGCAAACTCAATAATTACAGAAAACGTATAAAACCATCAGGGTCAACGCACGAAGAAATAAAAAACTGATAGGCTATTAACAAATTTGTAAGGGTTATTAACAGTCCTTTTTTCATAAAAGCAGATTTTTGCGTGGTTATTAACAATATGGTGCTATAATATTGCAAATCTGTTAATTACTTCATGGTCGTCACTAATAATTGTTTCAATAGTTAGTTGAAAATTTGTTGGAATCAATAACTCCAACACCATGATAAGGTCAAGTCTATATAACTATTTTGCAAAGCTCTCTGATCCCAGGCTCAACAGGAATAAGAAACACAATCTGGCCGACATTATTGTATTAAGTATCCTGGCTGTTATATGCGGAGCTGAGTCATGGGATTCAATAGAAGAGTTCGGTAAAGCGCGGATCGATTTTCTGAAAAAGATACTTTATCTGCCCAATGGGATTCCTTCACATGATACAATAAACAGAGTCTTTTCAATACTTAAGCCCGAT
>JAPLEB010000103.1 GCA_026391555.1 Bacteroidia bacterium | reverse complement strand
GGTGGATCAACTTAGGAGAAGGGGCTGGGGTGGATCAACTTAGGAGAAGGGGCTGGGGGATGAGGTGGATTTAATATTTTGTGTTAATGATTACCGATAGTCATAATATATATAATACAATTACCTTTTCAAAGTTTTGTTTTCCCTAAGTTCAACTGCGGCTATGCACAAATCTTTGTAGATATCTTCTCCCAGTGCCCTTATTAATGGCTCCTTAAGAAATTCATACACATATATACCCTCCTCCGCGCCTGTAATACGCGCCGGGGAACAAATAGCCAACTCTTCAAAATTAACAGCCCTGAAATCCGAATAATATTTTATACGCACAGGGAAAAGATGACACGATAATGGTTTTCTGAATGAGATTTTACCATCGGACCACGCGTTTTCAATTCCACACATTAATATATTGTCCTTCAGAATCGTGTATGCACATTCCTCATTACCAATAAGTGGAGTTACTCTGTCATTTTCAAAATCTTTTACACTTCTGCCTTTCTCTTCTATTGCAGCAACACCCTCAGGTCTGAGATAGGGTTTCACTTCTATCCAGATATCATCCAGAATATTTGCCTCATCTGCACTTAATGGAGCGCCTGAATCACCGTATCTGCAACAATTGCCCAGACATGCCGGCAGGTTGCATCGGAATTTCTTTTCGAGGATGTCGAAACTGAATATAGTGTCGTTGATACGGAGCATTGTTGATTATACAAGCACTTTCCCGGTCATATCCTTCGGTATCTCAACACCCATTATTTTCAGCAATGTGGGTGCTACATCGGCGAGGATCCCCTCATTGATCTTTTTATAATCATCACTGACAAGGATAGATGGGACAGGATTAAGCGAATGAGCAGTATTTGGTGATCCATCATCATTTATTACCTTATCAGCATTACCATGGTCGGCAATTATCAGCACATCATATCCGGCATCGCGTGCCGACTTAATTACGGCCCCCGCGCACTCATCAACAGTTGCTACAGCTTTTTCAATCGCTTCATATATACCGGTATGGCCAACCATGTCGCCGTTTGCAAAATTAAGACAGATGAAATCAAATTCCCCCGATTCAATTGCTTTAATAACAGCATCTTTTACACCGTAAGCGCTCATTTCAGGCTGCAGGTCGTAAGTAGCAACTTTTGGCGAAGGGATCATTATTCTCTCTTCATTTTTAAATTTATCCTCCCGCCCACCGGAGAAAAAGAATGTTACATGCGCATACTTCTCGGTTTCTGCTATCCTGAGCTGGTGTTTCCCGGTTGCTGCAAGCACTTCTCCTATTGTATTATTGGCATTATCTTTTGGATAAATAATATGGAGCCCTTTAAAAGTAGAATCATAAGGAGTCATTGTGCAATAATACAATGGCATGGTTTTCATCCCATTTTCAGGCATGTCTTTTTGAGAAAGGGCAATTGTGAGTTCCTTTGCCCTGTCGTTTCTGAAGTTGAAAAAAACAATGACATCACCCTCTTTTACTTTTCCTGTTACATTCCCGTTTATGTCAGTTACAACGATGGGTTTCATGAATTCATCTGTAACTCCTTTATTATATGACTCCTGCATTGCATCAATTATGTTAACGGCAGGTTTTCCTATTCCACTCACGATCAGATCATAAGCCTCTTTTACTCTCTCCCACCTCTTGTCACGATCCATTGCATAGTACCTTCCAATGAATGATGCGACCTGTCCGTTAGACTTCTTTAAATGATCCAAAAGATTCTTCATATAACCTATCCCGCTGCGGGGGTCCGTATCGCGACCATCACCAAAAGCATGGATAAAGACATTTTTCAATCCATAATCCATCGTCATATCACATAGGTAGTAGAGGTGCTTATCAAGAGAATGAACGCCCCCATCGGACATCAATCCTAAAAAATGAACCTGTTTATTATTATCGCGGGCATAAGAGAAGGCATCTGTTAAAACCTTGTTTTGTCTGATCTCACCGGTTTTACATTCCTTGTTTATTTTTACAAGGTCCTGGTAAATAACTCTTCCGGCTCCAATATTCAAATGTCCCACTTCAGAATTTCCCATCTGCCCATCTGGCAATCCTACATCCTCTCCTGAGGCATGAAGCCTCGAATTTGGATAGTTGTTCTTATAAAATTTAAGGTTAGGAGTTGGCACCTGGCTTATTACATCTGACCTGGAACCATCGCCAATTCCCCAGCCATCGAGTATCATTAATAATGTTTTTTTATTCTTCATATCAATATATACTTAATCATTACTTAAACAAAAAACAAAGTACCCTTGTTCAGGGTACCTTTTCGGGGTCAAATTTAGTCAAAATTTAGAAATCTGACTCTGTTGTTTTATGATCAAAAGAATTATTTAGCTTTAATCGCCTGATATTATTAGTTTTCTGAATCCAAGGTCAATACCTCCGGCTGTGACCCGCACCATGTAGATACCGCCTTTCAGTCCAATATTGTCGATTGTGAATTCTGATAATCCTGATCCGGCTTTATATGTTTTAATTACACTACCCTGTAAGTCGTAAATCCTTATATCAGAATCATGGGCAAGTGGCTCTTCAAAGGCGATTGTTAATCTATTAACAGCAGGGTTCGGATATAAAGCAAAATCAGTTCCTTTTCCCTGAAACATGTTTTCAATGCCAACAATAATCTTAAGCTTAATTTCTGAAGCAGCCTGGTAAAGCTCTTTTGTAATATTATCCTGAACAAAAGCTACAACTTCAATATCTGAGGAGTTTTTAATCTTCTCTATCAGCCATGATTGGGTTGAAAGATCATATACATCTCCTTTGGCCCATGTCTTTTTCATCGTTATACCTCCGGCATCGGGAATAAATTTTCTGAAGACATTATAGAAAACGGTTTCGCCGTTTGTACCGGTATGGTCACTGTTGTTCTTTTCTGTTACTGCAAGATAGAGAGTCATATTCTCAGAACTAATAGCTTCCAGCGCTGTTAACTTACCCGTTACAGACAAGACACCCCCGAAGACATTTGTGCTAAGTGAAATGTTAAAAAGAGGAATTACAAGACTTCTTTTTGTGATGTCAATACTATCAATACTTGCAAGATTATAATCGAATCTGTTTGCAAAATCTGCCTGGTTACTACCTCCGTCGATAAATGAATACGGGGCCTTTATCAATCCGTAAAAAAGTATTCTGGCGCTAACATCTCCGGGGTTGTCATCATAGAAAGGATCAGGGCCCGGGAAGTTTGTATGATACTGAATATTAATAACATCTCTCTTGCTATTTTGAGCAATTGTGTTTACCATTTTTGTTGCCTCAACGGTTTTTGTTGAGGAGGTGTTTGTGAAATGCTCAAGAAGGACGTGCCTTGTTCTCTCTCCTATAAAGATATCATCAAATGCTACCCCGTCGTTGTTCTGAGAAGTACCGTCAGACCCATAAGCTATTCTGAATTTTACATCTTTCTCACCTTTCAGTCCATCCAGAGTATGACGCGACTCTTTCCATTTTGTGTCGGCGGTATCTACCGTTGTCCAACCTAACTGGCCGCCACCGGGGCTTCCTTTAATAAGAGCGGAGTTGAACCAGTCTATCCCATCCCCCAGAGTACCAACAGATTGCCATGTTCCGATATCGCCAATCTTATACTGAAGAGTGGCTCCATCCCTGTCCGTGTCGAACCGTCTCCACAACTTGAGCCGGATCATTGGCCGGTCCGCTGTAGAAAAGTCGAAACAGGGAGATACAATGGAGGAAGATCCAATTTTCTGGTTCGTCAGGCTGTATCTTGTGAACCAGGCGCTGTCGCCTGATGCAGCTGAATTAATTATTGTCCTGTCAGGTTTCCCGAATGACCAGCTGTTAGTTATCTCATCATCTTTTACCCAACCGCCTTTCCCGGTTTCGAAGTCCTGATAATAATTATCAGTTGCCAGGGAGACTGACGGACGGATATAAATATTTTTAGTCATCGTATCAGCACAATTTGCATATTTGGTTTTTACGATATACTGAACAGGAAGATAGCCGGCTGATTTCTTTGGATATAGTGGATTCAAATCAGTTAGTGGTGAGCCCCCATCTAAAAAGTTCCAACTTCTTGAAATAACAGAAGAAGACGAAACAGTTGCATCAAAAAGCTTTAAAGAATCATTCGGATGGAAACAATCATTTTTCCAGGAAAAGTCGGCAACCGGTTTTATTCCAATATCAACCGTTAGATCCTTTCTGACAGAGCAATTATTCGTAGTAGTCGCGGTAAGAGTAACTACATGTTGGCCTCCGGACTTGAAGAGGTAGGCCGGTTCCATTAAATTACTTAAGCTCGTTCCTCCAATATCTGAAAACTCCCATAACCATGATTGAATAGGATCGGAAGAAATCGTATTGTTGATGAAGTTGGTACTGTCAGAGCTGTTTATTATGCAGACATCAACCGGTATGAAAGAGGTTACAGGAGCAGGGAAAATTGTGAAAGGAACCGTATCTGTAATGAAACATCCGGTTTTTTGATTTGTGTATGTATATGTTACCAGGGTATCTCCAAGTCCTTTTGAAGGATCAAGAGAACCACCTGACATAGGCCCTGTAAAAACCCCATAATTATGTGAAGTAAATAATTCAAAAGGCGCTGTATTAGTACAGAATAGATCACCTGCCAAAAGATTCGCGATAACAATCTTACCCAGAGAATCCACGTTCACAATTGTTGAAATACTAAATACCGTACCCATCAGATCAGAGTATGTGAAAACGATACCATGGTCTCCTTTCCCTGCAACTGCAGGGTCAAAAGCCGCCTTGGCCGCGCTCAGATTTCGTATACCTGCACCCGAGAAAAGTCCTGACATCCAGGGATTAACGGGTATATAGGTAATAGTATCCTCTATGCCGTCATAACAATATTGATTATTGGCATTAAGACCACCAAATGAACCGGTTGCTTCAGATACTATAAGCGTGTCTTTTTTTGTTGACAGGCAACCTTTGTTATCCACGTAAGAGAAAGTTATATCAATATTCCCCAAACCTGCGACCGCCGGATAAAAGGCATATCCGGTACCAAAACTACTTACGCCTTTCCCTGAGAATGTTCCATCTGTAGGTAATCCGCTTAAGACGTATGGTTGTTCTTTAATGTTAATTGAAGTTCTGGTATTTAAAATACTCACAGGAGGAGCTTTGTTAACGATAACATCTTTATCAACTGTCTTACGGCAGCCTGACGAATTTACAGTAGAAACATGAGTATATCTGACTTTATATGGTGTCGCGGAAGGGGGTGTTTTTGAAGGGAAGAAATCTGCCAGACCACCATAATTTATGAAGGAACTATCGGCGCCGGAAAAGCTAAAATTACCTGCCCCTGTTGAGTTTTCAACAAAGACCCTCAGGCTTGCAGCACCCTCATAATCACAGTATTTATCATTAAGTCCGGTTATTGTAATCTTACCTATCGAATCTATATATACAGGTTTTGATAAGATATAATTTACTCCATCCCATTCATAAGAGACTTTAACCGTATCAAATTTTGCCCCGGCATCCGGTATGTGGTAGGCTGCACTATCAGCGCCAGGAATATGATTCAGGCTGTTTTTTGCATTCATGAAGTCTGTGATTGACGCACCCGCCGGCAGTCCGGTTGTCTTAATATTATAAGTAGTATCCATGTAGCAGATAATTGCCGGCAAATCGACAAATAAACCCTGAACTTTTCTTACAGTTGTCGATTTGGTAGTGTTTGTTGTACAACCGTTTGCATCGATCACGGTGTATTTCATATCGTGATCCCCCTGCCCTGCTATGTCAGGATAAAACCTGGTTCCGATTACTCCGGTACCAATAAAATTGCCTCCGGTAGTTACAATTGGCTGCAGATCTTTATTCCCCCCGTCAATATTATAAGTGGCATCAAGAGTAAATGATGAATTTGGCAGAGGATTTATTTTAACTGATTTATTTATGATGCTGCTTCTGCATCCTAAAGGAGAAATATACTGATAAGCGACCGGATAGGTGGTACCCGCGGTTCCGCCTGAAGGATGAAGATAAGCTGATGTCGGGGTTTTTGGATCAGTTATCAGTGACCCTGTCCAATTTGCAGTACCTCCGCCCGGATATGTTCCTTCAATAGTAATATAACGGTCCGATGCATCTATACAATATGCAGTATCCAAATTTATAAATGATAATGAAGTGCCGACCGAATCAATAACAAACGGATGGGAGATAGGGAAGACAGATGTTCCGACTTTATATGAAAAGAAAAGCGTGTCAACATTATTTCCGGGTCGCATCCTAAAGGGATTAATAATAATTGTTGTATCATTGATCAACCTTACTTTGCCCGCGGGGTTAGTCAGTTTAAAGAGCTTAGAGGTCGCCCCGGCAGCTATATTTTTAACATTAATAGTATCTTCACCGCCATCGTGGCAATAAACACTTTTAAAGCTTTCAAAATAAGCGCCTACAGGCAGGACATATATCTTCTCGCTGGCCGCCTGGGAACAGGAGGTAGAAGAGTTTACGATATTAAGAATATAAGAGACGGTATGAGGGCTACCGACGGTTCCTGCAATAGCCGGAGTAAATATTCCGTTGCTCACTCCCGGTCCTGAGAAAACACCTCCTGTAACATTTGACACTAATGTAACCAGAGGGTCAGCTAAACTGTAACTGACTTTAGTTAATATTATCCTGGCAAGAGAATTACTTTTTACAGTTATTCCCCTTTTAGATGCAGGTGGTTTTGAATAAGGGTAAATTACAAAATAAATATCATGATCAATATCTGCGGCAGTAAGAGTATATGTTATTGAAGTTTCACCTGCAATTGTGTCGTTGTCTCGCATCCATCTGTAAACAGAATAATCATTTGAAGGATTATATGTAAATAAATATTTCCCCCTGATTACATTTCCTGTTTCCTTTATCCCTTCAATACAAACCTCGCTGGCGACGGGGAATGTTGCTGCTAATGGAACGGCTATTGTCTCGGAACTGGTAACCGGAACACCTGTATCGGGATATCCGGTTGCTGAAACAGGAGTAACCTGGAAACTAAGTTTGTAAGCCTCATCGGTATAAATAATTGTATATGTTTGGGAAGTGGAACCCGGTATCTCTACTCCGTTCCTGAACCATTTGAATGTGCTTGTACCTTCAGCATCACTATTAACATCATTATAAGTATAGTGCCCGCTAAGGATACTCCCAATTGCCACAGTACCGGTAATGTTTACACTTAAAGCTGAAGGTTTTGTATTTGCCGGACCATACCCTGCACTCGAAACTTCAGTCCCCGGGGAAGTTCCCGTTCCGGCTTTTGGTATTACATAGAATTTAAAATATTTTCCCTGCTCAGCCGACAAAATCACATGTGTGTTAGATGTTTCGCCTGAGATTGCAGAATATCCACCAACTAAAGTACCGGATGAATACCACTGATATGTTGTTCCGCTTTCAATATCGCCTTCAGTATCTGAATAAGTATAGTGCCCTGTCAGCACTCCGTTTACATTGAGCGAACCCGTAACCGGACTCGCGGCAGCCGCCGGTTTATCATTAATGACCGGCCCTACCCAGGTAACTGTCGTGGCCATATTGCCGGGAGTTGCTCCACTCTGTGCAACGGGGATAACAGAGAATCCAATATATTTTGTAAGCTCCGCATCAGTCAGTTTATATGTTTTTGTAGTTGCCAAGGCTAGTGGAGTGGAATTTGCGCCACCTGCATCTGTTCCGGTGTACCACTGGTATATTGATGTGCCCTCCGGATCGGTATCTGCATCTGTATAAACATAGGAAGCATTAAGTGTCATGCCTGATCTTGGATCACCAAGAATTGAAACATTGGCGGCAACAGGTTTGGCATTTACTTCAATAGTTGTTGTTGATGTGTTAACTGTTCCACATGTTCCGCTGGTTATTGCACAGTAAAATGTTGTTGTTGCGGTCAGATTACCGGGAGCATAAGTTTGAATAGTTACCCCTGTGGTTAATCCGTTTTTATACCATAAATAGGTATATGAACCGGTGCCACCGCCTCCTGTTGCAGTAAATGTTCCCGGTGCAGTATTATATAATATTGGTGAAGTCCCGCCACTTATAGCTGCAGTTAAATTACCATATACTGTAATTGATGTAGTGGTCGTATTCACCGTTCCGCACGATCCGCCGGTTATTGCACAGTAAAATGTTGAAGTTGCGGTCAGATTACCGGGGGCGTAAGTTTGAGAAGTAACTCCGGTGGTTGATCCGTCTTTATACCATAAATAAGTATATGAACCGGTGCCACCGCCACCTGTTGCAGTAAAAGTGCCGGGTGCAGTATTATAACATATAGGTGAAGTCCCGCCACTGATTCCGGCAGTTAAATTGCCATATACCGTTATTGTTGTTGTGGGTGTGTTCACTGTTCCGCACGATCCGCTGGTTATTGCACAGTAATATCCTGTCGTGGAGGTTATATTTCCTGGACTATATGTTGGGTCTGTTACTCCGCTT
>JAPLEB010000016.1 GCA_026391555.1 Bacteroidia bacterium | reverse complement strand
TTTAAGATCCAGCTTTAATTGCTTTGAAACAGAAGCAGTGTATATCATCGCTGTCACAACACTTTTTCTTTTCGACAACAAGGTTAATACACTTTCGTCCACATAATTGTCTATAAGTATAATAGCTTTTTTTGCTGATTTGATTATATCCGATACAAACTGCCAGGCATCGAATATTTGTCCATCGAAAAAGATTCCTTCTCTGGGAGGTAATACTGTATTTATAAGAAGCTCAAATTGCTGTTCGTGTTCAATAAGTATTTTATCGTGTTGTTCCAACTTTTTCTCAATATGTTCAAATTGCTGCCGGACTGCGTAGCCCTTGAGTAAATAATTTTTCAGGACCTTGTTTGCCCAGATACGGAACTGAGTGCCCCGTTGAGATTTTATCCTATACCCCACAGATATTATTACATCCAGACTGTAAAGCTTTACAGGCTTATCGGAAATTGCACTGTGCAAAAAATGCACATTGCTTTTTTCAACTATTTCCTTCTCCTTAAAAATATTATTAACATGCCGGGTTATCACAGACCGATCCCGTCCGAACAAATCAACCATTTGTGCCTGTGTAAGCCAGACAGTATCATCTTCAATCCGAACTTCGAATTGGGTGGTTTTATCATCCGGTTGATAAATAATTATTTCGCCTAAGTCAACGTTGTTATTCATCTTTTTACTATTATACAGAGAGCCTCCCCTGCTGGACTTCGAAATTGATGTCTTTGAGTGCATATACCACATCGCTTACTCCCTTTTTATTGCGTTGGTTGGTTTCTCCTATTTTTAAAAAGGGATCTTCCTGGCCTCTGATTCTCATTTTGTACCAGCGTTCGAGGTCACGGGAGATTGTTCCTGTGCCTATCTCTCCCAGGCGATAGATTTTAGAAAGATTCGTTACTTGAATAACAGTAGACATTTATTGTGAATTATAAGGAGAAAGGAAAAAGGAGAAAGGAAAAAGTGAATACAAGGAAAAAGGAGAAAGGGATAAGTATCACACTTTCCTTGGGGAAACTTTTACGCTTATGGCTCCAAGTATGTTCTTAAGTTCAACGCTTTCTTTTATTAATCGTTCTATTTCAACGTTTCCTTTGTATAGCTCTCCTAATTCACTAATATAACGCTTGGTCTTTACTTTCGCCTTTTCACTTTTTCCTTTCTCCTTCTCTTATTTTGTATCCAAAATCCGTTCGCGAAACGGCAGCCTGAGCTTCCTCGTAGTTTGCACCAGATGAGGTGGCAGATTTAATTAACTGATTGCTAATAACCTTTAGATCTGCACCTCCCTTGAGAGTTCTGAGCATTTTAATCACATCAAGAGCAAATCTGAATAATCTATCTTGTAAATCCTTTTCACTCATATAACGTTGTTTATTACTTTCGCCTTTTTACTTTTTCCTTTCTCCTTTTCTAATCTTCCAGCGTTCGAGGTCACGGCTGATGGTGCCGGTGCCGATTTCGCCTAAACGGTAGATTTTTGAGAGATTTGAGACTTGGATGACGGGGGACATTTTTGGAGGAAGTATTAAGACAAAAGACAAAAGTAAAAAGACAAAAGTTATGAGCGGAGAGCGTAGAGAGTTGAGGTTGAGCTTACGGTTAAGGTAGTTTTTTAATCATTTCCGATGCATCAAGTTCGATTTTTGAAAAGGCAAACCATTTTTTGCCAAGATCTTTTAGTGAAGCTCCTATGTGATATACGGTTGTATTGTCAATAATTAAAAACCGATCATGTGATTTTGTAAAAGTTTTCACTTCAATTGCCGGATATTGGTCATTGAATCGTTTAAGATCCAGCTTTAATTGCTTTGAAACAGAAGCAGTGTATATCATCGCTGTCACAACACTTTTTCTTTTCGACAACAAGGTTAATACACTTTCGTCTACAAAATTGTCTATAAGTATAATAGATTTTGTTGCTGATTTTATTATATCCGACACAAATTGGTAGGCATCGAATATTTGTCCGTCGAAAAAGATACCTTCTGTTGACGGCAAATTTGTCTTTATAAGTAAATCAAATTTCTGATCATGCTCCAATAACTTCTTTTCAATTCTTTCAATACGGTGGTTGATTGCATAACCTTTAAGTAAATAATCTTTTAAAATCTGATTTGCCCAGATGCGAAACTGGGTTCCCCGTAGTGATTTGACCCTGTAACCGACTGATATTATTACATCCAGATTATATAGCTTTGTTTTATAGCTTTTTCCGTCTTTAGCAGTTAGTAAGGAATCCTTACATACTGAGTTATCTTCTAATTCATTTTCTTTAAAAATATTTGAAATATGAAGAGTAACATTATTTCTGGTTGTTTGAAACAGTTCAGCCATTTGAGCTTGAGTCAGCCATACAGTTTCATCCTCGATTCGGACTTCAAGCATTGAATACCCACTATCGGGTTGATACAAAATTATTTCGCCTAAGTCAACATTTTTATTCATCCTCTATTCGGTTCAATTCATTTCCAGATTAAATATCATACCCGTTTTATAGCTAATGCCAAGGAAATTTCCTTGCT
>JAPLEB010000043.1 GCA_026391555.1 Bacteroidia bacterium | reverse complement strand
AAGACCCCCACTGTAAGTACATTATTGTCTTTGTCCAGTGTAAACCGGGGGCCTTCTATGCCATTATATAATGTTCTTAGATTTAAGTCAGCAATTTGATTTGTCCATATTACATTCCCGGCAACATCATGCTTGGTAATGATCGTTTGGTTATAATCACTGGTATATAAGGTTCCGGAGTAGTTGCAATCCCCAAGTACTGACGATTGAACATACGTGTTGCCCAAAGCATCATGCTTTACATAGTTTACTCCCATTGTACCAGATTGGGAACCTGATGAATTCTTTTGCCACTCCAGAGCCATAACTCCGGAATACTGGTTAAGATATAAGTTCCCATAGGTAGTCGCTCCATTATAGTTGTAGGAGCCGGTTGTTAATACTTTACCCGCCGGGGTAATATAGACCTTATTGTAGGTAGTATTTTGTAACTCGTAAGCATTTGTTGCAATTCCGCTTGCATCGAATTTAACAAGAAATTGCCCGTTGTTTGGCGAAACCGGTATTGTACCAAAATTGAAAGAGTTGACTAATATACCATATTCATAGATGTTGTTCGAATTATCGGTGAATAATCTGAAATTCCACATCTCGCGATTCACATTATAAAATCTGGTACTTGACTTTGCCCAGGAAAAGGAAAAAGTATTACTGCATTTTGCAATGTAGGTGTAATTGTAATAGTACTCATCAGCAGGGGTGTTGGTAATCGTAATTGTCCCAAGCACCAGGTTTTTCTGATAGGCTCCGGTAATAATCAGATTCCCGCTATTATCCATAACAATATCGCTTACAGTAGAACCGTCATAAGAAGTTGAGCCGCCAACAACGACTGAGCTGCTATATACTCCATTCAAATCCGCTTTTACCAGATAGCCCGTATTGTATCCACCCAAAGGAGTCAGGTTTATTGTACCAAAAGTTGTGGAACCCTGAAGCGCTCCCCCAATGTAAAGATTAGATCCATAAATGGCAATGGCCTGTATTGTCCGGTCGTAGAAAGACTGCTCCCACTGTATCGCCCCTGAGCTGTTGAATTTTATTAGTTTACTGCTTTTACTATTTAAGTAAGAGTTTCCACTGCCATCAATTGCAATTTTTGTGCTGCCACTCCCGGTGGACAAATAAGAGTTGGCCCATGTAACGTTTCCGGAGGCATCGAACTTAACCAAAAACGAATTTTTTGTAGCATCGGACGTCATAGTGCTGGTCCCGATTGTTGCGGTTCCTGTAAATGAACAGGATAAATAAACATTGCCGGAAGCATCCGTTTTAATGGCATTGGGTATTATGGTCCCATTTGCCTGGGCATTAAATTGTTTTGTCCAGGAAAATGTTCCGGCATTACTTATTTTAGAAATAATCAAATCGCGGAGACCCACACTGGTAAAACCGGAACCCCCGAATGTAATTGGCCCTGATATACCACCAGCCATATATACGTAGTTGGCATCGGCAGTTACAACATTACCATTTTGAACTCCGAAGGTGCCTGATTGAAGAACCCGTGTCCAGTCTGGCGCCTGTGCATAATTAATTTTAATACCGAAAAAACAAACCAGTGCGAGAAGTAGAAATAATTTTTTCATATAAAAAGTATTAGGTAAAGATTAAGATCAAGGTTGAGATTGAGATTGAGATTGAGATTGAGATTGAGATTGAGATTGAGGTTGAGGTTGAGGTTGAGGTTGAGGTTGAGGTTGAGGTTGAGGTTGAGGTTTAAATTAATAGCTTAATGTAATTTTAACTATGTATAAAGTTACTTATTTAACTTCAATCCACCAAATTGGGATTTTATTTTTAATTTGCAATTATTTATAGACCTGATTTGAAAGTCAGATAATACAATTTGTCCCTTTTACAAGAAATGGTTTACAGAACTGATTACCATATTCATTCCATCTATAGCGATGGAAGGTCATCTCCGGAGGACTATATCGCTCCGGCCATAGCTGCCGGAATGAGTGAGATAGGTTTTTCCGAGCATCTTACGTTATTCAAAGAACCTGAGGACTGGAATATGAACCCTGTTAACATTTCTCCCTATATCAAACATATAGAAATTCTTCAGAATCATATAAAGAATATCAAAATCAGAACCGGTCTGGAGGTTGATTTTTTCGCGGGAAAAGAAGAAGATATCCATGATTTTCTTTATTCACTATCACTCGATTATATTATCGGTTCTGTTCATTATCTCGGTGAAAAAACTGTTGATAACGGTCCCGAATTTTATGAAGGAAAAAGCATCGACAGACTATTTGAATCATATTTTGATTCAGTTTGTGCTGCTGCTGCATCCGGTCTGTTTGATATAATTGGTCACTGCGACTTAATCAGGATCTATGGCTTTAAACCTTCCTCCGATCAGGAACCTCTTTACAGGAAGCTCGCTAAAACGATGAAAACTCACAATGTTGCTTTTGAGATAAATACCAACGGAAGAAACAGGCCTCTTGCTGATTTTTATCCCGACCGTAAGTTTCTACATATATTCCGGGAAGAAAATGTACCCGTCTGCGTCAATTCAGATGCACACATGCCATCGCGGGTTGGACAGTATTTCGATGAGGCGTATGAGTTGCTAAGATATGTTGGTTTTACAGAAATGGCCGTTTTTGACAAAAGAGAGAGAAAAATGGTTCCGTTTTAATTGCCGGGGGTCACTATATGCTCGATGAAGATTTTTAAACCTATTACGATTAATATAAGCCCTCCTATAATTTCTACTTTATTCCCAAGCCTCTCTCCTGCTGATTTCCCAATTCTTATTGCTGTCATGGAAGCCAGGAAAGTTACGACCCCTATCAGAATTCCTGATTCCCAGATCATTACATTCAGCAATGCAAAACTTATTCCGACGGCAAATGCATCAATGCTGGTTCCAAGAGCAATTGTCAGAAGGACAATTGTGCTGCTGAAATCCTTTGTCCTTTCATCATTAGTTTTTTTAATCCCTTCAACAATCATCTTAACTCCCAGGAAAGAAAGCAATCCTAAAGCAATCCAGTGATCTGTTGCTTTTAAAGCGCTTGAAATAATAGATCCGAGAAAATAACCTGCAATAGTCAGTCCTCCCTGAAAGAGAGCAAGAATAGTTGCCACCCTTATCGCTTGTCTGAAGAGGATGCTGTTTCTGATAACACCATACGATAAAGAAACAGCAAATGTGTCAAAAGATAAGCCCAGTGCAATAGCCAGTATTGTGAAATAGTCCATTGATAAATTGTAAGTAGCGCAAATATAATATAAATCATCACTTAAATGTTTTTGAATCTGATTGTATATATTTGAACACCATAAAAGTGGTTGAAATGAGAGCTGTAATTCAACGGGTAAGCCGGGCCTCGGTAACAACTAATAATAAGATCCGATCGGAAATCAGAACCGGGTTACTTGTACTTATTGGTATTGAAGAATCTGATAATGACACTGATATTGAATGGCTGTGCAATAAAATAGTACAGCTTCGGATTTTTAATGACAGTAATGAAGTAATGAACCTTTCCGTTCAGGATATTGGTGGAAATATTCTTGCAATCAGTCAGTTTACGCTTCATGCAAAAACCCGGAAAGGGAACAGGCCATCATACATGCGTGCAGCACATCCTGATATTGCAATTCCTTTATATAACAGCTTTATCAACAGACTATCGGAACTAATGGGGAAGAATGTTGGTTGCGGAGAATTTGGGGCAATGATGCAGGTAGAATTAGTTAATGATGGTCCGGTTACAATAATTATTGATACAAAAGAAAAGGAATAAGTTGGCATATAGAACTATTGCAGTGTTGGAATTTTTGCCTCGCCGGCCCGTAATGAAAAACTAATAAAAAAATAGTTATGAAAACAAAAAACATTATATTGACGCCGTTCTTTTTTTTCACAGTAACGTAATTTAGTTTAACATAACAGATTATTTTATGACAAAATTATATCAAAAACTGATCAAATTATGTCCTTCGGAAACAGAAATCAAAAAAGGACTTAAGAAAGTATCACTTTCAATACCGGCAGTACCGGATAAGCACTTGCTGATGAGTCTTTTGAACATAATTGATCTTACAAGCCTTAACACTACTGACAACAGAAGCCATATTTTACAACTTACTGGCAAGGTAAATAGTTTTTCGGGCCGGTATTCAAATATTCCGAATGTTGCGGCAATCTGTGTTTATCCCAATTTTGTCTCAGTTGTAAAAGAGAAACTATCTGCCAGGAATGTAAAAATCGCTGCCGTTGCAGGTGCCTTTCCTACTTCACAGACATTCCGGAGTATAAAGATTAGCGAATGTAAGATGGCAATAGAAGCCGGAGCTGACGAAATTGATATTGTCATCCCGGTTGGAGCTTTTCTTGGAAACGATTTTGCGATGGTTGCTGATGAAATAAGGGAAATCAAAACGGCTATCGGAGAAAAACAACTTAAGGTCATAGTGGAATCCGGACTTTTAGGTGATTATGAACATATTTTCAAGGCATCGATGATAGCGATGGATGCGGGGGCTGATTTTATTAAGACATCTACAGGGAAAACACCTGTCTCTGCAACACCGGAAGCTGCATTTGTTATGTGCCGGGCAATATCAGATTTCTATTCCGAAACAGGTATCAAGGTTGGATTTAAGGCTGCAGGCGGAATAGTTAATACGGCAGACGCAATTAATTATTATCAGATTGTAACCTACTGTCTTGGTGAAGATTGGCTGAACAATGCCCTTTTCAGAATCGGAGCCAGCAGGCTTGCAAATAATATTCTCTCGGAAATATCCGGCGGCAGGGTTGATCATTTCTGATCATTAGACTTTGGATAATTTTGATTTTTCTCTTGTAATTATCACTACTTTTGTATTTTGAATACACAAAAATGATGATTATTTCATGTCCGGAAGCACAGCAGGATGACACCCCTTCCGTTTGTGGGAGGAATAGTATTGCCGATATCACATTTTACGATTCAAACAATGTTGTTACTAAAATAGAATCTGGTTCATCCAACAGGCTCCTTTTCCTATTATCAGAAAAAACCAGGCAGATGCACACAGAGACCAGGGCATCACTGATAAAACACCTCAAGTCTGGCCAGAATTTACCGGTTCAACCACTTGATGCTGACTGGATAATCGGTATTCTACTGGTTGCCGCAATTTTATATTCTTTAGTAAGAACATCATCAAAAAGTATGTTACCGGGTCTTACCAGGTTTTTCATGATAAGGGAAATAAACGACCCTTCATCAAGAGACATTGACGGATTATTTCATTGGCAATCAACAATACTAAATCTTATTTCATTCCTTATAATCGGACTTTTCGCTTTTTGTGCTTCTTTATTTTATGATTTCATCCCTTCCGGTATCAGTGGAATAATCTTCTGGTTAATCTCCCTGGGAATAATTATCTCTTCTGTTACCTTACGGCATATTGTCTGCCTGATAACAGGCAATGTAAGCGGAGAAAAGGATGTATTCATGGAATATCTGCTTCGTGTTTACCAGTCTTACAGGTTCAGTGCACTGTTTCTTTTTGTTCTTATTATTCTGATGTCATATACTGCGCTTTTCCCGGCCAAAGTGTATTTTATCTCAGGCATAATTGTTCTGGGTATATCCTACCTGATCCGTATTACCAGACTAATGATAATTTTTCTGAACCATAATATTTCAATATTCTATTTGATTTTATACCTTTGTGCGCTGGAAATCCTGCCTGTTTTAATATCAGTGAAGTATTTCACAGGTCTTGTTTAAATTGGCGAGTGTTACTTTGTGAGTAAAACTTAAACTGTAAAGAGTTGAAAATAAGGAAGATTTTAGTATCGCAGCCAGAACCTTTAAATACGAAATCTCCATATTTCGAACTGGCAAGAAAGTATAATCTGAAAGTTGATTTTAAGCCATTTGTTCAGGTTGAAGGGATTCCGTCAAAAGATTTCCGTCAGCAAAAAATCAATATTCTTGATTTTAGTGCTGTTGTCTTCACAAGCAAAACCGGAATAGATCACTTTTTCAGGATTTGTAATGAACTACGAACAGTGGTGCCTGATACAATGAAGTATTTTTGTATTACAGAGAATGTTGCATTCTATCTCCAGAAGTATATTGTATACAGAAAGCGTAAAATATTTCATGGGAAATCTAAATTTCAGGACCTTATTGATGTTATAGTCAAACACAGGGAAGATAACTTCTTTGTCCCGCTTTCTGAGCCCCACAATGCAGAAATTCCTGAATTACTTGATAAAAATGGCATCCGGTATACAATCGGAACACTATACAAGACTATCAGCGCCGACTTTTCGAATGAAAAGGATTTCAATTATGACATTCTTGTTTTTTATAGCCCTTCCGGTATAAAGTCCCTGAAAGAGAATTTTCCGGGTTTTGTCCAGGGGGATATTAAAATTGCCGCTTTTGGACCAACAACAGCCTGTGCTGTTGAGCACGAAGGACTGAGACTCGATATTAATGCTCCCAATCCTAAAGCTCCTTCAATGACAATGGCTCTTGATGATTTTCTTAAAGAGTACAACAGAAATTTAAGGTAAAATAATCTTCACCATACTGACTTGTCCAGAAGCACCGGAATAGACATCTGGTCAGGCTTTTAGGATAAGATGTTTTATATGAATACAATAAGGGAGACATTTGATAAATCCGAAAGGCTCTGCAGTACCAAAATCATCTCCGGTCTGTTTGAAAGTGGAAATATTTTCTATACATCTCTTTTTAAAGTTGTTTGGGGAAGGAGCCCGGCCCCACTCCCCGGTCCTGTTCAGGTTGCATTCAGTGTTTCAAAGAGAGGATTCCGGCTTGCCGTTACCAGGAACCTGATAAAAAGAAGGATGAGAGAAGCATACCGGAAAAATAAAAATACACTTTATGAACACCTCGCTTCACAAAATATCCAGATTGCTTTAGTTGTTATTCTTAAGGGAAATTCGGTCCCTGAATATCTGTCTATAGAAAAATCCATGAAAGAGATGATAAATAAACTTATCACTATTAATAAAGAGAATTAATAAGGCGGAATTAATAACAATCTTCGATCTTCGAACTTCTGACTTCTGGCTGATTAGCTACAAAATATGTTAAAGTTGTTTTAATTGTTTCTTTATCAAAGCCGTTCCCGAATTTTCTTCTTATTTTCGTCGTTCTAATTTTAAGCTTTCAAGGTTATGAAAAAGATACGTACAGGCAGGATAATCATAATTCTAACCCTGTTGCTGATTACAGGCATCAGTACCGGTTTCCTGATCACTCAGGAAACCAGGGATTTCAGAATTGCCAAAAATCTGGATATTTTTTTCTCTCTCTTCAGAGAACTTAATACTTTTTACGTTGATGAAATTGATCCTGATAAAGTTATTAAATCGGGTATCGATAATATGCTAAAGACCCTCGATCCCTATTCTGTTTATTATCCGGAATCGGAAGTTGATGAATTTACCTTCATGACAACAGGGAAATACGGAGGAATTGGATCATTAGTACGGTCTAATGGTGATTATGTTGTTATCAGTGAGGTATATAAGGGATTCCCCGCTGATCGGGCCGGGATAAAAGCCGGAGATCTTCTAAAAAAAGTAGACGGTATTTCTCTTAAAGGATTTTCAACAGATAAAGTCAGTGAAAAGCTGAAGGGGAACCCGGGAACAGAGATTACTATTACAATTGAAAGGAACGGAAAAGAAACAGACTATCCGCTTAAAAGGGAAAAAATTATCATTCCGCCAGTTCCCTATTGGGGTATGATTGATTCAAAAACAGGATATATCCGGTTCACTAATTTCACACAAAATTGTATAGAAGACGTTAAAAATGCGCTTAATTCATTAAAAAACAATAACCCGCAACAGATCATTCTGGACCTCAGGGGAAATCCCGGCGGATTACTTACAGAAGCTGTAGAAATCGTAAATCTTTTTGTCGGACCGGGAAATGAGGTTGTATCAACAAAAGGGAAAGTGAAACAGTTTGATGAGAGTTTCAAAACAACAAAACCTGCAGTAGATGAAAAAATAGCTCTTGCTGTAATAATTAACAGGGGTTCTGCTTCAGCCTCAGAGATAGTTGCAGGGGCAATACAGGACCTTGACAGGGGCATAATTGTTGGCCAGCGGTCATACGGAAAAGGATTGGTGCAGATCACACGTCCCTTAAGCTATAATACTCAGTTAAAAGTCACTACAGCAAAATATTATATCCCAAGCGGAAGATGTATCCAGGCCCGCGATTTTTCACACCCGAACCAAGATGGAAGTGTTGGCATTATTCCTGACTCTCTTATCTCTGAATATAAAACAAGAAACGGCAGGATAGTAAAAGACGGCGGCGGTATTTCGCCGGATATAGAAATTTCACCGGAACCACTGAGCCAGATAGCAGCGGAGCTCTATCTTCGAAACTACATTTTCGATTATGCTACCAAATATTATTGGGCTCATCCCGATCTTAAAACTCCGGAACAATTCTCTTTCACAGATAATGATTATACCGAGTTTAAAACACTTCTGCTGAATCGTAATTTCAGCTACAAAACCGTTACCGAGGAGTCGCTCAATGAACTCATCGCCAATGCAAAAAGAGAAAAATACTACGATATTCACAAAGATCTTTTTACTGAATTGGAAAAAGACATTGCACATAGCCTGGATCATGATCTTTCAATATTCAGGAGTGAAATAACTGATCTTCTTGAAGATGAAATTATAACCCGCTTTTTCTACGAGGATGGAGCAATAGCATGGTCTATTAAAAAGGATGAACAGATATTAAAATCGCTCGAACTTCTGAACAATAAAGAAGAATACAATTCAATACTCAAAGGGAAAGCCGGGTCAATCCTTAATGTTTCCACTCGTGAGAGTCATCTTCAAAAATCTCCTTTTTCCAGACCGGCAATTTTTCTTTAATCAATTCAACCGCCTTACTGCATGCTTGTATTGCCTGATGCCGGTGGCCTGCTGAAACAAGAACAAAAAGAGAGATCTCTCCTGCTTTAACAATCCCGGTTGAATGAACTATATCAATTGATCTGACATCTCCGAACTGCAATAAAATTGTTTCTTTAATCTTATCAGCCTCAACTTTAACCATCGCTCCATAAGCTGAATACTCAATTGCCTTAACTTTTTTTCCATTGATTTCATCGGCCCTTACCTGGCCAAGAAAAACCGAGTGACCACCGGAATCAGTTTTTTCACCCATCTTTTCCATAAAATGAGCCATTATATTTTGAGTTACCGGCCCGTTTATAAGATAATTCATTACAATCGCATATAAAATATTGCTAATCAACTCGTTCATCCCCCTGCAAATGGAGGCATTAAGGCCACCTCATCTCCATCATTTAGTTTAGGATCATTGTTAATAATCTCATCATTAAGAGAAAACCTGTAATTGTAATGCACAACCTCTGGAAAGTCATCCTGTATCCTGTGCTTAAGGTCGCCGATTGATCTCACTTCCCGATAGTGTTTACAATTTGTTCCGGTAACCTCTGCTAAAACTCCGAAGAACAATACCTTAATTTCCATCTAAATATAATAAATGATAATTTAATGTGCCTCAAACCAGTTGTTCCCGGTACCCCAGTTAACCTTTAACGGTACGTTGAGTTTAACAGCATTAGACATTTCGTACAAGACCATACTCTTAAGTGTTTCAAGCTCAGAGGTTTCTACTTCAAAGATAAGTTCGTCATGCACCTGCAGGATCATTTTTGACAAGTATTTTTCTAATTTCATCCTGCCATGGATCCTAATCATGGCAATCTTTATAATATCTGCCGCACTGCCCTGAATAGGTGCGTTAATTGCGTTTCTTTCAGCATTCCCCCTTACCACCTGGTTTCGCGAATGAATATTGCGTAGATATCGTTTACGTCCAAACATTGTTGCAACATACCCCATATCTCTGGCTTTCTTAATGCTTTCATCCATATAAACCTTAACCCCGGGATAAGAATTGAAATAACCATCTATAAGCTCTTTTGCCTCTTTTCTGCCGATTGTCAGCCTTTCCGAAAGGCCGAAAGATGATATCCCGTAGATGATACCAAAATTAGCCGTTTTTGCCCTGCTGCGCATTTCACGGGTTACATCCTTAATCTCTACTCCGAATATTTTAGCTGCAGTAGCTGCATGAATATCATTACCTGAAAGAAAATCAGCTATCATGCTTTTATCCTTGCTAAGATGTGCCATAAGCCTCAATTCAATCTGTGAATAGTCGGCCAAAAAGAAAATATGCTCCTTTCCCGGAACAAAGGCTTTCCTTATTTCTCTTCCTCTTTCATCTTTTACCGGTATGTTCTGAAGGTTCGGGTTATTTGAACTTAGTCGGCCGGTTGAGGCAACAGCCTGATTGAATGAGGTATGAATTCTGCCGGTTTTCTTATCTACAAGCAGTGGAAGTGCTTCTACATAAGTTGATAGCAATTTTTTAAGCCCCCTGTATTCTAATACTTTATCGACAATGGGGTGTTTGCTCGTAAGCCGTTGCAATATCTCTTCATTAGTTATGAATTGCCTTGTTTTTGTAACCCGTGCATTGTCGTCAAGCTTAAGCCTGATAAAAAGAATATCTCCTAATTGTTTCGGTGAGGAAATATTAAATTCCGTTCCGGCCAGTGAATAAATCTCTTTTTCAAGCGAGATAATATCGTCCCGAAGGTTTATTGTTATAGCTTTCAGATCCTCCTGATTCAACTTCACCCCGCTCCTTTCCATGGCTGCCAGTACACTGATCAGAGGCATTTCAATATTACTTGCAAGATCTCCCAACCCTTCGGTATTAATACGAGGTTCAAAGATATTCTTCAGTTGAAGCGTAACATCAGCATCTTCGACTGCATATTCTTTAAGTTTATCAACGGGAACCGAACGCATGTTTTTCTGACTGTGCCCTTTTTCACCAATAAGCGATTCAATATGCACCGGATTGTACGACAGATATGTTTCAGAGAGAAAGTTCATATTATGCCTCATGTCGGGTTCCAGCAGATAATGGGCAATCATTGTGTCGAACAGGGGTCCGGTGACTTCAATACCATAATTTGCCAGGACCTGAATATCGAATTTCAGATTTTGTCCGATTTTCAGTGATTCTGAATTTTCAAAAACAGGTCTGATAATTTCCAGCAGGGTTTTTGTTTCCTGTTGTGATTCAGGGAAATGGACAAGATAGCCTGATCCTTTTTCCCAAGAAAAAGCCATCGCAACAAGTTCTGCCTCCAGGGCATTAATACTAGTTGTTTCTGTGTCAAAACAGAACTCCTTCAACGCCCCGACAGTCTTCACAAATTCATTCAGGTCTGAATTACTCTCAATTAAGGTATAGTTATGAATGACATTTTCAATCGATGATTTTTCAGCGACAGGAGCGATTGCCTCATCTCCGAAAAGCGAACCCTGAAGAAATTCTTTTTGTGGAACAAATAATTGTTGTGGTTCCCCTGGTTTTTCTGATTTATCAATTTCTGCAAGTATCCTGGCAGCAGCTGCTTTGAATTCCAGTTCGTCAAAAAGAACTTTAAGCTTTGCAGGGTCAGGAACTTCCATGATAAGAGCACTTTCGTCCAGCTCAACAGGCACATTTTGTTCGATGGTAACCAGCTTTTTCGAAAATTCAATTTGCTCCCTGTTATTTTCAATTATCTCTTTAAGCTTTCCCTTTAGCTTGTCAGTATTCCTGAATAATTCTTCAATACTTCCATATTCAGAGATCAGCTTCATAGCAGTTTTAGGGCCAACTCCGGGTGCCCCGGGAATATTATCTGCTGTATCACCCATAAGAGCAAGAACATCAATTACCTGTTCCGGACGCTGAACACAAAATTCTCTTTTTATATCATCAACTCCCCACAATATTGATTCGTTACCACTTCTCGATGGCTTAAACATAAATACGTTACCGGAGACAAGCTGTGCAAAGTCCTTGTCAGGGGTCATCATATAAGTTGTAAATCCTCGTTCCGAAGCCTTCCTTGCTAAAGTACCTATCACATCATCGGCTTCAAATCCCGGATAATCAATTACGGGGATTTTATATGCTTCAATCAACCGCTTAATGTAAGGAACAGACTTCTTAATATCTTCCGGAGTCTCATCACGATGAGCTTTATATTCCTTATACATCACATGCCTGAAGGTAGGCGTCGGAGTATCGAAAACAACAGCAATGTGAGTTGGTTTTTGTTTCTGAAGAACCTCTTCAAGGGTCAGGAGAAATCCAAATATTGCCGAAGTATTAAGCCCCTTTGATGTTATTCTTGGATTTTTAATGAATGCATAATAGGAACGGAAAATGAGGGCATAAGCATCAAGCAGGAATAGTTTTTTAGAGTTATTATCGTTCATATATTAACACTGGTTATCAGAAGCATACCACTCAGCATAAGAAGTGGCTGTTTCGTAAAGTTTAAGGCTATGAAGTTTTATTCCGGGAGGCAAAAATCCGCTTATCCGTCCTGCAAAATCTGACACAAGGTTTTCACAGGTTGGCTGATAATCAACAAGTACTGTGTTACCGAACATTTTTGTAAACATCTCCGTCTTTTCCTTATCAAAGCGACTGCTTACAACTACAGCATGATCAAAAATGTTCACAATTTCTTTTCTTACAATACTTTTTAAATCGGTAAAATCTATTACCATTCCATTTTTGGCATGCTCGTGCTCATCAATTGGAACACCGGAAATTGTTACAAACAGACGATATGAATGCCCATGAACATTTCTGCAAGGACCATCATAATTCCAAAGTGCATGAGCCATTTCGAACGAGAATTCCTTAGTTACCCTGATTATTGAAGCCATGATATTTGTATTGAAAAATCTTTACAAAATTAACCTTTCCAACAGATAAAGGTCAATTGTTTTGCCCTGCTTTTGAATTATTCAGGTAATATTATAGCCCGATAATGCCATCCAAAACAATAATTACGTACCTTAGCATTTTATAAATGGTTTAAGAATAGGCGATAATGGAAGAAAACGGTATCAGGCTAACTTTCCCTGCGATGTTTAATGAAACATTAAGAAAGTTCGGTAAGTGCAATGCTTATGCATTTGTAGGTGAAGAACCCAAAACCTGGGAAACTGTCAATAAGGAGATTCTGTCAATAATTGCTTTCCTTGAAAAAAATGGTGTTTGCCCCGGAGACAAAGTAGCAATCCTGAGCACCAATATGCCAAACTGGGGAGTAACTTTCTTTTCAATTTCTTTTATGGGTGCAGTTGTTGTTCCAATTCTGCCTGATTTTTCGAATACAGAGGTTGGAAATGTACTTGAGCACTCCGGAGCCAAAGCTATTTTTATATCCACCTCATTATTGCAGCGAATAGAAGGATTTAAATCAGAATTTCTTAAAACAGCTATCCTTATTGAGGATTTTTCACTGATTTTTTCTGAAAAAGGTTCTTCTGAATTTGACTCTTCGGCTCTTCCTGTCAGGAATTATGAAGTTGAAGAAGAAGATCTTGCATCAATTATCTATACTTCGGGAACAACAGGTCGTTCTAAGGGCGTTATGTTAACTCATAAAAACATAACTTTTAATGCCTTAAAAGGCAGTGTTATACAGCCAATGAATGAGAATGATCGCTTTTTGTCTGTACTGCCTTTGTCGCATACTTATGAGAATACCCTCGGATTAATTTTGCCGATGCTCTGCGGATGTTGTGTGTATTATCTACGGAAGCCACCCACTCCGGCAGTTCTTCTTCCTGCCCTGGCTGAAATAAAGCCCTCTGTAATGCTGACTGTTCCCCTTATAATAGAAAAAATATATTTCCATAAAATATTACCGGCATTCAGGGAAAAACTAATCCTTAAACTTCTTTATAAGATTCCATTTTTTAGAAAAATACTGAACGGAGCTGCCGGCAAAAAACTGAAAGCAACTTTTGGCGGGGAGTTGAAGTTTTATGGTATTGGTGGCGCCAAACTCAATAAAACGGTTGAAAAATTCCTCATCGAAGCAAAATTCCCTTATGCAATTGGCTATGGCCTTACAGAAACAGCCCCTCTCCTTGCAGGAGCTAATCCTTCAAAATCAGTATATGAGTCAACCGGCCCTAAAATCGAGGGAATTGAACTTATAATAAACAACCCCGATCCAAAAACAGGAGAAGGGGAAATATGGGCAAAAGGCCCAAATATTATGAAGGGCTATTATAAAGAGCCTGAAATAACCAAAGAGGTTCTTACTCCCGACGGCTGGTTTAAAACCGGAGACCTTGGAACACTCGACAGTAATAACAACCTGTTCATTAAAGGGCGATTGAAAAATATGATCCTCAGCTCGAGCGGAGAAAACATTTATCCCGAGGAGATTGAATCAATAATAAACAACTTCCGTTTCGTTGTGGAATCGCTTGTTGTTCAGCAAAAAGGGAAACTGGTTGCACTTGTTCATATTAATATGGAGGAACTTGAAAAGAAATACCTGCATCTTAAAGAGGATATGTCGCGCCAGAAAGAGGGCATGACCCGGCAATTTGATGATAAAGTTGAGGAAGTTCTCAATGAATTACAAGAGTACGTTAATACTCATGTTAATAAATTCAGCCAGATACAAAAGGTTATTCTTCAGCCTGTCCCTTTTCAGAAAACTGCGACGCTTAAAATAAAAAGATTCCTCTATACATAAAAACAGATAAAAATGAAAAAGTTATTGTCTCTTACTCTGATACTTATTTTTACTGCAGGTTTTCTTGCAAGCTGCAATAAGGATAAGGGAGATCCCCCGGTTTTGCCTCCACAAGAAACTATGACAATTGATTTCAGCAATTTCGCTTCTCAGAAAAAGTCTGCTGATCTGATATATGACCAGAAAGGTACCAATAACAGCAACTGGGATTTTGCCGCAAAACGTGCCGGAGACTGGAGGACCATTATTGTCAATACTCTTGCCGTCCCGGTAGCTTCTTTTATATTAGCCATTGACCGTACACCCGTATATCTCGAGGAAAAAACATGGCAATGGAGTTTTAGCATCACTGTCTCCCCTGCAACATATAAGGCAAGACTAACAGGCCTGATCAGAGCATCCGATGTGCTTTGGAAAATGTACATTACAAATGAAGCGACAGACGGTTTTTCGGAATTTCTATGGTTCGAGGGAACATCCAGTCTCGACGGAACAGGCGGTCAGTGGACACTAAACCATAGCTCAACATACAAGGAACCCTTGCTTCAGATCGCCTGGACAAAAAGTGGGACAACAATAGGTACCGTTAAATATACTTATGTGAGAACCCTTAATGACAATCGCGTGGCAGACCCTTTCAACACAAGCTCCATTGAATATGGATTAACAACCGGTTCTTATGATGCTTATTACATCATTCACTATAATAACCCTCTATTTTCTGATGTAAACGTTGAATGGAACACAACAGCCCATATCGGAAGAGTGAAATGTGTAGATTACCTGGGAGACACTAACTGGTACTCCTGGGATGGAAATAAGAACAATATTTAATTTACATGAAAAGAAACTGATCACATAATAAAGTCCCGGTGCAATCCGGGATTTTTTTATTTCGTTTTTCAATACCTGCAATTCTCTGTAAAACCGTATATTAATTCGGAACTTCACTGTGATCAAAATTTTTACTATTTTGCGCCCCTGAATTTAAACTGGTTCATTATGTCATTAGGGAAAAAGTCCATTATAGTTATACTGGTGATCCTGCTTGTCGATCAGACTCTGAAAATCTGGGTCAAAACCAATATGGAGATCGGCCAGGAAATACACTTGTTCGGTAATTGGGGCATTCTGCATTTTATAGAGA
Source organism: Bacteroidia bacterium (assembly GCA_026391555.1). GTDB lineage: Bacteria > Bacteroidota > Bacteroidia > Bacteroidales > VadinHA17 > LD21. The sequence continues at coordinate 46,554 of JAPLEB010000043.1, read as the reverse complement.
ACAACGGAATGGCCTTCGGGATGGAGATGGGAGGAAAACCAGGCAAGTTCATTTTAAGTATCTTCAGAATTATAGCAATTTTCGGCATTGGCTGGTTTCTTTTCTCTCTTGTAAACAAAAAGGCAACCCTGGGCCTGATCCTCGCGGTCAGTGCCATTATGGCCGGAGCAATCGGAAATATCATTGACAGCGCATTCTATGGAATGATATTCAGCGAAAGCTTCAATCAGCCAGCCATATTGTTCCCTCCGGGAGGTGGATATTCTTCTTTCCTCCATGGAAAAGTAGTTGATATGTTCTACTTCCCTGTAATTAACACACACTGGCCCAACTGGTCACCAATTAAAACGGGGGAATCATTTGTGTTTTTCAGGCCGGTTTTTAATATAGCCGACTCGGCAATAACATGCGGGGTAATATCAATTATTTTATTTCAGAAAAGAATGTTCAGAAATCTTTCCTGAACGCATTTATTCTTAAGAAAAATATGCTGCTATTGCTCGCAACAACTACCGATACAACTCAAAATTGTTTTAAGGTTTTCGTGCTTCAGAAAGTACCAGGTATTCTTCCCTTCTCTTTTTGATGCCAGTACCCCCCTGTCCTTAAGAATTCCCAGATGATGCGAAGCTGTTGATTGTTCTATTCCAAGCTGCTTATGAATTTCAGTAACCGTTCGTTTCTTCCCGTCTTCCAGACACCCCACAATTGATATTCGTATCGGATGGGCTATTGCTTTAAGCATATTTGCCGCCCTCTCAAGACTTTCCGGGTTAAGTTCTTTAAATTCCATTCTATATAAATTTCGTCAGGCAAATATATATAAATATGTTAATATGTTGAATAGTGACCCTAAGCAAATCTCGAACTCCTGATTTTACTATATTTGATCAAAATAAATTTTTATGCCGGTACTCACCCGAATTAAAAAACCAGTTGAAAAAGAGATGGCTGAATTTGAAGCCTACTTTAGCAGAACCATGCATAGTGAGATTCCCTTATTAAATATAATTCTTAACTATATTCTTCGTCGCAAGGGCAAGCAGATGAGGCCTTTGCTGGTCTTTCTTACTGCAAAGCTTAATGGGATTATAGCTGAATCGACTTTTGTTGCTGCTACATTTATTGAGCTTCTTCATACTGCATCGCTTGTTCACGATGATGTAGTTGACGATGCACACGAAAGACGTGGCGCTCTCTCTATTAATGCTCTCTGGAATTCAAAAATTGCTGTCCTGGTGGGCGATTACATGCTGTCGAAAGGTATGCTGATAAGTGTTGAAAAGAACCGTTTCGATATGCTTGAAATTGTCTCTGAAGCAGTTAAATCGATGAGCGAAGGCGAGTTACTTCAATTACAGAAGGCCAGAAAACTAAATATCAGAGAAGAAGATTATTTTAAAATTATAATAAGCAAAACTGCCGCATTGCTTTCTGCCTGTACGGCCTGTGGAGCAAGATCGGTTACAAGTAATCCCGATACAATCCAGCTTATGAAAGACTTTGGAGAAAACATTGGTATTGCATTTCAGATAAGAGATGATCTTCTTGATTATGAAGGAAACGGGCTAACCGGGAAAATAGCCGGAAATGATTTAAAAGAGAAAAAAATAACTCTCCCCTTAATACATTCTCTTGAACAATCACCAAACTCAAAAAAGAGACATATTCTCAACATTGTAAAAAACAAGAAAAAATCAAAAGCAGAGATAGCCGAGGTCATCAGTTTTGTTTCGGATTATGGAGGCATGGAATACGCCGAACTAAAAATGAATCAGTATCGGGATAAGGCTCTTGCAATCCTTGATTCGTACCCCGGTTCCGAAGTTAAAGAATCACTTAAGGAGTTTGTTCAGTATACAACATTACGAAAAAAATAATCACTTCTTCGCGGTACCTGAAAAGATCAATTTTATATTAATCTTATGCCGCTGCTTCCAGATTAATTTTGGCAACTTTCTCCATGTCTCTGATATAATATCTGGATCCCATATAAAACAGGGTTGCCCCAACAACAAGTATATAGGGTAGAATCGAAAGCGCTGTTTTAATATCTGACAAATCGTATATTTTACCCAGGACCATTGGAGCCATCGAGGACCCGAGCAGGTTTTGCACAACTACAGCAATAGCATAAGATGTTGCTCTTAAACCGGGATGAATAACATCCTGTGTTACAGATGCAGCCCCGGCAATAAAGCACGTAATAAGAATTCCCATTAACAGCAAAACAATATATTGGGCAGTACCACTGAGCCTAAGCGCTATAAAAAGAACAACTGCCGTACATAAGGTTGAAATCGCCGGGAATAACAATCTTGCCTCTGCTCGCTTTTTACGCCAGGTATCAGTCAGATATCCGCCCAATGGTGCACCCATCACTGCTAAAACCATTACTGCACTTGCCATCCCTCCGGCTTTATCCATTGGGATACCACGTATATCTGAAAAATATGTTGACAACCATGTTATGAGAGCCGTGGTAACAAAAACTACTGCTGCCATCCCAAAATAAGTGAAAAGAACTGATGGTCTTGTTATAAACTCCTTCACCATATCTTTCTTTTCCATTTTGATTTTTTGCCGGCTCTTGTCAATGAATGACAGATCAACTGTTTTATAGTCTTTTACAAACAGGAACAGGATGGCAATTATAAGTCCTGGTATAGCCACAATTCCGAACGCATGTTTCCACCCCAGATGTACAGCAATAACCCCCCCCAGAACATGACCTATTGCAGTTCCAACCGGAATTGCTGCATTCCAGATGCCCATCATTTTTGATCGTTTGTCGATCGGGTATAACCCTGATATCATTGCACTTCCGCCCGGAGCATATCCCGCCTCTCCCATTCCAATAAGCATTCTGGTTATAAACAACTGGACATAATTACCTGTCAGCGCACACACAGCTGTGGCCAGACTCCACATAATTGCCATGATCCCGATCGTTTTAGTCCGGCTCCACCTGTCAACAAGTATCGATATTGGAAATGTAAGCAGTACTATTGCCCAGTAAACAGCCGAAACGAGCATTCCGCTTTGCGTATGAGTGATGTTCCAGTCTTTCTCAATAAAAGAAAACATCGACGTAATTACCATTCTGTCGATATAGTCAAACATATACAACAAGAACAATAACATAAAAACATAATTAGAGTATCCCTTTGAAAACAGATACCCGCTACGGTCTTCCGGCTTTTTCATAATGATTTATTATTAGTTAAACCCTAACACCAAGTAAATAAAAATAAATGTCAGTTGGCTTTTTTAATGTATTTTTAAGTCTTTATACTTACTTAATTCTACTTTAACAGATTAGAATTCAAATTACTATTTTTGATTATTAATTTTATCACAAAGAAGTGACTATGGCAACTTTAAAACAAATTAATGAATTTCTTGATTCCCAGCCAATTGCATTAGTGGGGGTCTCACGTAATCCCAAAAAATTCGGTTATTCCGCTTTCAAAGAGTTAAAAGAAAAGGGAATGAATATTATTCCTGTTAATCCTTATGCAACTGAGATACTTGGGGTACAGGCATATCCAGATGTTAACTCACTACCTTCGGAGGTTAAAGGAGTTTTTATTATGACAAAGAAAGACCAGACGCCAGGAGTTGTTAAGGCAGCACGGGAAAAAGGAATTAAAAAGATTTGGATACAGCAGATGGCCAATAGTAAAGAGGCTCTTGAAGAACTCAAAGGCTCAGATATCAATTATATTACCGGAGAGTGTATCCTGATGCATTACAAGCCTCACGGTATTCACAAATTCCATGGTAGTTTAAAAAAAATCTTTGGTCGTTTCCCAAAATAACTCAGATTAAATTCAATATTTGTTATTTGATTATAAATGACAGGAACAAATTACCAATACAGTCTTGAATTCACCGTCAGAGATTACGAATGTGATCTCCAGGGTGTTGTCAATAATGCTAATTATCAACACTATATTGAACATGCCAGGCATGAGTTTCTGATTTCAAAAGGAATCAGTTTTGTTCAACTTCACGAGGAGGGGATAGATCTTATTGTTACTAAAGTTGAAATTGATTATAAATATCCTCTTAAAAGCCGTGACAAATTCATAGTCAGACTGAACATCCAAAGAGAAGGAAATGCCAGGCTGGTTTTCATTCAGGATATTTACAGGCTGCTTGATAATAAGCATGTTGCCCATGCAAAAGTAACCGGAGTGGCAACAAAAAAAGGGCGACCGATACCTCCGGGGAAGCTGGTTGAACAGCTTGGATTGGGATAAGACAAACGTGAAAAGAAAGTTACATCATACATTTTAAACTTATGGGAAAAAGAAAACTGACCCGCAGACAATTCGTTATGAAAACCATTACAGTTGGTGCAGGAGCTGTTATACTTGGAAAAACTGCATTTGGTCTTACAGGCAATTCATCTGGTTTGTCTACAAATCCTCTCCAGGTTGTCAGACTTGGTAAGTCGGGATTAAAATCAACCCTTCTCGGAATGGGGACCGGGTTCAGCGGGTATAACCGTTCCTCAAATATTACCAGGGCCGGGGTTGCCGAATCGCTTATTCGTCAGGCATATGAAAAAGGAATCCACTTCTTTGATTGTGCTGACAGCTATGGAACGCATCCTTTTACTGCAGCTGGTCTTAAGGGTATCCCAAGAGAAAGTTATCTTCTGAGTTCCAAGATATGGGTCAGCCAGGGAGGTATCCCGGAACCTGAACGACCCGATGCTGATGTGGTTGTAGACCGGTTCCGCAAAGAACTCAACACCGACTATCTTGATCTGGTGCAAATTCATTGCATGACTGATGCGCAATGGACCGACAAACAGAAAAAGCAAATGGATATTCTTGAAACCCTTAAAGCCAAAAAGATAATCCGTGCACATGGTGTTTCAGTTCACTCTCTGGCGGCAATGGAAGCATGTGTTGAAAGTCAGTGGGTTGATGTTGTTCATGTTCGTGTTAATCCATTCGGAGAAGCAATGGACAATAAGGATCCTGCTCTGGTGATAGAGGTAATTGAAAAGCTCCATAAGGCAGGCAAGGGCGTAATTGGCATGAAACTTATAGGCAATGGCAAATTCAGAAATGAGCCGGAAAAAATAGATGCTTCACTGGAATATGTTCTCGGGCTGGGAACCGTCGATATGATTATCGTAGGATTTGAAAAACCCGAACAGATTGACAACTATATCGGAAGAGTTAAAAATGCCCTTAAGTCAAAAAAATAGTGCTATTCATATAACATACTGATTTATGAATTACAAATTACAAATTACAAATTACAAATTATTTGTAGCATTATTATTGGTATGCATTGGTTTTGCTTTTATCCAGGAAGAGAGTAAAAAAGAGATAATACAACCCGGCGCACAACTTGAAAAACTGGCTGATGGGTTCCTGTTTACCGAAGGTCCCTCTTCAGATAAAAAAGGCAATGTATATTTCACCGATCAGCCCAATAACAGGATAATGGTCTGGAGTATTTCCGGGGAGCTTTCCACCTATATGCAGCCTTGCGGCCGCTCAAACGGTCTTTCCTTTGATAATAAGGGCAATCTGTGGGCGTGTGCCGATGAAAATAATGAACTCTGGTGTATTGCTCCTGACAAAAGTGTTAAAATTATACTTTCAGAATACCAGGATAAACGGCTCAATGGCCCTAACGATCTTTGGTTTACCCCCAATGGAGGGATATATTTTACAGACCCTTTTTATAAGAGATCTTGGTGGAGCCACACCTCTATGCCACAAGAGTGCCAGGCAGTTTATTACCTCAGTCCTGACCATAAAACATTGATAAGAGTAACGAATGATCTTGTACAGCCGAATGGTATAGTTGGAACTCCGGATGGAAAAACTCTTTTTGTGGCAGACATAGGAGGAAAAAAGACCTGGTCATATACAATCAACAGGGATGGCAGTCTGAGCAACAAAAATCTCTTCTGCGAAATGGGTTCCGATGGAATGACAATTGACGTTAAAGGAAACATCTACCTTACCGGTAAGGGGGTAACAATCTTCGATAAGAATGGTAAACAAATCGGGAATATTGCAGTTCCTGAGAGCTGGACAGCAAATGTCTGTTTTGGCGGTCCTGATATGAAGAGTCTGTTTATCACTTCCAGCAAAGGGCTTTACAGGATAAGAATGAAGGTAAAAGGAACAAAAGGATAGGAAAAACTTATTCTCTCATAACACTATTTTATTTATTAACAATTATTAATAACAATAAGTCATTTCCTGTGGTGGCTTATGTAAATTTTTTTATCATTGCACTCTGATTTAATCAAAAATATAATAACCATGGAAGGAACCCGTAGAGCTGATGTTACGCCAGGTATTGCTGTTATGGTAGAATTAACTGAAGATAAACGCACAGGCAGGTTAACAGGAGGAAGAGTTAAAGAAGTTCTGACTTCCTCTCCGAATCACCCCCATGGAATTAAGGTTATGCTGGAAAATGGTCAGGTTGGGAGAATCAAGCAGATAATCTGATTCTGCATATTTGACAATAAATCAAAAAATTATATAAATTTGAATCATGAGTCCATTCTGAAAAGTCAAAAAAATGCATTTCGGAGCAGACTCAATCATGTGAAAAAAATGCTGTTTTCACCGTAACTATATTAATTATAATACTAATCATGAGAAGATGAAATACGAGGATTTTCTTGTCACCTCCCTGGGAAAAGCAGGAGTGGTATCCCCTCTTAAACATACTAAACGGACAGATAGCCCGGTCTATAATTTTGTCGATGACAGCGAAAGAATTCTTTATGATGTTTCTCTTGAAAATTTTAACATCTGCAGAGAAACCGGGGAGATGCCTGTTTCTTTTGAAAAAGCCGGCCCAAGAGAAAATATCTTTTTTGAACCTGCAAAAACGAAAGTTGGAATTGTTACCTGTGGAGGATTATGCCCCGGGTTAAATAATGTTATCCGGAGTATTGTTAACGAGCTTTACTATAGGTATGGTATCGGTCGTGTCCTGGGGATAAAATACGGGTATGAAGGATTAATCCCGAAGTATAACCATCCTGTTGTTGAGCTTACTGCATCGATGGTCAGTAATATTCACCTTATCGGCGGAACATTCCTGGGATCTTCCAGGGGCAACCAGGATGTTGAGAAAATGGTTGATACTCTTGAAATTATGAACATCAATGTGCTTTTTTGCATAGGAGGTGACGGTACCTTACGCGGAGCACATGATATTTATAAAGAAATTGAAAAACGGAAATTGAAGATTTGCGTCGCGGGAATTCCAAAAACAATTGATAATGATATTGACCTGATTCAAAAATCTTTTGGTTTTGAAACAGCCTTCTCTATTGCTAATGATATTATCAGGAATGCACATAACGAAGCCTCCGGAGCTTTTAACGGGATAGCCCTGGTTAAACTAATGGGTCGTGATTCCGGATTTATCGCGGCAAGTGCCGCGTTGTCTATTCAGGAGGTCAATTTTGTACTGATTCCTGAAATAACGTTTGATCTTTATGGACAGCGCGGATTTCTCCGGATTCTTAAAAAACGCCTTATAGAGAGACAACACGCTGTCATTGTTGTTGCCGAAGGAGCCGGACAGGAATTTTTCGAAACATCAGATAACGACAAAGATGCTTCCGGTAATGTAAAGAACAAAGACATTGGTGTTTACCTGAAAGATAAAATCTCGGAAGAATTTAAAAAGAAAGGCTTCCCTCATTCCATAAAGTATATTGACCCAAGTTACATAATCAGAAGCTCCCCGGCCAATGCAAACGACAGCAAATTCTGCAACCTTCTTGCCCAGAATGCTGTTCATGCCGCACTGTCAGGAAAAACTGATTTTGTAGTCGGATTCTGGAATAACCAGTTCACCCTGATGCCAATTCCAATGGTAGTTGCAAAACGCAAAAAAATTGATGTTGAAGGCGAATTATGGTGGAATGTGCTTGAGGCAACCGGCCAGCCAATAAGCATGAAGAACCCCTGATATGATAAAGAACATAGTTTTTGACCTTGGAAATGTACTGCTCAGTTTCAAACCTTCCGAATTCCTTGAAAAGAAGAACTACCCTGAAAACATCAAAGCCACAATTCTTTCTGACATTTTCGCCAGCGAGGAATGGCGTATGCTCGATAACGGAGATATCACTACTATTGAAGCTATAAATGCCATTGCCTTAAAATCATCTCTAAAAATGGAAGAAATAGCCCATATTTTCAATTTACGAACCGAAATGATGTTTCCCCTTGATCAGAATGTAAAGCTTCTGCCAGAATTAAAAAAACAGGGTTTAAGACTATATTTCCTGTCTAACTTCCCGATAGATATTTTTGAAGAGATAAAAACAGGGTACTTTTTTTTTAAACATTTCGATGGAGGAATAATTTCGGCTGAAGTCAAATTATCAAAACCTGATAGCCGGATCTATGAAATTCTCCTTGAAAAATATTCCCTGGTCGCGGAGGAGTGCCTCTTTATCGATGATCTTGAAATAAATGTTAAGGCAGCAGAAGTTGCTGGCATGAAGGGTCTTGTTTTGTTTGATTCACAGGCGCTTTCCAAAGAGATTGAAAGCGCTCTAAATTGTTCCTTTCAGACTGCAAAAATCAAACCCATCCGGTAGTATAAATGAAAATATTCAATTCTCAGTGACTTAACAGATCAGGTAAAGACACTTATTTCACATAATACAAGCTATTTAACACATATATTTTTAATTAATGTTCCACGTGGAAACCAGAGCTAATTTCTAAAATATTCTGATAAAATGGATGTTTTTGAATGGCCAACAACTTTTTCAAGCTCTGTGGGGGTAGCAATTCTTATTTTATCTACCGACCCAAAATATTTTAGCAATAGCTCTTTTGTCCTGGGGCCGATTCCTTTTATCTGATCAAGATCTGATTTTATCATTTCAGAAGAGCGCTTGTCGCGATGAAAATTTATTCCGAAACGGTGAGCTTCATTTCTTAACTGCTGAATTATTTTAAGGCTTATCGAATTTTTGTCAAGATATATTGGAACACTATCGCCCGGGAAATATATCTCTTCCAATTTCTTGGCAATTCCTATAACTGTCAGCGTTTCTCTCAAACCGAGTTTATCGATACTTTTCATTGATGACGAGAGCTGCCCCTTCCCCCCGTCTATTATAACAAGTTGCGGCAGACTCTGGTTTTCTTCAACCATTCTTTTATACCGTCTGAATATTATTTCTTCCATAGAAGAGAAGTCGTCAGGCCCGCTTACTGTTTTAATATTAAAATGGCGATATTCGTTTTTACTTGGCCTCGCGTTCCGGAATACAACACAAGCTGCAACAGGGTTAGTTCCCATAATATTTGAATTATCGAAGCACTCTATATGAACCGGAAGGTTTGGCATATGAAGATCGTTTTTCAGTTTCTCAAGGTTTTTTCCTGTGCGGGCCCGAGGGGCATGCTCCATACGTTTTTTCTTCTGCTCCAATTTATAGTATATTGCATTACGCTCAGCGAGTTCAAGAAGTTTCTGTTTTTCACCTGCACGTGGAACAGTATATTTAATCTTATCTATTTGAATATCAGGCTTAAATGGCAATATTATTTCCGGAGAATCGCTTAATAGTCTTTGCCTTATTTCCGTAATCGCAAAGCCAAGAATAGACTCTTTTTCTTCATCAACCCGTATTTTTAGTTCTATTGTAAATGCCTGTATTACTGCTCCTTGAACTACTTTTAAATAATTAACATAAGCATTATCCAATTCCCGGGTAAAGGCGAAAACATCAACATTCTTTATTGTGTTGCTTACTATTGCAGAGCGACTTCTGAACCCGGAAAGAATCTCAATCTTATCTTTGATTATCTGAGCCTTCTCAAAATGAAGCTCATCTGAACATTTTACCATCAGCTTTTTCAGGTGCTCAATAACTGTTGAAATATTTCCTTTAAGAATATCTTTTATCTGCTGTATGTTTTCGCTGTAATCTTTTTCTGCCTGCAACCCTATGCAGGGAGCCTTGCAATTACCGATATGATATTCGAGACAAACTTTAAACTTACCTGCTTTAATATTTGATTCTGTCAGGCTAAGTGTGCAAGTTCTTAACTTGTATAACTGCCTTATAAGAACAAGCAATGTTTTAACCATTAAACCGGAAGTATATGGGCCAAAATACAGAGATCCGTCCCTGGGGGTGTTTCTCGTACTGAAAACTTTAGGGAAAGGCTCATTTTTTATACAGATCCAGGGAAATGTTTTGTCATCTTTTAAAAGTATATTATACCTGGGTTGATGCTTTTTAATGAGGTTATTCTCAAGTAAGAGTGCATCTGATTCGTTATCTACAACAATATGCAGGATGTCATGAGTTTTTCTCAGAAGAACAGTAGTTTTTCCTGACTGGTTTTTTGAGAAGTATGACGTAACCCTTTTCTTCAGGTTTTTAGCCTTACCTACGTAAAGTATTGTACCGGCAGAATCAATAAACTGGTAAACTCCCGGATTATCAGGGAGCAATGAAAGAATTGATTTAAATTTTCCTTCGGTAGCCATCAGACGTGGAGTCAGAGAGTTTATTCTACAAACAATGGAACAAGTTTGAATTTACTCACATCAAACAAACCGCGATCACCTATTTTCAGATCTGGGATAACAAGGAGTGCCATAAAAGATAGCGTCATGAAAGGAGCTGCCATTGTGCATCCCAATGATTTTACCAATTCATTAAGTTTCTCATAATCATGTGCTACCTCCCTGCAAGAACGAGTCGTCATTATTCCGGCTATATTGAGTTGAAGAGATGTTATCCTGCCATTCGAAGAGACTGCAAGTCCGCCTTTCTGTCTGACAATTTCGTTAACAGAGCCAGTGATATCCCTATCGTTTGTTCCAACAGATATTATATTATGACTGTCGTGTGCTATTGAGCTTGCAAAAGCTCCTTCTTTCAATCCGAATCCTTTAATAAAACCGGCTACCGGAGGAGAATCATTATATCTGTCTTTAACTACGATTTTTAAAACATCATTAATAATATCACATTCTACTAACTTATTTGTGCCAGATGACGCAATTATTTCTTTCGTCAGAAGTTCCCCATCAAACGCTTCAATAATTCTGATTTTTCCGTGTTCATTGACTACTTTAATATCATTATCTTCAATGGGAAGACAATTAAATTTATTAACAGCTTTACCTGGTATATATGTGAAGAGGACGTTCCCATTAGCAAATACTTTCTTCCCCCCAATCCATGTTTCAAGGACATTCATCGTATTAAGACTATCCACCAGGATAAAATCCGCATTGTCTCCGGGCCGAAGCAGCCCTGCCTCAAGGTTGTAATGCATAACCGGGTTAATAGTAGAACTACGAATAACATCAAATACATTAAATCCTTCTGAAAGCAGACCTGCAATTAATTTATTAATATGCCCTTTCTCCATCATTTCAGGATGCAGATCATCGCTGCACAGCATAACCATTTCCGGATATATAAAAAACAATTCCTTTAAAGAATTAAGATTCCTGGCAGCGCTTCCTTCCCTGATAAGAATTTTCATGCTTAAAGAAATTTTCTCCTTAGCCTCATCTATAGTACTGCATTCGTGATCTGTTGATATTCCTGCATTAACATATATCTTAAGCATTTCACCAGTTAAACCAGGAGCATGACCATCAACAGGTTTTTCAAGTTTTCTTGCAATATCCAACTTACGATGAACCTCTTTATCATTATTAATTACACCAGGATAATTCATCATTTCCGCGAGATATTTAATCTCTGGAAGTTCCAGCAGACTTTTAACTTCAACATGGTTTAATGTTGCTCCGTTTGTTTCAAAAGTTGTTGCCGGAACACAAGATGAAGCACCGAACCAAAATCTAAGCGGCACTTTCCCAGCATCGCTTATCATAAATTCAATCCCTTTTCTTCCAAGTACATTTGCAATTTCATGTGGATCTGAAACGACTCCTGTGGTCCCATGTCTTACAGCGGCCAACGCAAATTCACCGGGGGTTACCATTGAGCTTTCTATATGAATATGCGCATCAATCAGGCCGGGCATAATAAATATATCCGGCGCTTTATCTGTCCTCTCAATCTTAATAATCTTTCCATTCTGGACGCTGATAATAGCAGGATATATATCCCTGTTATGAATATCAACCAACTGTCCGTGGATTTTCATAAATAATAAATTTGAATTTTATAATCATTGTTCCACGTGGAACAATCTATCTTCCTAAATACATTAACAAAATATTTACATCTGAAGGAGACACTCCGCTAATTCGACCTGCCTGTCCAATATTGGAGGGTTTGATTCTTTTAAGTTTTTGTCTTCCTTCCGTTGAAATAGACACCAATTCATTATAATCAATATCATCCGGGATCCTCAGACCCTCCAGTCTTTTTACTTTATCTGCCACTATTTTCTCACGTTGAATATATCCCTCGTACTTAATTTTTATCTCAGCCGATTCAGCAATTTCATTAAATCTTGAGGATTTAACTGCATCAATTTCAGTACCTCCTTTTATGCATTTAAGAAGATCTCCAATTTCAACCTGCGGACGCGAAGCAATTGTTATTGCCTTTACCTTTTGTGAAATTATATTTGTGTCAACCTTCGCAAGAATCATGTTAACATCATCCGGCTCAACACTTGATCTTGAGAGAAAATCAATGATCTCCTTTACCAACAATTCCTTTTCTTCCATTCTTTGAACTCTTCCTATATCCGCCATTCCAAGTTCGTATGCCTTTCGTGTAAGTCTTTCATCCGCGTTATCCTGCCTCAAGAGTATTCTGTATTCCGCTCTTGATGTAAACATTCTATATGGCTCATCGACTCCTTTTGTAACAAGATCATCTATTAACACTCCTATATATGATTCCTCCCTTCCCAAAATAAATGGTTCCATTTTCCTTACTTTCAATACTGAATTAATTCCAGCCATCAGACCTTGTGCCGCAGCTTCTTCATAACCTGTGGTACCATTAATTTGTCCGGCAAAATAAAGGTTACAAATTCGCTTTGTTTCCAGAGTATGCTTTAATTGTGTTGGTTGAAAATAGTCATATTCTATTGCATACCCGGGTCTGTAAATTTTGACTTTTTCCAGACCTTTAACTTTTCTTAAAGCCTTAAGCTGAACTTCCAGAGGAAGACTGCTTGCAAAGCCATTAATGTAATATTCAACCGTGTCCAACCCTTCCGGTTCAATGAACAACTGATGGGCATTTCTATCTTTAAACGTTACAATTTTATCCTCAATACTCGGACAATACCTCGGGCCCCTCCCTTTTATCCGTCCTGTGAAAAGAGGGCTAAACTCAAGCCCTTTGCGCAATTCTTCATGAACTTCTTCATTTGTATGGGTAATATAACAACTCTTCTGTACTTTAATATCCACATTCTCACCCAGATAAGAAAATGTTCGTCCTTCCTCATCTCCTTTTTGTTCAGTCATTGCAGAAAAATTAATCGACCTACCATCGATTCTTGCACTTGTTCCTGTTTTCATTCTTTCGACTGAAAACCCCAGATGTTCTAATTGTTCACTTAGCCCGGTTGACGACTGATCTCCTGATCTGCCACCCTTTATCTTTTGGAAACCGATGTGCATTAATCCATTTAGAAATGTTCCGTTTGTAAGGATAACAGCATCTGATCTAAACCTGGTTCCAAAAGATGTTTCTACACCAACAACCTTATCTCCTTCCAATACTAACAACGTTGCCTGTTCCTGCCATATATGCAGATTTTCTGTCTGCTCAAGCAACTTTCTCCATTCAATGGTAAATCTTTGCCTGTCACATTGGGCTCTAGGACTCCACATTGCCGGCCCTTTAGAGCGGTTCAGCATTCTGAACTGAATCATGCTTCTGTCGGTAACTATTCCGCTCACCCCCCCCAGGGCATCAATTTCTCTTACTATCTGCCCCTTTGCAATTCCTCCCATTGCGGGATTACATGACATTTGAGCTAGTTTTGTCATGTCCATGGTTATAAGCAATGTATCGGCTCCCATCACAGCTGCCGCATGAGCTGCTTCACAACCCGCATGACCACCACCTACAACAATAATATCGTATTTAAAATCCATTTAACTCTTATTCAATCATTGTCAACCACATATTTTCCAGTCCTCTCATTTTCTCTCTTTGCTTTTCAGTTATATCATCATATCCTGTTAAATGCAGAACCCCATGTATTATAACCCGCAAAATTTCACTTCTTAAACTAATATTATAGTAAATCGCGTTTTTTTTAACAGTATCTATACTGATATAAACTTCGCCATTTACTATATTTCCATTATTATAGTTGAAAGTAATAACATCTGTATCATAATCATGTTCAAGAAATTGAAGATTAATTTTCCTTATATATTCATCATCAGTTATAACAAAATTAAGGTCACCTGAAATTAGTTGTTCTTTCCCGATGACCTCATTTATTAACTTCACTGCTTTTCTCCACCCACTAAGCCTGAAGTCTGTTTTATCGTAAAATATCCTGATGCTCAAGATATAATATTATTAAAAATCATTGTTACTGCATTTCCCTTTTTACTATATTGAATCTTGTCTGCCAGTCGTGACATAAGGAAAACACCTCTTCCGTTAAGCGCTTCAATGTTTTCCGGTATTGTCGGATCTGGAACATCCGCCGGGTTGAAGCCTGAACCTTCGTCAGTTACTATAATTTTAAGTTCATTGCGTTTAAAAGTCATCACAATGACTACAATTTTTTCAGGATTTGAATTATTACCATGTAATATTGCATTGTTAACAGCTTCAAAAGTAGAAACCAAAATCTTTCCATAATTATCCTGCGAAATTCCTATTTCCTTTGTGGCCTCATCTATAGCATTTTCTACAATTCGCAGATTGGTCACCTTAGATTCGATTTTGATTTTTTTATACATACACTTATAAATGCAACCCATTATACTGAATTATTCAATATTTGTTACATAAATCGTCTTAATTTTTTGAAATCCATAATTCAGGGTCCATGTATTTTGTTTCAAATATCATAAATTTCAGAACACAATTATTACTATCTCCAGGATCAGAATAAACATCTCCAATGTATTGTTTTGTCAGCACTTTATCTCCTGGTTTAACTTTTACATTTATAATATTCGCATATACTGAAAGATATTTCCCATGTCGCACGATAATGGTCATATTTGCTCCTGATATGGCGAATACTTTAACGACCTCTCCTTTAAAAATACTTCTGGCTTTCATTTTCGCTGAACTAGTAATTTCAATACCAATATTATCCTCAGTTAAATATTTTAAAACAGGATGTTTCTGAATACCAAAATGACTAGTAATTATCCCCATTTCGACCGGCCATGGCAGCCTGCCTTTGTTCTCAGCAAAACCTTCCCCAATTAATTTTTGCTCCGGTGTACTATTTACTTTAATTGCTTTTTTTCTTTCCTCTTCAACAATTCTGGCTATCTCGCTTTCAATTTTTTGTGCAATTCTTTTCTTATCTTCCAACTCCTTTCTCAATTGTTTCTCTTTGTTAATCAATGATTTAACCATATTCTGCTTTCTTTCCTGTTCTGTTTGCAGAAACCTTTTCTGTTGCTCTTCCCGCGACTTTAAATCTGAAATTATATTTAAATCATTTTGTAGTTTCTCCTTTGAAGTTACAATCTGGCTTTTCAATTCCACAATAATTTCAGATTCTCTTCTTCTAAACTTTGTAACCTGTTGCAAATATTTAAGACGCTTATATCCCTGGTTAAAATCCTTCGCAGATAAAATATAGACCAGCTCAGGATTTCCTTTTTGTGACCGGTAAGAATTAACTACTGCCCTCGAATAGTCATCCTTTAATAATACCAGATCACTTTCCATCATGTTAACCGCCAGGGTATTAAGGTCTATTCTGTCGGTCAGGAGAGATATTTCTTCACGCATTCCCCTTATCACAGATTCTCTTAAACTGAGTTTATTGCCAATTATCGTAATGGCATTCATGCTTTCATTCTTTGCTTTAGCAGTAGTTTTAAGCAGGTTATCTACATAAGTAATTTCTCCGAGAGTTTTGTTTCTCTTCTCCTCCAGCTCCGCTCTTGTCTGCCCATTCAAACAAGTATATAAATTTAATAATGTAATAGTTAACAGCACAAAACACTTCATAAAAGCTGTATTAATTCATATTTATTTCCCGGGATAAATTCAATATTCCCACTCCATGGAGATTCAATTTTTCTGATCCTGATCTTTATTGTTGTCTTTCTCTTTAAATCCTTAATTTCTATTCTTCCGGCAATTATTATATCACCGGCATTAAAAAAATCTTTATAATGAATTTCCATTACTTCCGCATTAAAATTATCCTCAGTTATAGCAGAAATTGTTTTCTCTTTTTTGCAATCAATAACATAGTTTATCTTCATTCCGCTTATTGTACATGTACTATTCAATTTCCCTGCTGAACATTTTGTCTGACTATCAGATAAATTATCATTAACATAATCTCCAAATATTACCGGTAAAATAGATTCTGCCAAACCAAATTTGGTTTTTAAATACCGGGGTGAACCATAATATTGTTTCCTGTTAATCCTGTCGTTTATAAGAATTGTATCTTCGGATATAAATATTCTTGAAGCTTCAATTCCTGCCCTGCTTTTTAAACTAAAAAGGTATTTGTCGGGGCTTTCAAACTTTAAACTTCCAAGTATTTTATCTTTGTTCCCCGGAGTGGAAATTTCAATTTCTATCTTTTGAATAAAAAAGTTGCTTGTTGTAATGTTCTGTTTTTTAATATTTTCAAATAATCTCTCAGTTATTATCCCTTCTGTTGCTCCATACTTTTTGTTTCCATCATTTCTTATTACAGAACATCCTGCACTAAATATTACCAGAAATAATATGAAATTTATTTTCCGCAATTCTCAATTTCTTTAATCAAATGAATTTTTGTACTATCTATTTTTATTGCAATATTCCAGTTCTCAATTGCTTTCGCACACTTCTTTTGATTCTTCAGAATAAACCCGTAATGTTCGTACCACTCTGCATCAGGTTTTTCCCTGCTGTTAATAATTGCCTCCATTATTTTAGCTGCCTCATTCAGCTTGCCTCGTTTATAAAGCACCCAACCATATGTATCAAGGTAAGTAGCATTTCCTTTTTCTTCTTCAATTACTCTCTTTGCCATCTTTTCGGCTTCTTTAAGTTTCATGTTTTGCTCTGCAAGGTAATATGCATAGTTATTTATTACAGTAAGGTCCTTGCTATTTGTTTTTAGTACCTCGTCAAATATTCCAAATGCTTTTACATATTCCTTCATCCTGTAATAAACATCTGCACGCATAGTAAGTACCTGCAAAATATTTTCTTTACTATCTCCCGCAAGTATTTCGGCTTTCCTCAATTCCTCTAATGCAATGGAATATTTGCCATTTTCAATCGCGCCATTTGCATATAACACTTTTGCAAGAAATGATCTGTTAAAAAGAGTTGCACATACTTCTCCCTTATTCATTAACTTCTCAAAATCTCCTGATTGCAGGTAAACGAAAAGCAGTTTCTCCCAGGCATAATAATTTTCAGGTAAGATTTTTATGATCTCCTCCAATCGCGTTGAAGCTTCAATTAATTTTGTTTGCTTAATTAAAAGTTCAGGGCGAAGAAGAGGAATGACATCATCTTCTTTGTAATTTGCTTCCAAAACCTTAATTGCAAGCATCAATTTATCTCCCTCATCTTTAATAATATTTGGTAATTCTATCAATCGGCCTATCAATAGAATTTTATCCTCCCTCTGAACCTTGCTATTAAGAATAACCGAATTTAACAACATGAATAACTCCTTATATCTCTTTTCTGTTATCAGAAAGTCACAAAGAGAAAGCTGAGTTTCCGGATTGCCGGGATTTCTTTCCATAAGTTGTTTATAAACCTCTGATGCGTTTCCGCTTTCACCCTTTCCTCTGTAAATCTCTGCAAGAAGTCCATTGTAAAGTATCTCATCAGGAAATTGTCTAAGCAGTAATTGAATTTTATTCAGAGCATCATCATATTTTTCCGCTGACATCAAACTCTTAATCGCGGAGAGCGTAGAGGTTTCATTGACCCCGTATTTCTTATCAAAAGAGTCAAAAATATCTCTTGCTTTTTCAAATTGTCTGTTTTCGGAGTACAGGTTTCCCAATGTTAATTGAAGATCCTCATTATCTGGGTGATATCTGACTGCTTTCTCATAGTAAATAATAGAGCTATCCAGATTTTTTTCCTGATAATATATTCCCGCTAACATCATTAAATACCAAATATTTTCACTATCAATTGTAAGAGCCCTGGCAACATAATGTTTCCCGTTTTTAATATCTCCATTAGCTATTACTATCTGTGCCATCTGATAATACGCGGCATCACATCCCGGGTTTATCTTAATGCATTGCTCAAAGAATTTCAGGGCATCGCCTCCATTGCCCATAAGCTTTTGTTTTATTGCTTCAACATAAACATAATTAAATGAAGCAGCGTCAAAATTTTCAAGCTGCTTTCCATTCACCCTGGCGGGAACTATTTTCTTTCCGCACGAAGAAAAGCACATTAAAAACAGTGCTAAAAAAATAATGAAATATTTATTTCTCTTCATTATTACTTTTTTCCTGTATGTCCGAATCCACCCGCGCCCCTATTTGTTTCTAAAAGACTTTCAACACTAACCCATTCGGCCTTTTCATGTTTCGCAATTACCATCTGGCATATTCTATCTCCATCCTTTAAAACGAAATTTTCGATCGATAAGTTTATAAGAATAATGCAAACCTCTCCTCTGTAATCAGCGTCTATTGTACCCGGTGAATTAACTATTGAAATTCCTTTTTTAATGGCCAGTCCACTTCTTGGTCTGATCTGAGCTTCGAAACCAACAGGAATCTCAAGAAACAAACCGGTTGGAACCATAAACCGGTCCATTGGTTTAAGAATTATGTCGGCTTTTAAGCTTGCCCTGATATCCATTCCGGCTGCAGCTTCTGTTGAATATGCCGGTAATTCATGTCTTGACTTGTTTATTACTTTAATTTTCATATTTCTTCCTTTTTGAAAAATACTGTTAATACTTTATCCTTATACTGTGCATAGATAACGAACAGGATAACAAAAACAGTATTAATAGCCAGTTCTGTGAATAAATTCGGATATTTAAAAAACTGACTAAAAATAACCATACCAATTGCCAGAATAAAATATGGAGCAAGCTCTTTCATGTTATAGTGCACTTTATAACGCTTTTCCGCAAAGATAAACGACATAATTATCATTGCTCCATAAGATGCCACATGAGCCCAGGCTGATGCCATATAACCGTATACAGGTATAAATATAACATTTATCAGAACAGTAATAGCAGCGCCAATGAGAGTTATGTAAATTCCGAAACGTGTAAGATCGTTTAACTTATACCAGATACTATGGTTGACATAAACGCCATAGAAAAGATAAGCCATGCTTACAATAGGAACCACAATAATTGCTTCCCTGAAATTTTTTCCTACAATAAATTGTATTCCTGATATATACAAATTAATTCCTAAATAAATCAGAAGCATTATTATGACGAAATATTTCATTAGAAAAGCGTATGTTTCTTTTGCATTATCATGCTTTGCCCGTTAGAAAAAAAATGGTTCAGCGGCAAACCTGAACATCTGAATAAAAAGAGCCATCAAAACTGCAATTTTATATCCTGCACCATATACTCCAACAGTTTCGAGTCCCGTTTCATTTCCAATCATCCTCCTGAGTATTACCTTATCAAGAGTATCATTAATTGATCCGCTAAGGCCGGCAATCAGAAGAGGAAACGAATAGTTTAACATTTTCAGCCATATTGTTTTGTAGAAAACAAGTTTTGACTTGATAATGAATGGAAGTAACATCAGAAACGTAACGGTACTGCCAATAAGGTTTGCAAGGAAAACATAACCAACGCCATACTCAGGATCATAAACCTTCCTGAACCATCCATGATTGTTTTCATAAATACCAGGCGCTATTTTCAGTAAAAAAAGAACAGCCGCAATAGTCACAATAACATTCATTATTTTAATAAAACTAAAAACCCTGGGCCTGTTTTCCTGTCTTAGCCTTGCAAATGGAATTGCACAAAAAGCATCAATTGCCATAATTGCAGCAAACATCCTTATATAATCGTGATTATTGCTGTAATTAAGTACTGCAGAAACGGGCGTAATAAAAATAAACACCCCGGTTACAAACAGAGCAGAAGTAGCGAAGAGACTTATAAGAGCCGTGCTATAAACTTTTTCATAATCTTCTTTGTACTGGGCAAACCTGAAGAAACCCGTTTCCATACCATATGTAAGTACTACAAGCAGCAGAACCATCCATGCATAGAGTTCTGTTACAACGCCATATTCAGCTGTACTAAAAATTCTGGTATAGAAGAATGTCAGGATGCCATAGTTAAGGAACCGCGGAACAATGGTACCAAAACCATATATCAATGTTTGCCCGGCAAGTTTTCTGACCTCTTTCACGTAAAAAATTTGAGTACAAATATACTTCTAAAGACTTAATCCAATTATTTCAATACTTATTTTGCTAAAAATAACACAATTTGAAAACCAAAATTTTCGTGTATCGTTCAAAGTTAAATATCTTTGCATTCAGATTTGCAGAACGTTATTAACCAAAATATAATTTTCATGAACATCATTTTTAAAAACATAATTCTACTCCCTGTGCTTTTATTACTTATCTCATGTAATTCTCCCGGGGGTAATGATAATTCTACCATTTTCATCAAAACAACCCTGGGAGATATCAAAATTAAACTTTATGATGGTACTCCGTTGCACCGTGACAATTTCATCAAACTGGTTAAAACCGGTTTTTATGATGGTGTTTCTTTTCACAGAGTAATTAAGGATTTTATGATACAGGCCGGAGATGGTGCAACAAAGAGCGGGTCTGCAACAAATTTACCTGACTCTGTGAACACCTATACGATACCTGCCGAATTCACCAAAGAGTATTATCATAAGAAAGGAGCGCTTGCAGCTGCCAGGGAGGGCAATAGTGTAAATCCGGAAATGAGGTCATCGGGCACTCAATTCTATATCGTTCAGGGAGTCAGATATAACGACTATGAGTTATATCAGCAAGAGCAACATATCAATAGTAATATTAAACAAAGTCTTTTCAACAGAATAATAAAGGAAACAGCAGACAGCATCAGGTTATCAGGAAAAACTATTACAGATGGGGAAATCCAGGAAATTGCTTCATTAAAGATGTTTCAATATCTGGCAAATAATAAAGATTACAAGATCCCTGAAGATCAACGCATTGTTTATAAGAACATTGGAGGGGTGCCGCGACTCGACGGGACCTATACCGTTTTTGGTGAAGTAATTGAAGGGCTGGATGTTGTGGATAGAATTGCCGCTGTGAAAACTGATAGTAAGAACAAACCTGTTAATGACATAAAAATTATCAAAATAAAAATTGTCAGGAATTAATTTAGTAGTGATATATAAATATTTTCTTAATGCTTCAAAAAATAACGGCCCTTTTAAAAGAGGTTTTAACACTATCGGTAAAAAGCCAGGAAGAACTTGAATCCTTCCGTTTGAAATACCTTAGCAAAAAAGGCATAATTCCTGATCTTTTCGAAGATTTCAGAAATGTAGCTGTTGCAGAGAAAAAGGAGGTTGGTCAAAAACTTAATCTGTTAAAACAGAGTGCATTTGAAAAATATAATTCTCTTAAGTCGGAGCTGGCTACCACTGAAGCTACCTCAGAGGACGCAGATCTTACCCGGCCATCATTACCGTTTTCAACAGGATCGCGTCATCCTATTTCAATAGTAAGGAATGAGATAATTAATATTTTTACCAGGATCGGTTTTACAGTTTCCGAGGGTCCGGAAATTGAAGATGACGATCATGTTTTCACAAAACTTAACTTTGCTCCCGAGCATCCCGCCAGGGATATGCAGGATACATTTTATATATCAAGAATCTCATCAGAAGACTCCAACCCTGAAGATATTTTACTCCGTACTCAGACATCATCTGTACAGGTGAGGGTAATGCAAAATCAAAAACCTCCAATCCGTACCATTTCGCCCGGAAGGGTTTTTCGTAATGAAGCAATTTCGGCCAGGGCACATTGTATTTTTCACCAGGTTGAGGGTTTATATATAGATGAAAATGTGTCGTTTGCAGATCTTAAGCAGACGCTGCTATTCTTTGCAAGAGAAATGTTTGGAAAAGAAACTGAGATAAGGTTAAGGCCATCATATTTCCCTTTCACCGAACCATCGGCCGAAATGGATGTAAGTTGTAAGATTTGTGGAGGCAAGGGTTGTAATGTCTGCAAATATACCGGCTGGCTTGAGATTTTAGGATGTGGTATGGTTCATCCTAATGTGCTTGAAACATGCAATATTGACAGTCGGAAATATACCGGTTTCGCTTTTGGCATGGGTATTGAAAGGCTTACAATGCTGAAGTACCAGGTTAATGATCTGCGCCTGTATTTTGAAAATGATATGAGGTTCCTTGATCAATTTAAAACAGCATTTTAATAAAATTGAACAATTATATTAAACGTATTGTTAATCTTTGCACTATTAATTGACGATAGGAAATGAAACAGCAAGATATTTATGTCCCGCTTTGTGATAAATGCTCACTTGAATCGGGTTCGATATTCAAATATCTGACTCCGGAGGAAGTTGAGTCAATCAATTTTGAAAAAGATTTCCGGCAATATAAGCGTGGGGATATTCTTTATCAGGAGGGTAACCGTATAAGTGGTTTCTTTTGCATTAATAGTGGAATTATTAAAGTATTTAAAACAGGTTTTGACGGAAAAGAACAAATAATACGTTTTGCAAAGAATGGAGATATTATTGCATACCGGAGCGTTTTAAGCAATGAGCTGGCGTGTACTTCTGCAAAAGTTATTGAAGATTGCCAGGTTTGTTTTATTCCTTCTGAAATACTGATCTCATTTATTAAGACCAACCCAACCTACTCACTCGAATTGCTGAAACTTGCCTGTCATGAATTAGGTGAGGCAAATTCATTTATTACTGATATTGCCCAAAAAACTGTAAGGGAGCGGCTTGCAGAGGTTCTTCTGTTTCTTGTTAATGATTTTGGTATTGACGACCAGCAATTTCTAAATATATCTCTTACACGCGAAGAGCTTGCCAACATTGTAGGCACAGCAACAGAATCGGTTATCAGATTATTATCTGAATTTAAATCAGACAAGCTGGTTGAGTTGAACGGAAGAAAAATCAGGATTTTAAATTCAAAAGGGCTTGAAAAGATCAGCAATGTTTTTAAATAATTTCTTATAGCCTGATATATGCCTGTTTGCATTTAAAATAAGTTTCCGGGCAAATTATGCCCGAACTGTTTCCCAAGATGTTTATATGCGTGTTCTGTTGCTTCGCGGCCTATTGGAGTTCTTTTCAGATAACCTTCCTTAATCAGAAATGGTTCATAAACCTCCTCAATGGTACCGCTCTCTTCCCCAACTGCAGTAGAGATCGTTGTTAATCCTACGGGACCGCCATTGAATTTATCTATGATCACGGAAAGAATCCTGTTATCCATTTCATCAAGTCCATGCTGATCGATGTTCAGTGCAGTGAGGCCATATCTCGTTATTTCAATATCTATTTCCCCCGATCCTTTAACCTGAGCAAAATCCCTGATTCTCCGGAGCAGGGCATTTGCAATTCTTGGTGTCCCCCTGCTTCTTTTTGCTATTTCGACTGCTGCCTTTTCATCAATTCTGATGTTAAGTATTCCTGCTGATCTTTTTACTATACCGGTAAGTACTTCGTGATCGTAATATTCAAGATGGAACTTGATGCCAAACCGTGCCCTCAACGGGCTTGTAAGAAGGCCTGAACGCGTTGTTGCTCCTATAAGAGTGAAATTATTAAGCGTCAACTGGACACTTCTTGCACTCGGTCCTTTGTCGATCATAATATCTATCTGGAAATCTTCCATTGCAGAATAGAGATACTCCTCTACGATGGGGCTCAACCGGTGAATTTCATCAATAAAGAGAACATCTCCTTCCTGAAGATTAGTGAGCAAGCCGGCAAGGTCGCCAGGTTTATCCAGCACAGGACCTGATGTAACCCGTAGGTTTACCTGCATCTCATTCGCGATTATTGTAGCAAGGGTTGTTTTGCCCAGTCCCGGGGGGCCATGTAACAGTACGTGGTCGAGAGATTCGCCCCTTTGTTTTGCTGCTGTTACAAAAACAACAAGATTTTCAATTACCTGCTTTTGTCCCTTGAAATCGCTGAAGCTTAATGGCCGCAGTTGCTTTTCAAATTCCTTATCAGTAACTGAAATAATATCCTTTCTGATGTTGAGATTATCTTCCATAAAATAAAGTAACTATTTAATCAGCCGTGTATCGCTTTCGGGAAGCTTAATTCTGACCCCGTTAATACTAACTTCCACATCATTTTTATAGGCAATTACCAGAACAGGGATTCCTTCTTCGTTAAATTTCTTCCAGGTTTTTTCCCTGATGCCCATCTGGAAGTATTGTTCTTCTTTTATTTTCCCGCTTTCGTAATAAAAACTTTGCAGACCATCGGGGTTGCCCTGAACAAAATTTCCTTTTATTTTCAGTTTTCCATTGGTGTAATATGATTTCCAGGCACCATCTTTTAACCCGATAATATATTTGCCCTCTTCTGTATAGTCGCCTGATTTATATTTCCACTCGCCGTTCTTCTCTCCGTCGGAGTACTGTCCCTGTGCAATAATTTCGCCAGCGATAGAATATTCTTTGCATGATCCATCACGTTGGCCCTGAAAGTATTCCTCTTCTCTCAGTAATGTTCCATTTTCATAATACCATTTCCACAATCCATCGGGACGGCCGTTATTATAAGAACCTGTTTGCTCAATTTTTTCTGATATGTTGTAGAACTTCCATGAACCTGAACGTCTGTTATCTGTAAATTGTCCTTCGTCCTGTACTTTTCCATTTGAGAAAAAATCTTTCCATTTACCGTTGCGGTTTCCGGCTTCATCAACAATTCCTTCTGAAATCTTCAATCCGTTATCGTTGTAAATTAAAGCATTAGTAACCTTCCCGTCTTTTCCATATTCCCTGTGAATACTAACAGGAACTTTATTTCGGTAGTAGCCTCTGTAAATCAGTTTCCCATCCTGGTCATACCTGTTTGTTTCTTCGATATCGGGGCCATCTTCCACCCTTGATTTCACTATCGATCCATTATCATATAACATAGTAAGAACAAGATTTCCCCGGCTATCATATTCTTTATAATAACCATGCAGGAGGTCGTCTTTAAATGTTTTTTCAGATTTTATTTCTCCGTTTGGATAGAATTCCCTCCATTCTCCCTGCTTTAAACCTTTGTTGTCCAGTCTGTTTATTCTTTCGCGGCTTACAAGAAAATCATTATTATATTCAAGGAAGGTTATGACATTTCCTTCTTTATCAAATTCCTTTGACAGTCCTTCTTTTTTTCCACTGTTATACGCGATGGTCAGTTGGATTTTACAATCGGGGAAATAGGTATATGCCGTACCCTCTTTCCTGTCACCCGCAAAAAGCTCTTTAGACCATAAATAGGCCCCCCTGGAGGGATCCTTTTTATACTTATAATACCAACCGCTCTTTTTGCCGAACAGATAGTTTATTTTCTCTGTTGTATCGCCCGCCTGATCGTAAAATATCCAAATGCTGTCAAGAAGAAAATTTGTTCTTCTTCCCTCTGATTTTTTTATTCCCGTAACATAATAGCTTTTCCACAAACCTTCTGGCTTTCCGTTCCTTAATAACCCTTCACTGGAGACTGTTCCGTTGGGATATTTAAATATTTGATAACCGTCCTTTAACGCTTCAGTTTCCTGAGCAGAACCAATTTTAGAGATTAAAACAAAAACTATTAAAACTATAATCTTTTTCATGATTTAAAGATCATATTTTTCAGATATTTCCATCATTCTCCTTATCGGTTTTTGTGCTTTTAAAAGGACATTCTGATCGACTAAAATCTCTGGTTTTTCGCTTGTAAGACAATTATATATTTTTTCGATTGTAATAAGTTTCATAAAATTACATTCGCTACAACCACATGTTGAATCACCCGGTGGCGCAGGAATATAAGTCTTATCCGGGTTTCCCTTTTTCATCTGATGAATTATACCAGCTTCTGTTGCAACAATATAACAATTACCTTTATCATTCTTCGTGAATTGCAATAGTGCAGATGTAGAACCAATATAATCTGCAACCATCCTTACGGGTAGTTCACATTCCGGATGAACAATAATTTTTGCATCAGGATATTCATTCTTCAATCTCAAAATTGCTTCGAGCGAAAATTCTTCATGCACATGGCAAGTACCATTCCATATAACCATGTCACGACCTGTTTTATTAAGAACATAATTACCAAGGTTACGGTCCGGAGCAAATATAATTTTTGCATCAGGAGGAAGAGATTCAACTATCTGGATTGCGTTTGATGATGTGCATATTATATCTGACAATGCTTTAATTTCTGCAGTACTGTTAACATACAAGATAATTGTTCTTCCCGGGTTTTCCTTAATGAATTTTTCAAAATCAGGCGCTTTGCATGAGTCCGCGAGAGAACAACCAGCATTCACATCTGGAAGAAGTACTTTTTTCCCGGGTGCGAGAATTTTAGCCGTTTCAGCCATAAATCTTACACCTGCAAAAATTATTATGTCTGCATTATTTGATGCTGCTTTCTGAGAAAGTGCAAGGCTGTCTCCAACAAAATCAGCAATATCCTGAATATCGCCTGTCTGGTAATAGTGTGCAAGAATGATTGCATTTTTTTCTACTTTCAATCTTTTTATTTCTGATATATAGTATTCTGATGATCCTTTATTCATTTTATTTCTAAAATTTCTTTTAAATCAACTGATAAACTTAATCAATAAATCTATATTGATTTTCTCGTCTTTCTTGTTTTTAAGTTTTTATTAACATTATAATATTTTAATATCTTAATAATTGATATATTTATAATAATAATAATATGCTGTTAATTGTGTTGAAAAATAAATCAGAATTTTATTGTTTTTATCATTATTAAAACTGAATAAACATCTTTTCAACAGCTCAAAAAATATACGATTTTTGAAAATCAGCAGATTAGTAAATTAATTAACAATTGTTAAGATAAGATTGTTGATATTGCCAATAAAGCAAAAGTAAAATTTTTAAGGTTTATTTAAGGTTCATATTTTGCTTTTATTTTCTTAAAACTTTATTCACCTCAGTATCTTATACCGTTAAAACACTAAAATAGTTGACAAAACAAGAGATTATGAATTTTAATCATCTATTATTTACATGTTATTAACAATCGAAGTGAGACTGAATACTTATTTATTATTTGACTCTCAAACAATCACATTGTTATTTTTTTTATTAATCAATTATATTAATTTGCGTTCTATTCACAGAAACTTTATTATAATGCAATAAGTTGAAAAAGAAAGTAATAGCAATAGCATCGGATCATGCCGGGTATTTTCTGAAGGAAAAACTATTAAGTTATCTCATTAAAGAAAAGCATGATGTTAAAGACTTTGGCTGTTTTTCAGAGGAGAAGGTTGATTATCCTGATTTGGGTCATTCTCTGGCAAACGCTGTTTCTGAAGGAGAGTATGAACTCGGAATATCAATTTGCGGGACAGGAAATGGAATTAATATGACTGTCAACAAGCATCCGGGAATAAGAAGCGCTTTATGTTGGAACGAAGAAATAAGTCGTTTGGCAAGGGCACATAATAACGCGAATATTTGTGCATTACCGGGTAGATTTATCTCGGAATCCGAAGCATATCTGATAGTAAAAACATTCATCAACACAACATTTGAAGAGGGACGGCACCAGAGAAGAATAGATAAGATCTCATTAAAAATGTATTAATATGCTCTCAAATTTATTTTGTTATTGTTAATGGCTTAATCCATAACCATATTAAAAGAGAAACGAGAATACCGGCTGAATTAAAAACGATATCGAAAAAACTACCGGAACGGCTGACAGTAAGAATTGATTGCAATAATTCCATTAATATACCATAGAAAAGAGGAATAAGAGCTATTAAATATAAATGTGCGTAACTTTTTAAGGTTTTTCTGTTTTCAAAGACAATGACCGACATCAGAAGGAAATACATTCCGAAGTGTGCAACTTTATCGATAAAGGGGATATCATTAAACGAGACTTTTTCAAATGTCTCTGAACCCGTAAGACTCAGATACATAATAACCAGAGCCACGAGAATTGAGAAAATATTCTTTTTTACCATTTTAATATTTTATGCAAATTTAATTAATCATAAAATCAAAAACATACTTTAATTGATTTTCAAGCGCAATGGATTTATTATTGAAGATAATTATTAGTCACTAAATATAATAGATTTTATTTATAAATTTCATGATTGTATTTTTAATGCATGGCAGGGATATATATACACACACCATTTTGTAAAAAGCTCTGTTTTTATTGTGATTTCTATCACATAATTTCATCTGATGATAATTCTGCATTTGTTGATGCTCTGCTAAAGGAAGCTTTGTTGAGAAAGAATTATCTGGGAACCGAAACTGTCACAACAATATATTTTGGCGGCGGCACCCCTTCTGTATTTTCAATTACAGAGCTGGACACTATTCTTAATCATATAAATAAACTGTTCAGGGTAGAAGGGAATTGTGAAATAACCATCGAATTAAATCCCGATGATGTTAATTCAGATTACCTGAGAGGTCTCAAGAAGCTTAATATTAACAGGATCAGCCTGGGGATTCAATCGTGGCGGGATTCAGACCTTAAAATGCTGAACAGGCGGCATGATTCAGCTCAGGCAACAATGGCGCTCAGGGAAACTTTTAAAGCAGGATTTGAAAATGTCACAATTGATCTTATTTATGGAATTCCGGGGATGAGCCAGAAGGAATGGGCCTCAAATCTTGATTTTTCCTTTTCATTTGATATAAAGCACCTGTCTGCATATCACCTGACAATTGAACCCGGAACTGTATTCGGGAAGATGTTGGAGAAAGGGTTGATTGCTGAGATTGATGAAGAGGAGAGTAACTCCCTGTTTAATATACTGATTGAAAAAGCTGAATCTGCAGGTTTTATTCATTATGAGATTTCAAATTTCGGCAAACCCTCATATTTTTCAATTCATAATTCAAATTACTGGAAACAGATCATTTACCTTGGTCTTGGTCCATCGGCGCACTCATTTAACGGATATTCGCGACAGTGGAACATCTGTGATCTGAAAGGTTATATTAAATCAGTTAATACCGGGAAATCATTTTTTGAAAGTGAAAAACTTGACTCGAAAGCCCGTTTTAACGAATATATAATGACATCCCTGAGAACAATGTGGGGCATTGATCTTGAGTATATTGAGAGGACATTTGAAAAAGAAGGTTATGATTATGTTGTTAATTTAGCCGGTAAATTCAGAGATTATGGGTTGATGAAACATGACAAAAATACCCTGGTTCTTACAAACCAGGGAAAGATGATATCCGACAATATTATATCTGAATTTATGATGCCGGATGACGATTAGTTATTTTTTTGAAAGCATAAAATTTGTACGACCTATTATATTATCTTCAAGGTAAAGTTCAACGCTGTAATTACCGATAATAAAATCGTCGGTATTATCGAGGAAGATGCACATTTCAATATCCTGATTCATATAATCTAAGGCACGGCTCGCGGAATATATTATTTTGCTGCCCTTATACTCAAACAGATTATCAGGGCTGTTTGTTATAATCAGGGAGTCGGGCCTTATCACTCTCATAAATACCTCCTTTTGACCGGCTTTGGCCAGCGGGTTCTCGCGTAGAGTGAAACATATCCGGAGTTTATCAAGCTGACTTATCCGGGTGGTCTCTTTTCTCCTCTTGTTCAAAGAAACAGCAACAATAGCTTTAGCCTGAATGACTGAAGCAATTTCAACTTTTGTGCTTAACTCCTCCCTGACCTTTGAGAGTTCAGTATTCGTACTACGGACCTGTGTTATTTGCTGATGTATTTCAGTATTTTCAGCAGCAAGGATTTTATTTCTGGTATTAAGTGAATCGATCTGGACAATGTAGCTTTTCATTATTTCTCTCATTGTTGTGATCTCACTCTTATATTTTTTTATCAACTGGGTGTTTGATGCATTAACTGATAATAGCCGGACAATCCTTGTTCTTTCTTTTTGCAGACCTGCGTTGAGGCTATCGTTATTTGTTTTTAAAGTATCATATGCGAAAACCATATGTCTTAATACATTTGCCAGGGAGTCTTTTTCCTGGGTCAGGACTGTCTCCATCTCAACCATTTTGTTTTTCTGGTCGAAATACATAAAGACAATAAAAATGAGAGCTCCGGCCAGTATAATTGAAGTGGCGATCATGCCAATCGGAGCGCTTTTTTTTGTTCCCCGTTCTGATGGATTGAGATTATTTATGTCTGTCATTTATATTGTTGTGTTTAAAAGGTTTAGTCTGCAAAATTAATAATATTCCGATAATTTTAATAATATCCGAATCTATGATTAAATTTACAAAGAAACAGGAGATTGTTAATTAATTAATATTCAGCAATATGGGTGGCTTTTTTGGTGTAATATCTAAGACCGACTGCGTAGAGGATGTTTTCTATGGAACAGATTATCATTCCCACCTTGGTACCAAACGAGCCGGAATGGTTTTTATTATTCCGGGAAAAGGATTCAGAAGATCGATACACAATCTTGAAAATTCTTATTTCAGGACCAAATTTGAAGATGAACTGAACCAATTTGCCGGTAATTCAGGACTTGGAGTGATAAGCGATACTGACCCACAACCAATTTTATTCAATTCTCATCTTGGTCGTTTTGCAATAGTTACTGTAAGCAGACTTGTTAATTTACTGGAACTGGAAGACAAGTTTCTGAAAATGAAGAAGCATTTCACTGAAAATTTTGAAGGGCACATAAATCCAACAGAAGTTGTGGCAAACCTCATTTGCGAGAAGGATAATTTTATTGAGGGAATAGAAAATGTGTTTGACAATATTAAAGGGTCTTGTTCACTACTTATTCTTACAGATGATGGAATATTAGCTGCCCGCGACAAGCTGGGAAGGACTCCGGTTGTCATCGGTAAAAAGGAGAATGCCTATGCCGTTGCCTCAGAGTCTTGTTCTTTTCCGAATACCGGTTTTGAAATTGAGTATTTCCTTGGTCCCGGGGAAATTGTTTATATGACAAGCAAGGGTTACTCACAGCTCAGGAAGCCGGAGGAAAAAATGCAGATATGTTCATTTCTCTGGGTGTACTTTGGATATCCTCCATCATATTATGAGGAAATAAATGTTGATGAGTGCCGGAACAGATGTGGTGCATCCCTCGCCCGGAGAGATAAGGTTGATGCTGATTTTGTGTGTGGTATTCCCGATTCGGGAGTTGGACATGCAATCGGTTACGGGAACGAAAAGAGGATTCCATATAAAAGGGCTTATTCAAAATACACTCCAACATGGCCACGCAGCTTTATGCCCCAGTATCAGGGACAACGTGATCTTGTGGCAAAAATGAAACTAATTCCCAACAAGGCAATTATTGAAGGGAAAAAAATGATTTTTCTGGATGACAGCATTGTGAGAGGAACACAGTTAAAAGATAATACTAT
The DNA here is from genome assembly GCA_026391555.1 of Bacteroidia bacterium. GTDB lineage: Bacteria > Bacteroidota > Bacteroidia > Bacteroidales > VadinHA17 > LD21. The sequence goes on along the minus strand of JAPLEB010000043.1, from coordinate 14,792 downwards.
TGACCTTCGGAAATCGGGAGCTTCGGAGGTGCATATGAGAATTGCATGTCCTCCGCTATTATTTGCCTGCGACTTTCTTAATTTTTCGGAATCAAGATCAATCCTGGAACTGGCAGGACGAAAAGCCATCAATCAGCTGGGAGGAGAAGAAAAAGATCTTCCAGAGTATGCTAATCCTGATTCTGCAAAATATGCTGAAATGGTACAAAAAATTGCAGAGAACCTCGATCTTGATTCACTGATCTATCAGCGGCTTGACGATCTTGTTACTGCAATTGGGCTGCCCAAAGAAAAATTATGTACTCATTGCTGGGATGGTACAAGTTATTATTAGATGTCAGGCTACGGGCATTAGGCGACAGGCGACAGGAAAATGCTTTAGGCTAGTTTTATTAATTAATCTTTGTTATGAAATACATTGGTGCACATGTAAGCGCTTCGGGGGGGGTTGAAAACGCTCCGATAAATGCTAACTTAATAGGAGCGAAGGCATTTGCTTTTTTTACTAAGAATCAGAGGCAATGGTTCTCTAATCCTCTTTCAAAAGCAAGCATAACAGCATTTCGTCAAAATTGTGAAAAGCATGATTACAAACCATTTCAGATACTTCCTCACGATAGCTATCTGATAAATCTGGGACATCCGGAGAAGGAACCGCTGGAAAAATCGAGAGCCTCTTTTCTTGATGAAATGCAGCGATGTGAACAAATGGGCCTCAACCGGATGAATTTTCATCCTGGCAGCCATCTGAATTCAATTGGAATTGAAGAATGTCTGAAAAGAATGGCAGAATCGATAAATATTGTTCTTGAAAAAACAAAGGGGGTTACGGCAGTAATTGAGAATACCGCGGGCCAGGGAACAAACCTTGGCCATACCTTTGAACAGTTAAGGACAATTATTGATAATGTTGAAGATAAATCAAGAGTAGGAGTTTGTATTGACACCTGTCATGCTTTTACTTCGGGATATGATGTTAAATCGCCTGATGGATTTAAAAAGACTTTTGAAAAATTCAGTGAAATTATTGGTTTTGAATACCTTAAAGGAATGCATCTCAATGATTCCAAAAAGGATTTTGGAACAAGGGTCGACAGGCATGAAAATATTGGAACGGGTTTTCTTGGAGTAGAGACTTTCGCGATATTGATGAATGATTCGCGGTTCGACAATATTCCACTGATACTTGAAACACCCGAAGAATCGCTCTGGGAGGCAGAGATAAAAAAACTATATTCTCTTATTAAAAAGTAATTACTTTTCCTAAATAACCGGCTGTAGGTGTGGCAAATCTTTTATCCGGACAGTCTTGCCTTTTTAGAATGTATAACCTAAATTGAGCGACAATGGTATTTTTACAGATTCATTTTCCGGGAAAATATTTCCATTGGAGTAGTGTCCTATTTTAATTTCAACATTCAAATTTCGCTGTTCTCCGAAAAATATTCCGGTACCCATGTTATCCTGAAAGGTAAAATGTTCTCCCGTATCGCGCCCATCAATGGTTACTTTGGAAATATAAGTCGGACCGGCAACAGAATAATAGAAATAAACATCGGCAGGGTTGGTGTGTAAAAATGTCCATCTAAGAACCGGGAATACGGATAAAGTGAAAAAATTATCTTTGTTTACATTACTTTGCCAGTACGACATATTGGCACCCCAGTCCAATGAAAACACTTTGGCTCCATGAAAAATATTGCGTAGATAATTGATTGTGAAACCATGATGTACTTCCGCTTCTCCACCCCAAAACACAGGTATTTTTCCTTCTGAGACAAAGTTATTTACTCCATAACCCAACACATTACTCGAATAACCGATTTGAATCATTTGTTTGGGATGAATATACCCCATTTTGGCTGTTTTTTCTAATTGTATTTCGGTTAAAGGAAGAAGTTTGTAAGAAAATCCTGCGGACAAAAACGAAGTTGAAGGTTGTTTTACTTTAGAATTTTCCGGGGAGTAAGCCGCACTTAACATCAACCCCCATTTTTTATTGATGTGATATTTTAATCCGCCACCAAACAAGGAACTAGCGTAATTTGCATCCTTAACAACCGGCGTGCCTTCCGGATCTTCAAATCCATGACGAGTAATTATACACAGACCTCCTTCGCCATAAATTGTGAAGTGATCGTTTATCGGTAACTGGGGCTTGATTGTTAAACTACCTACATTCATCCAAACCGAACGAGTACTTTCTGAGTAAGCTGAACCGTTGTTGTATGTGTATTGTACCCACAAAACAGGGCGCATGTATGAAATCTGAGCCGACAGATATTTATTAAACTCATAGCCACACAACACTAAACGCACAGCGGTATGTGGAACTGTAACCGATTGAAATGTATATCCATCTTCAAGTTGTTTTTCATCAAACGGATAATTGATGGACCCGATATTCACTTCAAAATACGAATTGCATAAGGCAGGAGGCATTTGTGCGCGCTCATCTTGTGCTGAAGCACTAAAAGAAAACACTAAAAGGAAAAAAGGGAAAATGATTATACAGACTCTGGATTTCATTTTTATTTTCAAGCGGACTATTTAAATTTTGCATGTTTGGCACCCTCACGCTAAAGCGGGACAGGCTATGCCACATGAAGTCCTGTTTATTACCATGCGTTTATCTTTAATTTTTCCATCTTTTAAGTTTCGGGATTCCTTTTGTAAACCAACCAGCAATAAATCCCGGAAATCCCATTTCTATTAATTTTCCCTTGACTAATGTTTTCATTTCATCCAAAGTCATATTTGGCTGAGTAAATACTCCATTGTAGTAGCAATAACTACAATATATTAAATTTTTTGTGCCGTCTGAATTTGTGCCGCCTTTTTGTGGGTCTTTCTTCATTGGCATTCCGCAACTTTGACAATTCCTAAAAGTTTCCATATAAAACCCTGATTAAGTGTTATTAATATATTTCAGCGATTTCTCTAACTGCTTAGGTCTGCAAGTTACAAATTAATAACAACTTTTATCAGTACTTATGCTTCGACTACCGCTGGAGAAAGTCTAAAGGAGAAAGGAGAAAGTTTGAAACCAAGACAAAAGTTGAGGCGCAACCGAACCCCGCTTCGGCGGGGATAAAACCCATAAGGCTTCGGAGTTTTAAGATTTCAATAAGATAAAGTAAATTTCGAAAATTTAAGATTCTTATTTCACAACAGGTGTAAGTATAATATTCCTGTAAGACACTTTTCCATGATCACCCTGCAGGTAGATAGGCCCTTTTGAGAAGACATCTGATTTTAATGCCCCTCCGGTTGGTCCATAAACAGGCTGATTATCAATTATTTTAGTCCCATTAAGAATAACTGAGACATGACGATCGCATAATGTTATATCTAAAGTCTGCCATATTCCTGCAGGTTTTTCTGCACTTACTGTCGGTTTAATACGGGAATAAAGCGCCCCCATATTATGGGAATCAAGCTCTTTTTTGTATGAATCCAAAACTTGTATTTCATACATTCCACGCAGGTAAATACCGCTGTTACTTTCTTCAGGAACATTGACCTCAAGTTTTATGTTAAAGTCTTCAAACTCTCTTTCTGTCCTAATGTTTCCATAACTGATATGTGGCCGACCCTCTGTTTGTACAGGATCATTAATTAAAACACCATCGATAACCGAGAATCCAATTTTCTGCTTTTCATTAGTCAATATCCATCCTGAAAGATCCTTTCCATTAAACAATGTAATGGGATCTCCAAATTTGAGTTTGGTCATATCCGGGGCAGGAGGTACATCAGGCAGTTTTGTACCAACAAACGAGGTGGAGTCAACACTCATTCCATTCCTCCCGGGACTTAAAAGAAATCCTTCAATTTTTGCTCCTTTCTTAGATATCTCAAGCCAACTTGTAATAATATGAGTCCGTAAAGGATTATTTTTTTCATCCCTTGTCCGAACTAAATTATTTGTTCTTGTAACAATCAAATACTGATCATTTGCAAGGAAAACATTCGAGACCGGTGTAACACTTCCGCCTATCCATAAGAGGTCTGCATCAACGTAACCATCCTCCTTGCGTACTTCAAGCCAGCCAACGGTTCCCCCTTTTATATCGATCGTCCATTGCCCAAGATACTCATCGATTCCAACTTTCTGAACCGGCGCTTTTTTGGTTTCAACATTACATGATGAAAATGCAATTGAGATTAATACAACTGACAAACAGAGAGATAGATTTTTCATAATTGATTAGTATAAGATTGTAACTGTAACTCGCATTAAAGATATGAAAATAATATTTCTATTCCCCAAACTTAAAAAATAGTTTACCGGTAAGAGGATTAGTCTCGGGGTTGGAAATAAAAATGTTTTTCTGGCCCTGAGGACCTTCTGCTTCGGCACTTGAAAACTTTGTACCAATAGCACTTTAATCCTTCGGAGCGCTACCAATGAGAGCACTTCACTTAAAATTTTGCAGCTCATTACTGTACCTATTTTCTAATCCTGATTGTTATTTCGGCTTGTTCGCCTTTAGCGATTTGGTTTAACGCTGCGGTAGTTTCATTGTACCAATACAATCCGTCTTCGGGTGAGATATTTTCCTCCATGTCGAAAAGCTTATTATTTCCTTCGTACACAACAGCTTTAATAGTTGTATTTAATTTTACATGAAACGGCTCAATATACATTGTGCTTTTCTGAGTTGGAGTTTGTCTGTCGATGCTGTAATAAACTGTCAGGTTCTTTTTCTTTAGTTCTCCTCTCAATGCAATCTGTTGAATATTAATTGAAACTAAATCAGAAGTGAGCTGTGCTTTTTCGCCACTAATTGCTCCAACCATTAGGGAGATGTCGCCTTGATCGGAGTTTGCTTCAATAAATGCACGAGTCAATCCAAAAAACAAACGCCGGCCCGATACGCCCCAATGCGAATCTGTATCAACCGGGCTTCCGTTTTCCAATGAACGAATAGTTGCAGGTCCTTCCAGATGGTAATACGTTCGATTTTCGCCATAGGGATAAAATACCCCTTTTGCATCGGTTTGAGAAACAGTAACGATGGCCATATCTTTGTTATCGGCTTTAAGTTGTTGGTTATCTGTCTCCACCAAAATTTTGGATGGTGAGGATGCTGATGTTTGATGTGTTCGGGTAATTTCCTTCCCATTTTGGTAAGCTACGGCTTCCACTGTTCCCAATGTCCATGGAACCAGCCATTCGCATTGCATCTGATCCGGATCTGTTCCTTTCTTCTTTTTGCCTAAAGATTTACCATTTAAAAAAAGTTCCACTTCATCACCGGTCGTATAAACCCAAACAGGAATCAACGTCCCCGGAGTCATTTTGGGATGCGTCCAATGAGGTAAAATATGCACCATTGGTTTTGAAGTCCACTGGCTTTGGTACAAATAAAATAAATCTTTCTCGAATCCGGCTAAATCGATAGCGCCGCCCATAAAAGCACGAAACGGAAAACCACCGTGAACGTATCCGGCTTCTCCAATGTAGTCGAAACCAGTCCAGCGGAATTGACCGGAAAGCCAGGGAATATCGCGCAACTTTGCCAAATGTTGTCTTGCAGTTATTCTAACAGTGGCATTATCGTAAGAAGAATTGAAGACTTGCTTCGAATTTTTCATTAGATTTGTATCCATCGCATGGTTTAAGAATATCTCTTTTTCGGTTAGGTTTGGAATAAAAAACGGATCTTGTTTTTTGTTGGGATACCCGTCACGATACCAGGTTTGAGTTTTGTAGAAACCTCTGACCTGCCATGTATGAGGCGCTTCGGTGGCAATAAAAGGTTTTGTCGGCTTGAAATTCTGAAAGAATTTTTGGGTTTCACTTGTGCCATTAACTCCTTCTATATCCATCATATTCTCTTCGGCAGATCCGGAAGTGACTAAGCGTGTTGGATCTTCGCGATGGCAGATATCCACCATTTTCTGACCGATTTCCCCTCTTGTTTCATTACCCAGACTATAGGCTATGACGCATGGATAATTCCTGTCGCGACGCAACCAATCGGTCAAATCACGTTCCCACCAATCATTAAATGCCTGAAAACCATAATCTTTATCCGCTTTTTGCTTCCAACCATCAAACACTTCGTCCAGAACCATCATGCCCATTTCAGAGCATAATTCGTAAAATCGGGGAACTTGAGGATTGTGGGCTAACCGTATGGCATTGCAACCCATATCTTTGATTTTCTGAATTTTCCAACGCATAAGTTTTTCTGTCCAGGCAGCTCCTATGGGGCCACCTTCTAAATGCTCGGCAACTCCTCTGATTTTCACATTGCGATTGTTCAACCAAAAACCTGTTTCTGTTTCCCAGCGAATTGTCCTTATTCCGATATAGGTTGTCACTTCATCAATCAACATTTTATCTGACTTGATGCTACTTACCACTTTGTAAAGGTTGGGTGTTTCCAAATCCCAAAGCAAAGGATTATCTACCGAAAGTGTTTGGGTAATTGTTTTATCTGCATTCTTTAGTTCGATTTTCTCTTTGCTTGAAGCCACCCGGACTCCTTTTGGCGAAAATATGGTATTTTCAACAACGATGGAGGTGGCATTATCCGAGGCTGTTTTGATTTCAGTACAAACGGCAACATCCGCTTTTTTATCGTTGATTTTTGGGGTAGTTACAGTTATTCCGGATGGTTTAATGTGTGTTTTGTCCATGAAAGTTAAATACACATTCCCGAAGATTCCGCAACCGTGATACCAACGAGTACTTGGCTCCAACGTATTATCAACCCGTATGGCTAAACTATTATTCCCGGCGACAAGATAAGGGCTGAGATCATACCCAAAGCTGATATAGCCATAAGGTCGTTTGCCGAGACAATGACCATTTATCCACACTTCGCTATTCATATAAATGGCATCGAAATCAATTCGCACCAACCGATTGGTCAATTGCCTGGCTGTAAGAGAAATTGTTTTTCGATACCAGCCAATACCGGATGGCAAATAGCCTCCCGGATTTCCGGTTGGCGCATCTGCGCTGTATTTTCCTTCAATAGACCAATCGTGCGGTAAATTTAAGTTTCGCCAAGCGCTATCGTCGAATTTGAGCTCTTTTGCACTGTTATTATCTCCTAATGCGAATAGCCAATCCTGGTTTATTTGTTGAATCAGACGGCCATTTGTTGAAGCTGAAACACCCATGTGTAACAGCATAACAGAAGCTATAAACAGAAAAACTTTGTGTGGCATAATATTTTGGGTTTATTTTTTCTGGAATGCACTTATTTTAATACTACCTTCAGTGATAAAATTATCCCAAAAAACACTATAATTCAGATCTTGAGAACGTCTATTCATTATATTTAAGCTGATAAGGGTCAATCAAAAAATACAATTATTTATCGGGCAGCTTATAAAAATCAAATTCCTTTAGCTTTTCTTTTGTCGCATTATAGCCAACCGAAAAGAGCTCTTCGGCTTTTTCAGGGTCGAGTATTTTGTAGTTTTTTAATTCCTGTGGGGCAATTAAAAGGTCAAATTTCTTCGATTTTTCAACAATTTCTTTTGACATGCTGAGCATAAAAATCCTTTCAGCGATATTGATCAACCCGCTGATTTTTTCAATATAACCCACCGGATTCACGAAAGAACCAATAAGAAATTTACATTTATTTTCGATTGGCCAAACGGGCAGATTATCGAGAACACCACCATCGACATAGCAAATTTTATTGATTATTACCGGTTGAAAAAGCACGGGTATACTCGCTGATGCAGTAATCGGATCAAGCAGATCTCCTTTTGAAAAATATACTGCCTTTCCATTATTCAGGTCTGTTGCCGATACATATAAAGGAATTTTCAGCTCTTCAAATGTTTTTGCACGTAAGTTGGTTTTCAATATTTTAATTATTCCGCCAATTTGCAGTAATCCCTCCCTGGGGAATGCTGGTCGCATAAAGTCAAGCCGGTTGCCGGAATTCAGCAGCTCAAGGATCTCTTTTGGAGTATAACCATCGGCATACAAAACTCCGGTCAGCGCTCCCGCACTGGTTCCGGATATTACATCGGGATAGATTCCGGCTTCATTTAATGCCTGCATCACTCCAAGGTGCGCGAACCCCCTTGCACCTCCTCCGCTTAATACAAGGCCGATTTTATATTGTTTCTCTGACATTATTATAAATTCTTAAACCTGATTAACTGATCAAAAAATCAACAAGCAATTTAATATTAAGAAAAGTAACAATGCCGGCTATAACCGATAAAACACCAATCAGAAAAGGGCTGTTAACATATTTTCCCATAACCTTTTTTGATGAGGTGAGGTATATTTGTATTGCTACAGTAAATGGAAGCTGAATGCTCAGAAATACCTGCGACAATATAAGGCCTTTAAACGGATTACCTATAAAAAAGATCATTATTAAAGCCCCCACCAGAGATACAATAATGCCTATCCTCGAATGGATATCTTTAACATTATATGGCTCCTTATACATTCCTGAGACTATCGATCCGCCTGCCATTCCCGAGGTGATAGATGAAGCAACCCCGGCAAATAGAAGAGCAACAGCAAAAACAACAGAGGCATTGGTTCCCAGCAACGGTTCCAGTAGTCTTTCTGCCTGCTGAAGTTCGTCCACTTTCTGGCTGTTTCTAAAAAATGTCGCAGCAGCAAGTATGATCATGGCACTATTTATTGCCCAACCGATTATCATGGAAAATAATGTATCGGCAAATTCAAATTTCAACTGCTTTTTGATAATCTTTTCATCCTGCAGATTCCATTGGCGGCTTTGTATAACTTCTGAATGAAGAAAAAGGTTGTGGGGCATCACTACTGCTCCAAGGACACTCATCAGTAACAACATTGAACCTTCAGGGATAGTAGGTTTTATCCAGGAGATTCCTGCCGTAACCCAATCGACATCAATCAGGAATAGCTCATAAAGAAATGAAAGTCCGATAATTGATACAAATCCGATGATCCATTTTTCGATATTTCTGTATGAGTTTGTGAATAACATGATTATCACAAAAATAGTTACAAGAACCGCGCCTGTATTTATCGGGATATCAAAAAGCATATTTAATGCTATAGAGCCACCCAGAATTTCAGCAAGAGAGGTCGATACAGAGGCCAGAACTGCAAAAGAGAGAATAGCTTTTGAGACCTTCGGATGAATGTATATTGTAGCCGCCTCAGAAAGACAAAGCCCGGTTGCAATTCCTAAATGTGCAACGTTATGTTGCAGAACGATGAGCATTATTGTTGACAAAGTGACAATCCACAGAAGAGTATAGCCATAACCGGAGCCGGATGCAATATTTGCAGCCCAGTTCCCCGGATCGATAAATCCGGCAGTTACCAGCAGACCGGGACCAATATATTTGAAAATATCAAGCGCCCCGTAAGAAGGGTTATGATCTTTTCTTTTCAGGTCTTTGAAAAAGCAGAATGGGTTAAAAAAATTCTTAATATTCAACATATTGGATTTCGTCAAATCTTATCTGGCAAATACCGGAATGACAAAGCAAGTTATAACAAATATAGAAATCAGATTTAATTCTAATCTGTTAAAGTAGAATTAGTCAGTAATATTCTGTAATTATCTTAAATTTGATTGAAAAAGAAATAGAGAATTCATGTTTGGAGGAGTTATTCCCGATAATTCAATCACTATGCAGATAAAAAAGGATATCAAGATTATCATAAGCATCTCTTTACTAATTGCAATAAACTTATTATTCATTAACAAATACTTAGGCAGGGTTACTGAGTATGCGGGAATCGGCACTTTTATTATGCTGATCATATATATATTTATCTGGATTGCAAAAGACAAAGTCAGGCTTTCAGACAGGTTGTGTAATCAATTAAACAAATGGGCTGTTTTGGTTTTTTTCCTGTTATCAATAATTATGTTTAAAGCAATTGCTCCTGAATCCTTAATTGTCGATAGGTGGAGTGGAATATCATCATTCTGGGAAGCATCATTTAATCATGAATATCCATATTTTGCCATATCGCATTTAGGGAACCTTTCCGGACCAATGCCGGTTTATTTCATTTTAGCTTTACCTTTTTACCTGCTTGGTGAAATTGGTTACATGTCATTATTTGCGTTATTCATATTTATTTTTTTTATTGAAAAGATGAAAATACCTGCTACTGTTAAACTTTGGAGTTCCCTGTTTCTAATGGGATCTGCTTACCTTTTGTGGGAAATAGTTTGCAGGAGTACTATTTTTTTCAATTCAATAATTATTCTCGGGTGCATTGTCTGGTTCAACTCGATCAACAAACAAGAAAACATAAAATCTCTTTATTTTTGGGCGTTTGCCATAGGTCTTTCTCTATCGACAAGAAGTGTTTTTGCGATTCCGGTGATCATTTCCTCTCTTGCCGCGTTAAGGAGAAAGGAGGTCAGCATTAAGAATATGATCATTGTTGTTTTGATTGCAGGTATTACTTTCATAATTACTTTTTTACCACTTCTTATTATTTTCCCGGAGAACTTTTTTCGGTTTAATCCTTTTATATTACAATCTTCATATTTAATGCCTTTTCATTTTTCTGTTTGTTTTTTAATTCTTGCAATTGGCGCATCGTTTTTGTGCAAATCCGGCAATGATGACTATTTTTACAGCGGACTGGTTTTATTTCTCACCATTCTTGGTTATTTTATTTATCATATAATAGAAAGCGGATTCACTTCAGCTTATTATAGCAGTATTTCAGATATTTCATACTTTATTTTGTGTGCTCCATTCCTGCAATACTATATTTTGAGGGAAATCCATAAAGAGCAAATTCTTATGGAACAAGATCAAAATATATGATGGTTACAAGTGATAAAGAATTTTAAAAATAACAGATGGAAAGAAAATTTAAACTATATCTGGTTATAGTTATTAATATTCTGGTGTTCTCACAATCATACGCGCAGGAAGAAAGTCGATTATTAAGATTAGGGTTTAATTATGGAGTTGGGAAACAACAACTTTTCCCATTTAATAGTCCTGATTATAGTTATAATGTCAATGGCTATAAAGTTCTGATTAATTACCCGTTAAAAAAATCAGGGGTATTCAGTTATGAATTGCAGTTAGAACCCGGAATATATTTAGCAAAGCATCAACTCCTGAATGAGTATTATGTTCAGCCGAAAGATGGAGCGGATTACCTGGAACAGAGAGAGATTTTTACTAAAGAGGAAACAATTACCGAGTATGTGTTAAATGTTGGGTTTCTGGTCAGATATAATCTTAAAGGCAGGTTGAGTTTTTTTATTTTGGGAAGTATAGGTCCTATGATTTCCGACACAGAAACTGAGAGGGTAGCCAGGGGGTTTGCTTTTTCAGATATTATTACTTTTGGCGCAGCATATAAAGTTGGAAAAATCATGTTTGAAATAAGGCCCGGGCTAAGGCATGTTTCTAATGCTAATTTACAATATCCAAACAGCGGTCATAATAGTTCAAATATTGATTTTGGCATTTCTGTTTTCCCTCAAGAATTTACCCACCAAAAAAGGAGTTACTTTTTTGGTCTTGCAAGAATGATTCAGCAGGTTTTTACTGTCACGGAATAATGGAGTTTTACATAAATTTTTTATATCTTTGTTTCGTTATTAGACGAAACACTAAATGAAATGGAGATAAAGGAAAAGGTGAAGGTGTACACTGATAAACAGGAAAAGATTGCCCGGTACTCAAAAGCATTGGGACATCCTGTAAGAGTGTTTATAATGGATTTTCTTGTGAAGAATACCGATAAATGTTGTTATAGCGGTGATATGGCCGAGGAACTTCCTATTGCCCGTTCAACACTTTCTCAGCATCTGAAAGAATTAAAAGAAGCCGGTTTAATTCAGGGTGAAATAAATCCCCCTTATATTAAATATTGTATAAATAGGACCGGATGGTCAGAAGCCAAAGAGTTGCTTGGTACTTTTTTTAATAGAAAATAGTAATTCATTGAATTATGGAAATTAAAATTTTAGGCACTGGTTGTTCAAGATGCAAGACCCTTGAGAAAATTACCCGTAAGGTGGTAAAAGATAATGGGATTGATGCTACCATCACAAAGGTTGAAGACATTGTTGAGATTATGAAATTCAACATCATGACAACTCCCGCCCTTGTCGTTAACGAAAAAGTTGTTTCAAAAGGACGTATACCATCAGTTGATGAGATAAAACAGTTTCTAACCAAATAATAAACTAGCCCTATGAGAAAATTCTTTTTAATAAGTTTCGCATTGATCACTCTGGCTGGTATTTCCTGCAATGCCCAGACAAACCAGAAACCCGCCTCACCAGTTTCAAAGAATGGCGATGTTGAGGTTTATTACTTCCACATGACCGCTCGTTGTGTAACCTGCAAAACAGTGGAAGCAGAAGCAAGAAAGAACGTTGAGATGCTTTATGCTGATCAGGTTAAAGCAGGTAAGATAAGTTTTACTGCTTTAAATCTTGAAGAGGCAACTGGTAAATCAATGGGTGAAAAACTGGGTGTAAACAGTCAGACACTTCTCATTGTAAAGGGAGACCAGAAGATCAATATTACAAATGAAGGTTTCCTTTATGCTGTTTCTCAGCCACAAAAATTTACTGAGGTAATGAAATCGAAGATAGATCCTCTGATTAAACAGTAATCAGACTCAGAAAGGCTATCTTTTTTTGCGTCACCTATTCCAATATTTCTCTTATGGATTTTCTTATAAATCTTCTCGATAGCAGTTCCATGCCATGGGTTACAGCCTTATTACTTGGTTTGATGACAGCTATCAGCCCCTGTCCGATGGCAACAAACATTACTGCTATCGGATTTATCAGCAAAGATCTGGAAAACCGCAACAGAGTATTTTTCAATGGATTGTTTTACACACTTGGAAGAGCAATAACTTATACCCTGATTCCATTAATTATATATTTTGGTGCAGATCAGTTTAAATTCTCAGGGTTTTTCCAGCGGTACGGTGAGAAAATCATCGGACCTTTGTTATTTCTGATAGGAATTTTCATGCTTGATCTTATCAGAATAAATTTCCCTGGTTTTGGCAGACTTTCGGAAAAGATGGAAAAGAGAAAGTCATGGCGGTTTATTGATGCAGTGATATTGGGTATAGTGTTTGCTCTAGCTTTTTGCCCGTATAGTGGAGTGCTTTATTTCGGGATGCTGGTTCCCTTAACACTGTCAACAGCTTCAGGATTATATTTGCCGGTTATTTTTGCCATCGCAACAGGGATTCCGGTAATCATTATTGCATGGGTGCTGGCATACACAGTTTCGGGAATAGGAGGGGTTTATAATAAGATTAAAATCTTTGAACTCTGGTTCAGACGTGTTATTGCAGTACTCTTTATTATTGTTGGTATTTATTTCATTTTCAGGATTTACTTATAAAAAAATTTGCAAAATTATTTCGTAGTATGACGAAATATCAGTTCTTATAGAAATGAAAAACGTTAAAACAAATATCTGGTTACCAGTTGTATCATTACCTGTCTGGTACATTATATATCATAACCTTCAACCAGTAACCAATTGGCTTATTAATTCAGTTTTCGGAATGACAAAAGGGGCACATCTCACTGAAGCTCTACGTTTCTTTGTTTTTGAATTCCCCAAGGTCATGATGTTGCTTACACTTATTATTTTCTTTGTAGGAATTATCAGGACATATTTCACACCTGAACGAACCCGTAAAGCACTTGAAGGGAAAAAGACATTCACAGGAAATGTAATGGCATCAGCATTAGGAATCGTCACTCCATTTTGCTCATGTTCTGCTATTCCTTTATTTCTGGGATTCGTGGAATCTGGTGTTCCTTTGGGAGTCACATTCTCTTTTCTTATTTCATCTCCCATGATTAATGAAGTTGCTGTAGTTCTTCTATACGGAATGTTCGGATGGAAGGTAGCTGCGATATATGTGGGAACAGGGTTGGCTATAGCAATCGTTGCCGGATGGGTAATTGGTTTGCTAAAGCTTGAAAAATGGGTGGAACCATGGGTCTATGAGACACATCTGGGTAATAATGGGGAGGAAGAAGAGAAAATAACATTCGGTAGCAGAATCAGCCTCGGGTATGATGCCATAAGGGATATAGTAGGCAAAGTATGGATCTATGTAGCTTTAGGTATCGCAGTCGGAGCTGGTGCACATGGTTATGTCCCCGAAGAATTTATGGCAGCGCTCATGGGCAAATCTGCCTGGTATTCTGTCCCGTTGTCAATTTTAATTGGTATTCCATTATATTCCAATGCTGCCGGTATTGTACCAATTGTATCGGTACTTATCGAAAAAGGAGCATCATTGGGAACTGCTCTTGCTTTCATGATGGCAGTAATTGGCTTATCTCTTCCCGAAATGATAATCCTGCGTAAAGTATTGAAGCTCCCGTTGATTTTCACATTTATTGGTGTAGTAGGATTCGGAATAATGATCGTAGGATATTTATTCAATATGATTTTTTAAATAACTCATAAAATGGAATCAAAAAGTTTGACAGTCGTTTCATGTTCAGGTGCAAGTAACACAGGAAAATATTCAGATGTTGTTGCCAGAAAGTTAAGCAACCCCGAAAGACAAAAATGCTTTTATTATCTATCATAACATTTGGGTGTATTGGTCTTTCCTTCTTATTCGATTATCGGAAAACGTCAAAAGGAATTAAAAAGGGATTAACCATGTTCCTTAATCTTTTGCCTCTTCTTTTATTGATGCTGGCGTTGATTAGTGTAATCCTGTTTCTGATACCGAATGAAACACTGATACATTATATGGGTAAAGGTTCGGGAATTGAAGGTTGGGGTATCGCTGCTTTGCTTGGGTCGGTTGC
>JAPLEB010000042.1 GCA_026391555.1 Bacteroidia bacterium | reverse complement strand
CAAAAGAGATAGCAAATTATCCCTCTTCCAGTAACCTATTATCCCTGACGTAGGTGGTGCCGAGGTCAGGTTCCTGGATGCATCTGTATAAACTCCCGCTGATACATCTAATCCAGGTAATTTGATTGTTGTCCCAATGTCTGTATTGCCTATAGTTATTGCATTGATAGCTGCTCCTGTTCCTATATTGATTGTCTTTGTGCCTGTCCCTCCGCTACCAAAATTGAGCGTTTGAGCTCCCGTTCCTGTGCCTATACCTATTGCCCCCGTTTGTGCTGTTCCACCAATAGTAATCGATCCTCCTGTTGTTGATTCCCCTATTTTGTATGTTGAAGCACCGACTCCATCCAGATTAAAGTTGCCTGTTCCCACTCTTTGTGTTATTGAGGTAGTGCCATTCGTGCTTCCAATATTTACAGTTTTATTCCCTGCGCCATTTGCAATATTAACAGTCTGATTTCCTGTTGAGGATGCAATATTTACACCGTTTGTCAGATTGTCGGTATTTAAGTTTACTGCGCCTCCTGTTATTGTTGCTCCAGCAGATCCTGTCAATAATCCTGATGAGGTGATCAAGCCACCTGCCCTGGTCGATATATTTCCACTGGTCGTTATCGTATCTCCTGCTGCTGTCGGGGTTAGCACATTGCCCGTCCGGCTCCAGTAACCAAGAACTCCAGTGATAGGCGGATTAGTTGTCAGAAAACTATTATTATCTGTATAAACTCCTCTGTCTCCTGTTAAGCCACTAACCTTCAACCCGACAAATGCCGGGGTAGCCCCAATATGAATATCCTGTGTTGTATTAATTGTTATACTTTGAAGACCATGAGTAATAGAAATATTCAGATTTGTTATTGGATTTAATGTTTTGTATTCATTTGCTGTTCCTGTTCCATTCATTCCCAGTAACTGATAAGCTGTACCTAAAGCAGTTGCAGCAACAGCTTTCCATTCTCCCTCCCAATAATAGAACGATTTCATTTCTGTATCGTACACCAGCATACCGGCTACAGGTGGTTTGAGGCCCAGGGCTGTTCGTTCCGAGGTGATCATCCTGGGAGCTAAAAATCCTCTCAGGCTGGACTTCAGCTCTAATATCGCCCATGGATCAGGCGTGATCGAGCTTTCGCTGATCCCCACTCCCTGACCAAAAGATCTCTGGCCACCGATGATCCCAAGTAGAATCATTATGAAAAATACGATTCCGGAAGGTGCACTAAATGCCCTCTTTCCTGTCTGCCATCTTCTCTTACAAGGAGTTCCTGCAGATGTGTTTCGTGTCGTTTTCATACTATACCTCCTATGTTGTCTGAATGTCTAATATATTCTTTAACTTATGCCTTCTGTCTTCTTTAATTTAACCCACCCCTCGCCCCCCCCGCCGAAGCGGGGCAGGCTCTCCCAGGAGGGGAACTCAGGAAATTCACTTTTATCTTGCGCCTTTTGTCTTTTGTCTTTTGCCTTGTTCATATAATACAAAACAATCACTGCCCGACCTCTTTTCTTTTTTTTAAAAAGATCGATCAATGTTATTTATATTTCTATGCCCGTTCCCTTATCTGCAAAACGGACTATTATTATATCCTATTCCAAGACTTCCAAATACATCTTAAGGTTGCGCTGTAACAATTACTTAATTAGCCTATAAAGATAGAATTTATTTCAAAAAAAATGATCATTTTTTGACTAATGGAATTATTTCTTTGACAATGGTTTTTTCGAAATGAAACCCATGTCACTTTCTTTGTCTTGAAGTAGTTCTTTTGTTCATTTTTTGATCGCCCAAAAAACGAACCAAAAAAGGGCGCCGGAAATGTCAAATTTAGACCAGCCGTACGCCCGCTACACAAGCCATATTGGCGCTACCGGCTGGCCTAAATTTCGCACCATTTCCGGTTTGCCAGCCCACATTTATTGCCTGGTATCTCTCAGAAGCTAAAAGAATAGAGTAATTTATTTTGAAATCTAATTAATGGAGGTGTGTTGGCAAAACCCAAAAAGGTGTGAAATTAATGGCTTTGGGCCTTGGTTCGGGATGGCCCGTGGGCAACAAAACCATTAATTTTTCTTTTTGGGCGCCTTTTCTTTCGTACTTTCTTTTTGCGTAAAAAGAAAGTACAAGAAAACTGCAAACTTATGTAATTCCGTGAAAATGTGTCCGAATAGCCAGACGATTAGACTATATGATCAGCATAGCATCGCCATAGGTGCCAAACCTGTACTTCTCCTTAACAGCTGTTTTATATGCGTCAAAGATCAGATCATAACCCCCAAACGCTGATACCATCATAAGAAGCGTGGAATACGGCAGATGAAAATTACTTATCATCATATCAGGTACCTTAAACTCATAAGGCGGAAATATAAATTTATTCGTCCAGCCATCATACGGCTTCAGGTAACCGTCGGTTGAAACTGAACTCTCAAGTGTCCTGACAACTGTAGTTCCAACGGCACAAATCTTGTACTTATTATCTTTGGCTTTATTTACAATTTCAACAGATTCTTCGGTGATTATGATTCTCTCCGAATCGACTTTATGCTTTGTAAGGTCTTCCACATCAACACTTCTGAAATTACCCAGACCCACATGAAGTGTTATCTCGGCAAATTCAACACCAATGATCTCCAGTTTCTTTAACAATTCCCTGCTGAAATGTAACCCTGCTGTCGGTGCAGCAACGGCCCCTTCATGCTTCGCGAAAATTGTCTGGTATCTTTCACTATCCTCCGGCTCAACCGGCCTGTTGATAAACTTTGGAAGCGGTGTCTTGCCCAGGCTGTACAACGTCTGCTTAAACTCCTCGTATGTCCCGTCAAACAGAAATCTCAGTGTCCTGCCTCTCGAAGTTGTATTGTCTATTACCTCTGCAACCAGAAGATCGTCTTCTCCAAAATATAATTTATTCCCTATTCTTATCTTCCTTGCCGGATCGACCAATACATCCCACAAACGCTGCTCCTTGTTCAACTCCCTTAATAAAAAGACTTCTATCTCAGCTCCTGTCTTCTCCTTATTACCATATAACCTTGCCGGGAAAACTTTTGTATTATTGAAAACCAAAACATCATTCTCGTTAAAATATTCAGTGATATCCTTAAATATCTTGTGCTGAAACTCCCCACTTTTTCTGTTAACAACCAATAACCTCGATTCGTCCCTGCTTGCAGAAGGATACAGAGCAATAAGCTCCTGTGGCAAATTGTACCTGAATTTTGATAGTTTCATTATAAATATATAACCTTTGTGATTTAACGAATTCCTTTATACGTATAAATATCAATTTTGTTGCATTTGTTCAATATATTCCTGAAAATTTTCTATATCGTATGCCTTGTTAACATGATAAGAACCTATCGCGGTCCTCTCAAGAGCGGATAAATAACTTCCGCTTTTTAATGCCAGTCCAAAATCCCTTGCAAACGACCTGATATATGTTCCCTTACTGCACACCAACCTGATTTTTGTTTCAGGAATGTCAAAAGAGAGTAGTTCAATTTCCCTGAAAAAAACAGTAACAGGCTCAAGCTCTTTCTGTATTCCTTCCCGGGCAAACTCATACGCTCTTTTCCCTGCTATCAGCTTTGCAGAATACATCGGGGGAACTTGTTTCTGCTCTCCTAAAAAACTTCCGAGCGTTTCTTTAACAAACTCTTCTGTAATATGATCTGTAGGATATTTATTATCAGTCTCCGTCTCCAAATCAAATGAGGGTGTAGTCTCTCCCAGGTGAATTGTTGCAAAATATTCTTTATCGAGGTCGCGGAACTCATCAATTTTTTTGGTCGCCCTCCCGGTGCAGATTATCATCAATCCGCTTGCCAGAGGATCAAGCGTACCGGCATGTCCGACTTTTATTTTTTTGATACCGAAGGCGCTGCGGATCATTATCCTCACCTTGTTCACAAGATCAAAGGATGTCCAGTAAAGTGGCTTGTTAAACAAAAGTACTTGTCCCTCTTCAAAAATGTTTCTCCCCCGGTCTTCCATTTTAACTCAGTAAAACTGACAATAATCCAATAATTGCACAATAGACTGAAAACCAGATAAGTTTGCTCCGTTTTACCAAAGTTATCATCCACCTGCAGGCAAAATAGCCTGAAAAAAATGCAGTAACAAATCCAATCAGGACAATACCCCATCCTGCACTGTTCATGTTAACATCGCCGGAAAAGATTTCCAGCAAATTTGCCCCGATGACCGGTACCAGTACCATCAGGAAAGAAAACCTGGCAATTTCACTCTTTTTATTGCCAATCATTAACCCTGTTGCAATTGTAGAACCTGACCGCGATATCCCCGGAATAACGGCAATTGCCTGTGCAATACCAATAATAAATGCATCTATATATCCGATACTTCTCTCTCTCCTTTTGATAAAATGAGCCGCGGCCAGCAAAACGGAAGTGACCAGAAGCATCAGCCCGATAAATACAAGATTACCATTAAAAAGACTTTCTATCGGATCTTTCAGCAAAACACCGGCAATACCCACCGGGATCATTGAAATAAGAATTTTAATCATATAGGTTGACTCTTCGTTCATTTTGAATTTCAGAGAACCTGTA
The DNA here is from genome assembly GCA_026391555.1 of Bacteroidia bacterium. Taxonomy (GTDB): domain Bacteria; phylum Bacteroidota; class Bacteroidia; order Bacteroidales; family VadinHA17; genus LD21. The sequence goes on along the minus strand of JAPLEB010000042.1, from coordinate 18,139 downwards.
ACCAGGCTTATTATCTCTTTCCAAAATACTGCAATAGTGCTTAAAACAGTAGCTCCATGTACTGCCACAGTAAAATAGAAACTGGCATCCGGATCAACACCAAATAGAGATTTTGCTATCTCTAAATGCCCCGAACTGCTGACAGGTAAAAATTCTGTAAGTCCCTGGATAAGACCAAGAACAAGTGCTTCGAACCAATTCATGTAAAATCAATAATTAGGTAATTAACGTCGTACTTAAAGTGAGCTAAAGTTTGGAGTGCCTAAAGTTAAATGTAATTGATATGATATTATGGTCTTCTGACTACGAAAACCTAACTTTAATTACTCCAGGCACTATAGGCACTTCAAACTTATTTATCGCTGTCTTTAGGCTTTTTCATAATAGCCCATATCTCGAATATAAACCCTGCCAGAACAACAACCGGTGCAAGCGTTATTCTCCGGAAGCTGAATATGTCGTTACTGAATTTATCGGGGCTTTCCGATTTACCACCAAGCATCAGCAAAAAACCAATCACTATGATGACAAATCCAATAGCCAGTAATTTATAGTTTTCGCGGCCAAGAGCAAAATTCAATTTTTCTTTTTTTTCGTTTTTTGTACCCATGATTTAATCAATAATAAAGTTTGTCTTCAGAAATATTCAAATACCTGTTAACGGAAAAAAATGTCGAAATAATATTAATTAAAACCCCTGATATTATTAAAGAAGCTCCAAGAAGAAGCAAAAGGTTAGTGCTCTCAAAAGTAAACATCAGAAAAAACTTCTTTTCAATTAAATAAAGGAGTCCCATTAATAAGCTCATTGCAATAAGTGCCGCCAGAAGTCCGTGAAAAGCGCTCTGAACAAGAAATGGTCTTCTTATAAATGCCCGTGTTGCTCCAACAAGCTGCATTGTCCGTATCAGGAACCTTCGGGAATATATTGATAGCCTTATTGTATTATTAATGATTGTCAAGGCTACCAGGAAGAGGAATGAACTTATTACAAGGAGAAACAAACTAATCTTCTTTACGTTTTCGTTAATAAGAAACAGTAATGATTCCTGATAATAAATTTCTTTCACGAAAGGATATTCAAGAACATATTTTTCGATTTTAGCCACACTGTCCGGACTTGTATAACCGGCATAAAGATAGACGTCAATTGATGGGGGAAGCGGATTATCTCCAAGAAAATTAATAAAATCTTCACCGAGATCTTCTTTCATTTTGGCTGCCGCCTCATCTTTTGAAATATATTCTGTTGATTTCACAAAAAGTTTTGCATCAAGGTCTTTCTGTAACATCCTTATGTCCGCCTCTTTGGCCTCGTCATCAAGCATTACTGAAAAGGAAAGACTTTCGCGGAAATAATCCGACAATTCCCTGGCATTAATAACTATAAGACCTAAAACACCAAGGAGAAAAAGTACCAGGGAGACACTTATTACAAGAGTAATATATGAACTCCTTAGCCTTGTTCTCGATAATCCTGCCTCTTTATTCTTCACCTTATTACTTTTGTCTTTTGTCTTATTCCACAATACTTACCCATCCATACGGATCTGGCTCATCACCGTTCTGAATCGAAACAAGTTTATTGTTGAGTTTCATGGTTTCAGTACCTGGCTCTCCATTCTTACAATACTCATAAACCTTGTTCTTTTCAGGATCAAATATTTTAGCTATCGGGCTGATTACCGCAGCTGTACCACATGCTCCTGTTTCAATAAATGAAGAAAGCTCTTCAACCGGAACCTGCCGCCGTTCGGTTTTCATCCCCATACTTTTAGCTATTTCAAGCAGACTCATATTTGTAATGGAATTTAATATTGATTCTGATTTTGGGGTTATATATGTATTATCTTTTATTCCAAAGAAATTAGCTGGTCCACATTCGTCAATATACTTTTTTTCTTTTGCATCAAGGAAAATAGTATTGGCATATCCTCCATCTCGGGCAGCAATTATTGCTCTCATACTTGCAGCATAGTTACCCCCCACTTTATAAATGCCGGTTCCCAATGGTGCGGCCCTGTCAACATCCCTGCATATCAGCATATTTACAGGCTTTATTCCACCTTTGAAATAAGGACCTACCGGCGTAACAAATACCAGAAAAGTATATTCCGAGGCCGGCTTTACACCAACCTCAGCACCACTGCCGTATAACAAAGGTCTAATATATAAAGTCGCACCGGATCCGTATGGAGGAACATATTTTTTATTCAACTGAATTACTTTAAACAAAGCCTCCCTGAACATCTCAACCGGGAAGGCAGCCATCTTAATGCCCTCCGCGGAAGAAATCATTCTTTTTGCATTTTCCTCCCAACGAAATAACCTGATTTTGCCATCTTTCCCCATATATGCTTTTAGCCCTTCAAATGCCTCCTGCCCATAATGCAATCCAGTTGCAGCTATGTGAATATCAATATATTCCGAAGATGAGACTTCCAGTTTTCCCCATTTCCCGTCCTTATAAAAACAACGAATATTAAAATCTGTTTTGATATAACTGAATGGCAGATTTTTCCAATCCAACTTTCCCATAACGAAGGCAATTAAATAAGCGGTAAAAGTACATTTTAAAAATTAATAATTATGAGTATCAGGAATCATATACACTCTCTAAAATTGATTTTCTTTGTTTTCCCCCTAAAATTTTGATTATTCACCGTCTGCCTTAAGTCCTGCAATCTGTTTTTCTACCGGAACACTTCTGAGAAATTTGGCTGTATTTGTAATAAATACATGACCTGATAACTGTTTCCTCTGAAGTTCAATCCAGGTTTTACTGTCAGAATGTTTACCATATTCTGTTCTCTCCCTTAATAGTTTATCTGTAAGTTTAAAAAAGTCAACCCGACCTAAATAATCATACCTGGCATCGTGAAGGATATTATCTGATAAAGATTCCTGATTATCGGTAAATGAGTTTCTTATAATCTTTTTAGTTGATTCTATATTTTCCTGATTAAAACCATATATGGGTAGTATCTCTTCAACCAGGCGCAATGATGCTTCCATGGGTTTTTCATAGTCAGTTATAAAACCTGTTAGAAGAAATACCGATGCAAGCTTAAGGTTGATAAACTCCTCATCCTGGAGGTTTTCGGCTGTTGAAAGCAGGTCAACCTGATTGCTGATATTTTTTACCAGCGATGAATTGTGGAAATAAAGGTTCGGCGGAGCTTCATCATCGAACATCTTAGTTATCATTTCCTCAATGTCCTGTAGTTTGATCATCTGTATCTTAACAATAAATTTTCTGTTAGGGCCACCGTTCTCATCACTTAAATCGGGAACAATCCCGTTCACAAAATACATCTCCAACTCCCCTTTATACTTAACAGGCATTTTACCACGGTATTCGCAGTTGAAAAAATCCTTCACAAATTCATAAGTTGTGCCTGAAATATTTATTTTACCTGCTTCTCCCGATGATTCCATTCTGCTTGCAGTATTTACAGTATCGCCCCAGATATCATACGACAGCTTCTTCTGACCAACGACACCCGCGACCACGGTTCCTGTATGTATCCCAATCCTTATATCCCAGTATTTCATCCCTTCCAGTTCGGATGTTTTCTTCAATTTATTCATGTATACCTTCATTTCAAGTGCGGCAAGGATGACCTCAACAGGATTGGTCCTGTTCTTTTCGGGAATTCCTCCGGCACACATATATGCATCCCCGATGGTTTTTATCTTTTCAATTCCAAACTTCTCAACAACAGAATCAAAATGGAAAAAGAATTTATCCAGTTCATCAATCAAGACTTCAGGATTCATCTCTTCAGCAATTTTTGTGAAACCCTGAATATCTGAGAATAAAACAGTAACAAAATTATACTTGATCTTGGTTGCCTTTCCTTTTTCCATTATCTCGTTAGCAGTGTTTTTTGGGAGCACATTCGCGAGTAATGCCTCTGTCTTTTCTTTTTCAATTATCAAATCTTCGGTTCTCTTATTGATTATCTGCTCAAGCAAATATTGCTTACGGGCAAACCCTAAATCCAATTGAACGTATAATGCCCTGATTATCAACGCAAATAATACCAGATAGAGTATTATTGCCGGTCGGGAGAAATACCATAACGGAAGCACCTTAAGTACAAAAAATGATGTCTCTCCAACTTTGTTATCAGGGCCCATGTACCTCGCACAAAACGAGTAATGCCCTGCAGGGAGATTTGTATATTCTTTACAACTGTTATGTTTCCATGGGGTCCATTTCTTGTCAAACCCTTCAAGAAAATATTGATATTCTAAAGTGTCTGCAAATGTTAATTCAAATGTGATATTATTATTACGGTAGCTAAGTATAAGATTATGCTTAGGAAACATATCCAGCTCTTTTGTGATTGACGGAATTAACAGAACAGAATCCCCATTTATTATAATACTTTTCAGGGTTGGTAACTCTTCTGAACCATCGGCAGGTTTAGCTGCAGAAGCTTTTGAAAGGACTAAAAACAAAATAATCCAACAAAAAAAATTCAACCTTACGAAATGAGTCATATACTATTATTTTGCTTTTTACTAACCAAATGTACCACTTAACTTGAATTATTCATAAACTTTACGCGTCTTTGTGAAAACTATTAAAGTTCTTAAAGATCAATTTTGAGTACTTTTGCACATTAAATGATATTGATTGAATGATAATTGTCTTTGCATCCAATAATGAACATAAGTTAAGGGAAATAAAAAGTATCCTTGGCAACAGTTTTACTCTATTGAGTTTAAGAGATATAAACATTCAGGAAGATGTCCCTGAAGATGAATCTCTTCTTGAAGGAAATGCGCTTTCTAAAGCGAGGTTTATTCATAAAGCCACAGGTATGAATGTCTTTGCCGATGATACCGGCCTGGAAATATCTGCATTGAATGGTTTACCCGGGGTCCTTTCAGCCAGGTTTGCCGGAGAAAGTAAAGATCCATCGGCAAATATCGAAAAAGTTCTGACCCTGCTGTGCAAAACAGAAAACCGGAAAGCGAGGTTCAGAACCGTCATTGCTCTGATCTTTGAAAAAAAAGAATACCTGTTCGAAGGTATTGTTACCGGTACCATTATCCGTGAAAAAAGAGGGATCGAAGGATTTGGTTATGACCCGGTTTTTTTACCTGACGGGAAAAATCAAACATTCGCTGAAATGGAACTTGCCGAAAAAAACAAAATTTCACACAGGGCAAGAGCCTTTGAAAAATTACGGGAGTTTTTAAATCAGTACACACTTTCAAACAATAAAGAGACGATTTAATTGTTTATTTTTCTTATGAGCAGAATTTCGGCAATATCACTGTTATTATTGTTGTATACACATTCGCAGGGCCAAACGCCTGTCGGATCATGGTCGGACCACCTTACATATAATACTGCAAAAAGTGTTGCAGCAGGATCATCTGAAATTTATGCTTCCACCGGCTCATCAATAATTGTTTATAACAAAGAGTTTGCTTCCCTAAAAAGAATGTCGCGAATTAACGGTCTTACAGAAACCGGAATAAGCACCATAGCCTGGTCGGAAGAGAATAAAACGCTTATTATAGCATACACCAGTTCAAATGTTGATCTGGTAAAAAACAATATAATTTACAACATCCCCGATATCAACAGAAAATATATCCCCGGCAAGAAAGAGATCAACAGGATCAGGACAAACGGGAAATTTGCATACCTGGCATGCAGCTTTGGAATTGTTGTTGTGGATATTATTAAAAAGGAGATATATGATACATGGAAACCAGGAACCAGTTCAGAAAATACAGAGGTATGGGATATAGCTTTTGGAAATAGTAAAATTTATGCTGCCACGGGCAACGGAGTATTTTCAGCCGAAATCTCTAACCCGGGGTTAGCTTACTTCGAAAACTGGAGCCGTATTAGTAACCTTCCAAATCCAACCGGGAAATACACATCATTGGTTTATTCAGGTAACAAACTATATGCTAACCTTTCATATCCCATTTCAGGGGGAGACAAAGTTTATGTCATCGATGGAACGAGTTCTCTTTTTCCAGACTTGCCCGGCGTTTATAACACATCTTTCGATCCTGCAACTTCGGGATTCACAATTTCATCCCCTTCATCCGTAAGATATTATAATAATGACGGGGCACTTATTAGAACCATCTCTTCTTATGGATATGGATGGCGTACACCAAATATTTCACAGGCAATCGCTGACAACGGCGATATCTGGATCGCGGATATTAATTCAGGACTTGTAAGAGGTAATAACATGCCCCCTTTTGATAGCCTGACCCTTCCCGGGCCGGTTTCAAATAATGCTTATAATATCACTTCATATAATGGTAAAACAATAATTTGCGGAGGCGCTGCCACTGCTTCATGGAATAATGTTGGAAACCCGCTGCAGATATCTATCCACGAAAACAATAAATGGACCTCCATCTCATCGGGGACAATCAAAGATGCAATGAGAGCCCTTATTGACCCGGATAACAGCAACCATTTTTTTGTTTCAACCTGGGGCGGAGGGTTGCTTGAATACAAAGATGACAATCCAGCAATACAATATACAGAGTCAAATTCACCATTACAGACAATAATCCCCGGACAACCGTATGTAAGAATATGCGGCCTTGCAATGGATAAAGATAAAAACCTGTGGATTACTCAAACAGCGGACCCGGTAAGAATTTATGTACTTAAACCCGATGGCCATTGGATTGAGAATCCTGCACTAATAGTTGCACCAACAATTGGAGATATTATTATTACAAGAACCGGGCATAAGTGGATTGTTCTGCCCAGGGGTTATGGACTTTTTATCCTGGATGACAATAATACTCCGGAAATTTTCAATGACGACAAGATCCATAAAATGCTGGTCACAGATACCGAAAATAATGTGATATCAAACGTCTATTCCATTGCTGAAGATCTGGATGGTAATATCTGGGTCGGGACTGATCAGGGTCCGTTTGTTTATTACAATCCTGAAAAAGTATTTGATAATAATCTGAAAGCCAACCGTATAAAAATACCAAGGAATGATGGAAGTGGCCTTTCTGATTATTTACTTAAAAATGAAACAATTACATCAATTGCTATTGACGGGGCCAATAGAAAATGGATGGGGACTCTCAGTTCCGGGGCCTATCATCTCTCCCCCGATGGCACGATCCTTTTAAAAAACTATAATGAACAAAACAGCCCGATACTCTCAAATTCGATTGTAAGCCTTACCCTCGATAATAAAACCGGGGATGTATGGTTTGGAACTTCAAAAGGAATACAGTCTTTCAGAAGCGATGCTACAACAGGTGAAGAAAAATTTACAAATGTTTACACCTTCCCGAATCCGGTAAGGGAAGATTTCACGGGGAACGTTACCATTACAGGGCTCATGCGCGATTCCCAGATAAGAATAACCGATATCAGTGGCAATCTTGTCTATAAGACGGTTTCTAATGGAGGTCAGGCAACATGGGATCTGAAAACCTATAATGGACTGCATGTTGCCACAGGAGTCTATCTTGTTTTCTGTGCCAGTAATGACGGCTCTCAGTCATTTGTAACAAAAATGCTCGTCATAAGATAAAATGCTTTTCTACCTCATCCTCCGACCCCTTATCCCCTGGGAGAATGGGTGTAAAACCAAGCATATTAGAGACTTAGCCCCTCTCCCCAGGGAGAGGGGTTGGGGTGAGGTAAATAACAAAAGATGGCTGGTGAATAAGCTATTCTGTTATCAGACTTTGTATCCTCTCAATCTGAATTTGTTTATTTACCTCCCTGAGACTTCTGGCTGTTTCAGTAAAATACTGATGACCTGAAATGAATTTAACCTGTATCTTATTCCAGTCATTAAGTGACCCCATCTTATTCTGTGCCTTCAGCTCCTCATAAAGTGTGTTGGAGACGGGAATAAAATCGCTTCTGCCCAGATAATCAAGATCTGAGTCGCATATTATATTTTCAAGCAGGTTCGTTGGCCTGGGAGGTAATTTGGTTGACATTATTATTGAGCAGATCAGTTCAATTTGTTCAGCAGAATAGTTGTATTTCGGAAGCATTTCCTTCGCGAGTTGTGTTCCATAAAACTCATGATTATCATACGCGATAGTATGTCCGGCATCATGGAATAAACCGGCTGTTTTTAAAAGCAATATCTCCTCATCGGTACAACCCTCTCCCCAGCCAATAAGTTCAACCTCCGTAACCACATCTACTGTATGTTTCACGTTGTGATAATAGAGACAATCAGGCAATTCCTTTTCAAGCTTGTCAAGAATAATCTCCTGCATGTCAGTAAACTGGATCAGCCCGAACTTAATCCTGAAGGACTCATTCGGTGAAACTCCTTCCCCGTTAACAGAAAATTCAGGCTTGAGACCTTTCACCTTATACATCTGAAGATCACTCTTGTATTTCACCGGTAACTTTCCAAAGTACTCACAATCAAAAAACTCTTTTACCAGTTCGTAAGTCATCACAGAGATAAGGATCGTTCCGTTATCAGAAACAGCTTCGACGCGGCTTGCGGTATTAACAGTATCTCCCTTAATATCATAATTAACCTTCTTATTACCCGAAACAGAAGCAGTAACCGGCCCGGTATGAATACCAATTTTCAGTTCCCATATCTTGTTACCCTTTCCTCTTTTATTTATTTCAAGTTTGTCAAGAAAATTACGCATCTCCATGGCGGCCATAACCACATCGATCGGGTTTGTTATATTCTTGACAGGAATTCCTCCTGCACACATGTATGTATCGCCGATGGTTTTAATCTTTTCAATTTCAAACCTTGTTACAATCGCGTCAAACTCATAAAGTATCTCATCAAGCTCATCCATCACAGCCGATGAATCCATTCCCTCAACAAGTTTTGAAAAGCCATGAATATCGGCGAACAGAACTGTCGCCATATTGAACTTAAGCGACCTCTCTTTCTTTTCTCCCTCACCGACCTCCTTCAGCCCTTCAGGAGAGAGCTTTTCATAAAGAGTTTTAATTTTTTCATTATCCCTTGTCAGTTTTTCATTCAGTTTTTCCTGTTTCTTGAGATGCTCCTCAAGTTCCTGGTTCTGCCTGACAAGCCTGGCAATCCTTTTTACAAGCTCTTCATTATTAGTTACTGTCATAATAAAGTTGATTGATCAGTAAATATAATAATTTTCGTTTATTATTTGAATAATCCTTCTCATGTTTGCCTCACCCCAACCCCTCTCCTGAAGGAGAGGAGCTAATAAATTCAATATCAATTAATTATCCCCTTCTCTTTCAGGAGAAGGGGGCCAGGGGGATGAGGTCATATACAAAAGGTGATTGATATCGAGTTCAATTTCAACATTATTAGCTTTATCTTTGAATAAATCATTTGATATTATGCTTGAGAAAACCAGGGGAATAATACTTCATCAGATAAAATACACCGACTCCGGTATTATCGCCCAGTTGTACACGAGAAAATTCGGAAGGCAATCTTTTCTTATTAAAGGGATGAGAAACAGAAAAACAGGAAAACACAATATCCTGTTTCAACCGATGTTCATCCTCGATCTGGAGATGCACTACAAGGCATCACGCGAGATGCAGGTCCTGAAAGAATTTTCTGTTTCATTCACACCTTATAATATTCATTCTAACATAAAAAAGAGCTGTGTAGCAATTTTCCTTGGTGAAGTTTTAACCTCCATACTGAAGGAAGAAGGCCCTCATGAGGAGATGTACGACTATATTGAAGAATCAATAATTTACTTCGACAGGTGCAACGAGAATTTTGTAAATTTCCACATAGCTTTTCTTACCGGATTAAGCAGCTTCCTGGGGTTTGAACCCGGCACCCGAACTAGTACCGGAGATACATTTTTTGATATGACCAATGGCAAATTTGTTCCTATACCTCCCGTTCATGGCAATTATGCAAATGAAGAAGTTTCAAATATTCTTGCGGATTTCTTTATAGCATCTTATGATACTATAAGCAACATAACCCTTACCGGAACCATGCGAAATGAAGTCCTGGAAACCCTGGTCAGGTACTATTCGCTTCACCTCCCGGGACTGAAAAAAATAAATTCGCTCGAAGTGCTGAAAGATGTTTTCAGCTAAATTCTTAATCATCATACTGATGTTTTTTATCTATCTTTAGATGTCAAACTGATCATATAATGGCGATTATTCCCTCTATAATTAACTGGCTGAATGTAAAGCGCATAAATCAGATAGAACTGTTTAAAAAATATCCATTCGAAACGCAGCAGGAGACATTATACCGGCTTCTTGCAAAAGCTGCAAAAACAGAATGGGGAAGGAAATTCAATTACTCATCCATCACATCGATTAAGGAGTATCAATCGAGGTTTCCTGTTCAGACTTATGAAGATATTATCCCTTATGTTGAAAGACTTCGCAAAGGAGAGGCCAATCTTTTATGGCCGGGAGAGATCAGGTGGTTTGCAAAATCTTCCGGAACAACATCCACAAAAAGCAAGTTCATACCAATGAGCCGCGAAGCACTTGAAGAGTGTCATTACAGGGCGGCAAAAGATATCCTGGCTATCTATACAATGCAAAGACCCGGCACCCGGATATTCTCAGGTAAGAGTCTTACCCTTGGAGGCAGCCATAAAATGGATCAGTTCAGTAGTGATTCTTTATACGGCGATCTGTCAGCAATACTTATTGAAAATGCTCCATTCTGGGTTGAAATAATCAGAACACCCAAGCAAAAGATTGCTCTCATGGAAGATTTCGAAGAGAAGCTTGAACTGATTGCAAGGTCAACTATCAATGAAAATGTCACAAATATTTCAGGTGTCCCTTCATGGTACCTTGTTTTAATAAAACAGATACTTGCCTATACAGGAAAAACAAATCTGCTCGATGTCTGGCCTAATCTTGAAGTCTTTTTCCATGGAGGAATAAGCTTTACTCCCTATCGCGGGCAGTATAAAAAACTTATTGACGGCGACCAGATGAATTATATGGAGACATATAACGCCTCCGAAGGTTTCTTCGGAATCCAGGATGACCCGGGAAGCAGTGATATGCTCCTGATGCTCGATTATGGAATTTTTTATGAATTTATCCCGGCTGACAAAATAAACCAGGACTCTCCTCCTGTTTATACAATAGGTGAAGTTGAAAAAGGGGTAAACTATGCAATAATCATTTCAACCAACGGCGGACTGTGGAGATATATGATGGGCGATACAATCGTTTTTACCTGCCTTAATCCTTACAGATTCAGAATTTCGGGACGCACGAAGCACTTTATTAATGTCTTTGGTGAAGAGGTCATAATTGACAATGCTGATAACGCTATTGAATCAGCTTGTAAAGCTACTGGTGCTGTAATCGCGGAATATACTGCCGGCCCTGTGTTCATGAATACATCTTCAAAAGGATCGCATGAATGGATTATTGAATTCGAAAAAGAACCTTCAGATTTTAACCAGTTCATTGATATCCTTGATAATTCACTTAAATCGGTTAATTCTGATTATGAAGCTAAAAGGTACAAAGATCTTAATCTTGTCAAACCGGTTGCAATGTCAGTTCCCAAAGGAACATTTAATAAATGGCTCAAGGCCAATAATAAATTGGGCGGACAGAATAAAGTCCCGCGCCTTTCAAACACACGCGAGTATATTGAAGATCTATATGTTATTGCAGATATAAGAACCGCATAGAGGACCTAAAGTTCGGAGTGCCTAAAATTAAAAATGATGAAGTTTAATATAATTGATATAACTCTAAGTATTCCAGGCACTTTAGACACTTTAGGCACTTCAAGTACTTTCGGCACTTATTTTGTCAAACTTAAATCAATTTTTACTAATTTTATAAACTGTAAAAAAAAATATTCTGACCTATGCATATAGCTATTGCAGGAAATATCGGATCGGGCAAGACAACACTGGCAGGATTGCTTGCCAAACAGTACGGTTGGGTGGCTCATTATGAAGATGTTGACGACAACCCTTATCTTAATGATTTCTATGAAGATATGCAACGATGGTCGTTTAACCTGCAGATCTATTTTCTCAATTCCCGTTTCAGCCAGATACTGGAAATAAGAAAATCAGATAAAACCATTATTCAGGACAGAACCATTTATGAAGATGCATACATTTTTGCGCCTAATCTTCATTCGATGGGTCTGATGTCGACCCGCGACTTTGATAACTATTCAAAGCTATTTAAGATGATGAGCTCGCTGGTGCAGCCTCCCGATCTTCTTCTTTACCTCAGAGCTTCTGTTCCGACTCTGGTGAACCAGATCCAGAAACGAGGACGGGAATATGAAAGCTCAATACGCATCGATTACCTGAAAAGGCTTAATGAACGGTACGAAGCATGGATGGAATCATATAAACTTGGCAAAGTTCTTATCATTGAGGCTGACCACTATAATTTCCCCAATAACAAAGATCATCTCAGCGAGGTAATTGATAAGATAAACGCGGAAATTCACGGACTTTTTTAAATAAATATTTGAATTTTAGATCCCTGTTCCTTAATTTAATTTATCATTAAGCTGCAATTCTGATGAAAGTGCTGACTATCAAATTGATTTAACAAATCTTAATTTACTACAATGAAACCAATCAAGTCGTTATTAATTCTTGTTGCTGTATTATTAATATCCGTCAACACCCGTGCACAAGCTGATCTGATTAAATCCGCTCCTGTTGATCCTGATATCAGAATCGGGAAACTGAATAACGGATTGTCCTACTTCATACGTAAAAACAAAGAACCCGAAAAAAGGGCCAGCTTTTATATTATTCAGAATGTTGGCGCTATCCTTGAAAACGATGACCAGAACGGACTGGCACATTTTCTTGAGCACATGGCATTCAATGGTACTCAACATTTTCCCGGGAAAGGGATTATAAGCGGCCTCGAAAAACATGGGGTGGCATTCGGTAGCAATATTAATGCATATACAGGTTTTGATGAGACAGTATATAACCTTAGTGATGTCCCGGTTGATGTACCCGCACTCGTTGATTCATGTCTGCTTATTTTAAACGATTGGTCACACTATCTTACCCTTTCTGATAAGGAGATAGATCTTGAACGTGGAGTAATAGGAGAGGAATGGAGAACCAGTAAGAATGCAAGCAGACGAATGATGTTTGAAGTACTTCCGGTTATCTTGAAAGGCTCAAAATATGCTGAGAGAGATATCATTGGAAATATTGATGTTATTAAAAACTTCTCTTACAACACTTTGCGGAACTATTATCACCAATGGTACCGTACCGACCTGCAGGCTATTGCTGTAGTTGGTGACATTAATGTTGATGAATTGGAAGGAAAAATTAAAATACTTTTCTCATCAATTCAGGCTGTTGAAAATCCTTCACCCAGGAACCTTATTGAAGTTCCTTATCATAAAGAGACAAACTTCGTTCTTGCCCAGGATAAAGAAGCTCCGCAGACATCAGTTTCAGTGATCACACTTCATAAATCGGTTCCTCCCGCCAATAAAAATCTTAATTATATACGAGATATCCATCTGATTTCGCTCATGAATTCGATGATAAATACCAGGATAAATGAGCTTTTACAGAAAGAAAACCCTCCATTTGTCAGTGGTTCAGTTTCATTCGGTGGATATTATGCCAGGGGCTGCGATGCATTCTCAATAAGTGCAACCGCACGTAAAAATGAAGAAGCTTTAGCACTTGAAGCAATTTATACTGAAGCAGAAAGAGCAAAACAATCCGGGTTCACAAAAGGAGAACTCGTCAGAGCAAAAGCAAGAATGCTTTCAAATTTTGAGAACAGGTTTAAACAGAAAGATAAAATTGATAATGATACCTATGTTGCCGGTATTCAGGACTACTTCCTTAACGGGGAACCTCTTACATCCATCGACTTTGACTTTGAGTTCCTTAAGCAGGTGATTGAAAGTATCACAGAAGAGCAGATTTCCGCAAGGTTTAAAGAAGTTATGATTGATGAGAACAGGACCATTGTCGTGCAGGGACTCGAAGGCAGTGATATAAAACATCTCACGGAGCAAGAGGCTCTGGATATTATCACTAAAGTGAAAAATTCTCGGCAAAAACCTTATGAGGACAAAACTTTAGGTGAATCCCTTATTAATGAAGAGCTGAAAGGTTCTAAAATTGTGAAAACGGTTCCTCTTCCACAGTTTGATGCAGTAGAATGGACCCTTGGGAATAATACAAAGGTAATTTACAGAAAAGCCGATTACGAAAAAGATAATGTTATCCTTTCTGCTTTCAGCCTTGGAGGTATATCCAGACTCGATAATAATCTTGTATTGTCCGCAAATCTTTTCCCGGCAGTTGTACCGATGTATGGTGCTGGTGATTATGATAATATAACATTGCAAAAAATGCTTGCCGGGAAAAATGCAAGTGTAACCGTCTCTCTTGGTGAAACTTCTGAATCTATCGCCGGATCATCAACACCAAAAGATTTTGAAACTATGATGCAGCTTCTCTATCTGCGCCTGGGGCACCCAAGGTTCGACAAAGTGGCTCATGATGCAATCATTGGAAGATATACCGCATTTTTTGGTAGTATGGAAAAAGATCCCAATAAAATAAAGAGCGATAGTATATCATTAATAACAACCGGGTATAACCCCAGAACACCAATCCTGACAAAAGAAACAGTAAGTAAAATTACCCTCGATGACATTCAGAATATCTATACCGACAGGTTCAACAGCGGAGATGAGTTTACATTCTTTTTAGTGGGGAATATTGAAAAGGAAACAGTAATCCCGATGGTTGAAAAATATATTGGTTCACTACCTGCAATGGGCCGTACTGAAACATGGATCAACAGGAAAGTTGAACAGCCTAAAGGAAAGATCACTAAAGAAATAAGCTTGCCTCTTACTATTCCTAAAGCAACAGTCTATATTTCTTTTGCGGAAGATCTGAAATATGAGCCTTATTACTATCTCGGACTCCAGGTTATTCAGGGTATTCTCGACATTGTATATACCGAAAAGGTCAGGGAAGATGAAGGTGGAACTTATGGTGTCGGCGTATCGCTTTCATCACAAAAAAGACCCGTTCAGATTGGTGAAGGTATGATAACTTTCGATTGCGACCCTGCTCGTGCAAACGATCTGAAAGCAATCATTTACCGTGAATTGGATAGCATGATTAATAATGGGCCAAGTAAGGAAAATCTTGATAAAGCTGTCAGTAACATCCTTAAAACCAGGGAAGAAAATAAAATGCATAATGCTTACTGGAGTGGTGTTTTAAGCAGGTATTATAATTACGGTATCAACTCCAACGATCCGGCAAACTACGAAAATATTCTTAAGGCATTTACAATTAAGGACATTAAAAAGATTGCCGGCAAAATGTTCAAAAAGGCAGATGTCGTCGATCTGATTTTCAAACCGGCACAATGATTTCTCTTGTAGAAGCGCTCAATTTGGGCGCTTCTACAAAAATTTTAATGTTTTTTAATAATTGGCCGATTGATCATTTTGAATTATAATCTTAACTTGCCACCCTTATTAAATTTAATGATCATGAGTTCTACACGTAGAGATTTTATCAAGACGGCATCTGTTCTGGCTGCAGGAAGCGTTTTACCGTTTGATACATTATTAAAAACCAGGTCAGGCATTTCTGCCAACGATAAAATTCAAGTCGGCCTGATAGGAGCCAATAGCATGGGATTCAATGATCTGACCTCATTCCTCAAAAACCCCGAAATAGAGTGTGTTGCACTATGCGATATAGATATGAACGTGCTCACCAACCGTACCAATAATCTCATAAAACTTGGGTTCCCAAAGCCAAAACTCTATAAAGATTACCGTAAAATGCTCGAGAACAAGGATATTGATGTAGTTATAATTGGAACTCCCGACCATTGGCATTGTTTAATATTAGTTGATGCTCTTGAAGCAGGCAAACATGCTTATGTTGAGAAACCTATCGGAAATTCCATTGCCGAGATCAATATTATGCAGAAAGCTGTTCAAAAACATGGTAAGATTGTACAGGTAGGACAATGGCAAAGGAGCCAGCCCCATTTTGTAGATGCGGTTAATTATCTTAAATCCGGAAAACTGGGGCGTATACGCACCTGCAAAGCCTGGTCGTATGTCGACTGGAAAGGTGCTGTCCCGAAAGTCGCCGACTCTGCTGTTCCTGAAGGAGTAGATTATGATATGTGGCTCGGACCGGCTCCAAAACGTCCTTTCAATAAAAACCGCTTTCACTTTACATGGCGCTGGTACTGGGAATATGGAAATGGACTAATGACAGACTGGGGTGTGCACCTTATAGACTATATATTATATGGTATGGGAAAATTTATTCCGGAATCAGTAATGGCTATCGGTGGCAAGTATGCCTTCCCCGACGATGCAATGGAAACACCTGACACAATGACCGCTGTCTATGATTTCAAGGACTTCACAATGATATGGGAACACACAATAGGTATTGGCCTCGGTAACTGGAAAAGACCTCATGGAATGTCATATATCGGTGAAAATGGCACCCTGGTACTCGACCGGAACGGCTGGGAGGTAATACCTGAAAAAACAAGAATTGAAGCTCTGCCTGCTCAGAAGAATGTTGGAGTCGGGCTCGATATTCATACCAAAAATTTCATCGATTGCCTGAAAAACAATACACCCCTGAAACTTAATGCAGGCATTAATGTCGGAAGAGATGTGGCTCTTGTTGCCCAGATGGGTAATATTGCTTTCAGAACAGGCGAAAAGGTTTGCTGGGATGATGCAAAACAATCGTTCAAAACCAGCGCTCCCAACAAGTTGATTGTGCCTGAATATAACAATGGATGGACATTACCAAAATATTAATGAACAATAGACCTGATCTTTTCCCATTTGTCGTGCTCCATTCTTGCTCCCACGATTTCGATTACATGACCTGCAAGAACTGAACCAAAAAGGCCACATTTTTCAAGAGAATACCCGCAGGCGTACCCATAAAGGAATCCGGAGGCATATAGATCTCCTGCCCCCGTTGTATCGATACTCTGAACATCGATAGACCCGATCTTAATTACTTCTTCTCCACGCTTAATCAATGAGCCTTCTTTACCAACTTTTACTACCGCAACATCACAAAACCGTGAAATAATGTTGAGCGCTTCATAAGCTGTATGGCCTGTAAAAGATTTTGCCTCATCTTCATTGGCAAAAACTATATCAACATATTTTTCAATAATTTCTTTGAAATCAGCAAGTTTTGCTTCCACAACATTGTAACTGGAAAGATCAATGGCAATTTTCATATTTTTCCCCTTAGCGAGAATACAAGCTCTTTCCACAAGGGGTTTGTTAAAAATCAAATATCCTTCCAGGTAAAGTATGTCAAAATCTTTAAAATATGCGGGATCAAGATCATCTGCATCCAGTTCAACAGCTGCGCCAAGATGTGTGGCAAAAGTTCTTTCTGAATCGGGAGAAATGAGAGCAACCGCGGTGCCTGTTACTGTATTTCGTCGTGATAAAAATGTTTTTACCCCTGCCGATTTCATGTCATTTTCAAAAAAGTCACCCGTATCATCCTTCCCGACTGATCCAATAAATCCTGTATTTACGGTTAACATAGCCAGACCATGAATTGTATTAGCAGCAGATCCTCCCGAAGAAAGGCTTTTGTTAAAGTGCACTGTTTCAGATTTTACCATAGCTGATTTTACTCCATCAACAAGTTGCATACTTCCTTTAGGTAAACCGAAACTTTTCAGAATACTATCATCACTTATCATTGTCATTACGTCGACTAATGCATTGCCAATACCAAGGATTTTACTCATTTTAAAAATTTTTCTCAAAGATATTGCTTAATTCACTAAAAGCCCTTACTTTTGGCTTGCTAATATACTGCATGTTCATTTAAAAATATTCCTCAGTAGCTCAGTTGGTTAGAGCGTCGGACTGTTAATCCGCAGGTCGTAGGTTCGAGTCCTACCTGGGGAGCAAAACCAAACACACAAAGCCTTGATACATAACAATATCGAGGCTTCTTCATTTGCTCCTACTGAAACTATAATGAAACATTTCTGAGGCAACCAACGGCTCATTCTGAACAATGGGCACATAATAGTAAAGCGAGCATACCCGAACACCTTTTTACCTGGTTAATTATCCTTCAAGCAACGGACAGAATAGCCAAA
>JAPLEB010000148.1 GCA_026391555.1 Bacteroidia bacterium | reverse complement strand
TTGTGTTTTTATGAGGGGGGTGGTTGGAGGCTGTGCCTCCAACCACCCCCCTCGACTCTCTAACTCACTAAACGCTAGTCATTCTGAGCGAAGCGAAGAATCTCATACTTTTAGTCGGTTAGTAATGATTTAAAATACTTTATGAAATGAAACTAAATTCTATATTTTTACCTCTTCTTGCCATCGCTTCTTTGCAAGTTACAGCCCAGCCTGAAAAGCCTAATATCCTGTTAATTCAGGTTGATGATATGGGTTTTGATGATCTTTCGTGTAACGGGAACACCGTTTCCAAAACACCTAACCTGGATGCTTTTTCGAAGACAGCAGTGCGTTTTGGAAACTTTATGGTTTGTAATGTTTGCTCACCCACCAGGGCTTCGCTGCTTACAGGCCGGGATTTTTGGCGGACCGGAGTATCGGGCATGCATGGTGGAAATGATTTCATGAACCTTGATGAAACAACTTTTGCCAATATTTTTCAGAAGAACGGTTATACAACCGGTATGTGGGGCAAATGGCACAGTGGGAAAGCTGATGGCTACTGGCCTTGGGAACGAGGGTTTGATGAGGGGTATTATGCCAACCTGTATAATTATTATCCCAGCAACGGGTATTTTAACAAGTATCCTGAATTAATTACTCACGAAGGGGAATGGTCACCAAAGGTACTGGTTGATTATACCATCGATTTTATTTCAAGAAACCAGCAAAAGCCGTTTCTTGCCTATTGTTCATTCCTTACCTGCCATGGTATCTGGAACACTCCCGATTCTTACCGGGATAAATACATGGTTAAGGGCAGGACTAAAGAATTTGCGACACTTCTGGGCATGTTGGAATTGTGGGATAATGAAGTAGGCCGATTGCTCAAATACCTTACCAATAGTGGCCTGGACAAAAATACGGTAGTGATATTTATGAGTGATAATGGCCCTATCAGTCAGGGCATTCCACTGAACGAGTGGGAGCTAAGAAATAATCATGGCTTTTTAGGGAATAAAGCCAGAAACTGGCAAAACGGGATTAAATCGCCATTGTATATCCGGTTGCCTGGTACTTATAAGCCTGTTAGTGTGAACAGGCTGGTTACAGTTACTGATATTTTTCCTACACTTTTAGATATTGCAAACATTCCTTTGCCGGCATATAATTTACCGATCGATGGTCGAAGCATAAAGCCTTATCTCGAAGGAGATACAATAAGTCTTCCGGAAAAGAGGGCAATTTTTGCACATTGGAGCCCGGAGCGCGGAGAAGACCAGTTTGCCCCTATTTTGCCTGAAAATATTGATAAACTTGATTTTAACAAACAGGATATAAGTTTAGTTACCGAGAATTATAAACTTTTACTAAATCCGGGTAAAACAAAAGGCGCGCCCGAAGAATTTCAGAATGCGGTATTGGTTGACCTAAAGGCCAACCCGATGGAAACTGTAAACATTGCCGGGAAAAATCCGGTAATTGTAAATCAGATGAAACAGGAAATGGAAGATTGGTTTAATGCTATTAAAAAAGAATCACATCCATTTGCCCGCCCTGTTTATAAAATAGCCTGGAAAGGAAAAACTTCATCGGAGATACTGGCTTACGGCGCTTCAAAAACATTCGGTGTCGAAAATGAAGATCATCAAATCGCCGGATGGGATAAGGCGGGCGATTATGCCGAATATAAAATGATGGTTTACCAATCGGGTGTATACAGTATTTCGGTAAAAAGCAAAAAGGCAAACCTGAAAGGGATAACGTTTATCGTTTCGTGCGATGGAAATGAAACCATTTCAGGCAAAATGAATGAAAAAAGCTCTCAAATAGGCCACTTACAGTTAAGTGCGGGTGAGCATACTCTAAAATTGGAAATAGCTGCAATCGAAGAAGCTACAAAGTCTGGTGCCATAGACCTCCAATCGCTTCAGCTTGACCTTGACGATGATTTCATGGGGCTTTCCGATCCGAAGGCAACCAATGAAACAGTTGCGCTTTTCAGCAATCTTAAAAAAATAGGTAGGGAAGGAATAATATTCGGGCATCATTTCGCCTGTTATGAGGCACAAAACTGGAAGGATTCAAATATTTCGACTAATCTGAAATCCGATTGTTTTACCTCGGTAGGCGACCATCCCGGTATCATTGGTTTCGACTTAAGACGTGGAATTACACTGTTTAAAGCTTATTCTGAAGAAATATTCCGGAGAGGTGGTATTTCAACCTATAGCTGGCATGTTGATAATCCGGTAACAGGTGGTGACTATAATGATACTTCGGGTGCCCCGGTAGCCTCAATACTGGCAGGTGGAATATACCTGGAGGTATGGGAAAAGAAGCTGGATGAAGTAGCCGGCTTTTTTAACAGCCTTGAAGTCAATGGAGTAAAAGTTCCGGTTATTTTCAGGCCATTTCACGAGAATACAGGTAGTTGGTTTTGGTGGGGCGCCGGCAATTGTACCAATCAGCAATACATCGACCTGTGGCGATTAACTGTTGATTACCTGCGTAATGAAAAAGGGGTGCACAATATGCTGTTGGCTTATTCACCCTCAAAACCTTCAACCAGTGTCATACTTACTCATGACATGTATCCCGGCGATGATTATGTTGATATTATTGGTTTTGATGCTTATCAGACTGATGAGGCTTTAAAACCGTTGGTTATAGATGGGGCAAGGCTGGTTTGTGAATGGGCAAAAACGAGCCATAAAGTCCCGGCAATGACTGAAATTGGGATTAAAAACGGTATTCAGAACAGTACCAGTAACGATTGGTTTATGAGTGGTTTTCTGAACCTTTTCAAAAATGATGCAGCAGGGAAAGATATTGCTTATGTGCTTACATGGATGAATACTTCTCCGACTTCGTATTGGGTGCCGCTTCCAGGTCAACCCAATTACAATAGTTTCGTCAATTTCTACAACGATCCTTTCACTTATTTTTTAAATGATTTGGATAGTATTTACAAAGAGGCACTCTTGGTCGTACCTTAGATGCGTCCGGTGTTGGCACTAGCGGAAGGAATCACGGTGGACATGCCATGTGCCACAGTCTGGCCAGCCGTTTCCTCGAAAACGAGGAATCAATGCCTGTCATTTCTGTTCATAAAAGACCATAGGCCTTATATATAGTAAAGTTGGACGAAGCCCGACGTAAGAAGACCTACCACCACTTTTATAAGCCCCGGAGGGGCGCAACAGGTAAGTATCGAATCGTTATAATTAGGGTATTAGTCTGGCGAATATATGCTTTCTCTGACGGATCTGAGAAAATAAAACAGGAATACAAAAAAGATCACTCTGAACATGAACTCTGGTGAAGTCAAAGCAAACAACAATAAAAGATTATTATGTTGGTAATAAAGTATGTGCAATTTTTGCACATGTTGCTATGATTTATATTACCGTCAATCAATTATAAAAAATTGTCCGAGA
>JAPLEB010000098.1 GCA_026391555.1 Bacteroidia bacterium | reverse complement strand
CAATTACCAAACTGACAATATAACATTGAAACAAGATGTGTCCAGGAGTTTATTCCTTTAGAATTAAAGTCAGAATCGTGCTCATCAACATTTTTGTGAATAATATCTCGGGGAATTAGCCTGATTATTTGAGCGAAAATGAATAAATTTGTCTTCATGAGCGTTGGGTTTTTGGGAGATAATAAACTTAGCAGTAAATGCCGGGTTTTCCAACCGCTCTCTTTTTTATTCGATTTTACTTATTTTGGACAGACCTGATTAATATGCTAACAGTAGAAGAAATTAAACAATTAATTTCCAAGGGCGAAGGAACCCGGATTGAGTTTAAAGAAGCCCAGAACGGGGTACCAGATTCATTTTATGATACGGTTGTTTCTTTTTTAAATAAAGAGGGCGGTATCATTTTATTAGGGTTAACCGATGATGGTATTGTTTTAGGTTTGCACGACGACAATCTCATGCAGTTAAAAAAAGATATTGTAACCGCCTTGAATAACCCAGAGGTTGTAAATCCACCCTATCGTTTGCCTGTGAGGGATTCAGAATATGACAACAAAAAGCTTCTGTATGTTCGGGTACCGATAAGCTCTTTGGTTCATAAACATGCCGGAATTATATTTGACCGTGAAAATGACAGCGATTTCAGAGTAACTGATGAGAGGCAAATCAGTGAAATTTATTTCAGGAAAAGACAGAGTTTTACTGAGACCCAGATATTTCCTGAATTAAAAATAGAACATCTGAGTCAGGATGTATTTGATAAAGTCAGAAAACTGATAGCTGCTTTAAACACAACCCATCCATGGCTTACGGCTTCAAATGATAGAATACTCCGTGATGTTAATTTCATCAGAAGAGATTTCAACACGGGCGAAGAGGGCCTAACATTGGCTGCTGCTTTGGTTTTTGGTAAAGACGAAACCATTGGTAATATTTTACCGGCTTATAAGATTGATGTAATGGTTCGCAGGGAAAACCTTGACCGCTGGGATGACCGTCTGCCACCTTTGCGAACAAATCTAGTGGATACTTACATGACAATTTTAGATTTTGTAAAGACAAAATGGCCTGAAAAGTTCTTTATTGAAGGAGATCAGAGAAAAGATTTGAGGGAATTAATATTCAGGGAACTTGTCGCCAATGTTATTATCCATAGAGAATATAATACTGCGCTGGCAAGTGAGATTATTATTTACAAAGACCGTATTGAAGCAAAAAACCCTAACAAACCAAGGTTCACCGGCCCATTGAATTTAGATACATTTAGTGCAGAACCTAAAAATCCAAACATCAGACGGTTTTTCAGCGAACTGAATTGGGCAGACGAAATTGGTTCCGGAGTTAAAAATATCAGTAAATATCTGAATTTTTATACTCCTGGCGCCAGGCCTTCTTTCATTGAAGATGATCCTTTTGTTACAACTATTCCAATAATAGTAGAAAAAATTGGTGATAGATTCAACATGCTAATTGGTCTAGCTCAATTATCAGTTGCTCAAATAGGGGAACAAAAGCTGAAATTGCTAAAGAATCTGCCATTAAATTTAGAATTAAAGGAGATAGTAGATATTGACCTGTTGGCAATAGAAATGGTAAAGCTTTGGGAAGTAAAAAGTGAGGAGTTAAATAAGATAAGATTCCTGATAAATAACAACATACAGATAGAGCAATTAAAAAAAGTTGGGAGCTGGGAAGAAAAAAGTGGGGAGCTCCTAAAGATTAGAGGACGGATTATATTGAGTACTCTATTACTATCACTTGAACCTGTTAATATTGAAGAGCTTGCCACAACTCTTGGATATAAAAGCAAAGAAAGGTATAGGGATGATTATGTGAAGCCTCTTAAAGATAATCATTTAATTAGCTATACTATTCCAGATAATCCAAATGACCCCAATCAAGCATATATAATTACACAACGAGGTAAAGATTTTATTGGTGGCCATAGGATTTAAGACACTAAAAAGTGGGGAGTAGTATTTAATATAATTATTGATAATGAACGTGTTGTAAGAATTCATAAAACAAAAAGTGGAGAGCTTAATAAAAAAAGTGGTGAGTTAATATTGAACTTGGACAGAAACTTAGACATGGTGTCCAAGTTAAAGATGTAATGGAAAATGAAGATAGAACAACTATTAGGAAATGAGATGTTATTAAAGCTACCGAAAACAGCTTTTCTTTGCAGCCGGAAAATTCCGGCAAGTGCAGTGATAAAGTGCTTTGATTGGGCAATTGAGCAAAGAGAAAAAGGAAATTGTGTAATCAGTGGCTTTCACAGTCAAATAGAAAAAGATGTTTTTCATTATTTATTCAAAGGGAAACAACCCATCATTATAGTTCTCGCAAGAGGACTGAAAGAAAAAATGGTGCCGGAACTACAAAACCCATTAAATGAAGGTAGGCTATTAATCATTACACCATTTGATAAATCAACCAAACGAGTAACTGAGCAGACAGCAGAATTAAGAAACAAAATGATGATTGAACTTGCAGATAGTATTACCGTAGGATATGCCAGTTCAGGTGGACAGATTGAAAAACTATTAACAATGACAAATAAACCAATCCGGAGAATTACATAACCAACGCATTTGCAAGCACATTGCCAAAGCCTATGAGCCAACGCTACAACCAATGCTTTGGCAAAGAGCTTGCAAAATAACAAGATAGAATTTTAAAATTTTTCGCCCTATCTCCTATGTAAGAAAACGATCTACAACATGACAATTTGGTAGACACTATTGGACTAAAATAAAAATATATATAACGAGACATTTTACTAACGCCGAGACAGGAATAAAAGCCAGCCTATAATAAAGAGGACTTCATGTGGCATAGCCTGTCCCGCTTTGGCGGGATAGTGCCCAGCATGAAGTCTCACGTTGCTCTAAATCCGTTCACTTGACGTATTTATAGGCACTTACCACCGTTATTCGGGTTCCATTTGAAGCCTCATTTCAGGCAGGTTCGGTGGTTTTTGGGTAATATGTTGGTGTTCTTTTACATTTTCATTTGTTTTTCGTTTTTCAAGAAGCCGGGTTTACTCGTTTTCAGATGATTTTCTAACTTTTTGGACATACTCTTCCAAGCCCGGCAAAGAATGTGCCTGCTGCTCCAATTGAATTTAAAAATTTTTTCCCCTCCCCCTAAGTAAGAAAGCTATCAGCAACATGCCAATTTGCCAGACAACATTGGACTCAAATAAAAACAAATAATTCATGACGAGCCAATTTTGTCCTTACCGGTTGAAAAAAATGAGCAGGAACATTACCCGATAGAAGCGCCAAATCCTAATGAACTTGATAATGAAATTATATATTAAAACACAATAGAACAAAGATGGAAAAGGTGAATTGGCGTAAATCCGATCAATATCTGATGCCGTTTAACAAAAAGGCTTCAGTAAAAGGAATGTACGATCTATATCCGACACTGAAAATTGAGGATGGAAAAATATTTGAAGGTTTTGAGTCTTTGGCAAAACTAATTGCAGGAGAAAATCAGATCATCATTGATGGTTATGTTGGTGTGTTCTTTACAGAATTTAAAGATAAATTAGATGTAGAATTGATCAAGCTGGGCAAAAAAGTTGCCTGGAAACTGATTGATGAAGCTATGAAACAAGAGGATGAGATTAATCGAACGATTGAACCTTTTTTGGGAGGTGACGATCCGATTTTCGGTAAACGAACTACCCTGAATCTAATAGATTTTTTTGATCCGAATAAACTTCAGGGTCTGAAATCAGATATGGGTAGTGACCTCAATATCCTGATCGGTTGTGGAGCTGCTTTGGCAGGTTGGGAGGGATTGCTGATATACATCGATATTCCCAAAAGCGAGTTGCAGTTCAGGGCCAGAGCTAAGTCGGTTACTAATTTGGGAGCGTCCAAAGCAATGGACATCAAACCAATGTATAAAAGGTATTATTTTGTCGATTGGGTTGTTTTGAACCCTCCCCTTCTTCCAGTCAGACGGAAGAGCGGGCAGCAATTCAACCTCTCCTGAAGTTCAGCCAGATTTGTGATCTCAGAAGGCCAGTAATTCATTTGTATGTTGATATTTATATGATAATCGGCACTCCATTGCGGACGCAAACAGAATAGCGTATTATTATAGTTTATTTTAGTAAATCTTTTTGCGCCAGCCTATTCGATTTCCGACGCAGTCTTCTGATATTTCTTTTATAAATCACAATATACATCACGGGTATCAGAATCAGTGTCAGGAATGTGGCAAAGCTTAATCCGAAAATGATTGTCCATGACAGTGGTCCGAAGAACATTACATTATCTCCACCGAAATGCAGATGCGGATTCAGTTCTGTAAGTAACGTTTTAAAGTTAATGTTCATCCCGATGGCCAATGGGATTAGTCCAAGGATAGTAGCTGTCGCTGTCAGAACTACAGGTGTGATACGTGTTTTCCCGGCTTCTATAATCGCTTTGCGTGTTTTAAGTCCCTGCTCTTTCAGTACATCAGTAAATTCTACCAGCAGTATTCCATTTCTGACAACAATACCTGCCAATGCAACAATGCCCATACCAGTCATAATGATAGAGATGGTCATGCCAAAAATCATATACCCCAGCAGCACACCGATTAAACTGAATATTACCTCGGAAATTATAATCAGAGCTTTAGACATTGAGTTAAATTGTGTGATAAGTATAAACATAATAAGGAACAAAGAAAGAATCATTGCTTTTAAAAGGAACAACATTGATTCTGCCTGGTCCTCCTGTTCACCTGTAAGGCGGACATCAACATCGGATGACTTTGAGAACTGTGGAATCAATTTTTTCAGCTTGGCATTAATCTCGTTAGCATTAAAACCATCAATAACATTAGATGATATTGTTATAACCCGCTTGAGGTTGAGCCTGTTTATCTGACCATAACTGTTTACATAATCGATACTGGCAACGACCGACAGAGGAATCTGACGCAAAAGTCCGGAGTTCATGTCGCGGTAAGTAATTGTGAGATTAAGAAGCTGTTCGATATCCTTACGCTGGTTTTCCTCAAAACGAAGCATAATAGGATACTGATCTTCACCTTCGCGGAATTTGGATATCTCTTTTCCAAGCTGGCCTGTGCGGATTGCATCGCCGACAATTGCGGCACTGATCCCCTCAAAATTAGCCCGCTCACGATCGAGGTTAATCATAAGTTCCGGTTTCGTGGTTGCGAAGTCGGATTTCAACTCCTCGATCCCTCCTATCTGTAAAGAATCGACAAAACGTTTGAAACGGTCAGAAGTTAATGAGAGCTGTTTTAAATCATCCCCTGATATTTCAATATTAATCGCTTTCCCTGTAGGAGGTCCCATTTTTGTCTTATCCACAACTATTTCAGCACCGGCAATATTCTTTAATGCCTCGCGTATCATGTTCATATAAACTCCTGTACTCTGTCCTTTACGGTTACTGTACTCAACAAAGTTTACTCCTACCTTGGCAAGATTTGATGATTTGCTGGAGTTATCGAAATTGTTGTCAGATGCAAGAAATGCCACATTGGTAACAACCGATTCAACAATAGGGTTATTCTCCCCAAGCACATTCATAATACGGCCTTCCACAACCCTGGCAACGGAGTCAGTGATATTTAAAGCCGTACCGACAGGCATCTTGACATAAGTATATATTGTATTAGGCTCACTGTCGGGGAAAAATACTACTTTCGGTTTTACAATATTAAACAGTACCATCGTAAACACAAACAGTCCAATCATACCCCAGAGCAAATAACCCGGCCTCCTTCCCTGTATAACCCAGGTCAGCAGACTCTCATATCTTCTCATCATAGCAGGGATAAAGCGGGACTGAAACTTACGAAGTACCTTAAATCCCCATAAATTATGAAGCAGGAAAGAGATTGCAATAATATTAAGGAAATTGGCAATTCCGGGAAAGTGTAACAGATAAAAAGGAAGTGAAGCAACTGCTATCCCTGCTGTAATCTTATATACTTTTGGTAAGGGCAAAGGACGATCTTCCTCGTCGTGCTTCATAAAATCCACCGCAAAAACAGGATTGAAAATATAAGCGACGATAAGTGAGGCAAACAGTGTGATAATAAGCGTCACGGGGATAAATACCATAAAACTTCCGACTACTCCCGGCCAGAAGGCAAGAGGAAAGAACGGGGCGAGAGTGGTGAGAGTACCCGAAAGGATCGGAACAAAGACTTCTCCGGCAGCGGACTTCGCGGAATGTGCAATATCCATTTTCGTTTTCTTATGTATCCTGTGGGTATTTTCAATAACCACAATAGCATCATCCACAACAATTCCAAGTGCAAAAATGAACGAGAACATAACAAGCATGTTCATGGTGAAGCCGATCCATGGCAGAAAAATATAAGCAATAGCCATTGATAATGGCACCGAGAATCCCACAAAAATAGCATTCACCAGTCCCATGAAGAACATCAGAACTATGGTAACAAGAATGAAACCGATGATAATAGTGTTATTCAGCTCATTTACTGTATTTCTGGTAAAACGCGACTGGTCTCCTGTTACTTCAACTATAAGATTTGAAGGAAGCTTAGACTTCTGCATGTCTGCAATGATAGCTTTGATCTGGTCAGCTGCATCAAGAAGGTTCTGACCGCTCTTCTTTATAACATTAAGAGTAATAACATTTTTCCCATCGTAGCGGGCAAAATTCTCAGGCTGGCGATAACCGTCGCGAACGATTGCAATATCCTTAAGCTTTACCTGTGCCCCGCTTGATGTGTTTATGACAATATTCTGAATCTCCTCAACATTCTTTACTTCACCCACAACTCTTATTGAACGGCTCATACCCTGCAAATCGATATTTCCGCCGGATACTGTCATATTATTTAAGGTAACTGCCTGTTCCACATCTCTGAATGTAAGACTTGCAGCTTTCATCTTATACATATCAATATTTATCTGTATTTCGCGGTCGAGCGCACCCCCTATTTCAACACGGGTAATCTCCTTAAGACTCTCGATACGATCCTTCATATCGTCGGCATATTTCTTAAGCCTGTCGAGTGGTATATCACCTGAGAGGTTAATGTACTGTATGGGAATCTCCGAAAGGTCGATTTCCATAACCGAAGGCGCTATGAATGACGGATCGGTTGGAAGATCTTTTTTTGTTTTATCAACAGCATCCTTTACTTTCTGTTTGGCATCTTTTATCTCTATTCCTGTGTTGAACTCAACGATAATGGCTGAAAAATCCTGTACGGAACGTGATGTTATCTTTTTCACCCCGCTAATGGATTTAAGATTCTTCTCCAGCGGACGTGTAACGAGATTTTCAATATCTGATGGTGATGTTCCGGGATATATTGAGTTAACAACTATGCTCGGAATAACAATCTCCGGGATCTGTTCTTTTGGAATAGTGTTGTAGTTTATAATACCAAAAACACATATTATGAATACCAGCACGTAAACACTGATCTTATTGTCAATTGCCCAGCTTGTAGCAAAAAATTCTTTATATTTTTTTTCCATGAAAATAAATTATTATTCTCTGATTTAACCAATATCAGCCTGAAAATTAAAACATTATATATTCTCCATCTATCAGTTCCTGATATCCGGTTGAAACAACTTTATCTCCGGCAGCTAATCCTTTAACAATCTCGGCAACACCGTTATAGCTGCTGCCCAAAACTACCGGTTGTTTGTAGGCCGCATTCAGTGATTCTTTCGGGCGCACAACATAAACATAACTGCCGGTCTCGTCTTTCTGAATCACATTCATTGGCACCACAACTGCATTCTCGGCATGGTAATCGTTAATCTGAATAATTGCAATCATATTAGCCTTCAGATCAGGTGAACTGCTGCTGATTCTGGTCTCAATAAGAAATGTCCTGTTCACAGGATTAATATATTTACTGACGAATGATACCTCAGTCTCGACCTGCTTATCAACATCAGGAAACAACACTATAAGGTCATCGCCTTTCTGAACTCTTGCAGAATATGCTTCAGAAACTTCAGCAGTTACCTTAAGGTTATTAAATGCAACAACTCTGAATGCAGCAAGTCGGGGATCGGGCGAAACCACGCTGCCAACCTTTATATTGCACTCCTCAATAGTACCATCAATGGGCGATTTAATCTTAAATTTATCAACCTGCTGCTTTAAAGATGAAAGCTGCCGCTCCAGTGATTCTTTGGAAGTTTTAGACTGAAGGTACTGAACTTCGCTTCCAATTTTCTGATCCCACAGACGTTGCTGCTTATCGAACATATCTGATGCAAATTTATACTGGGTTTCCAGACCTTCAAGCTGACTGCGGTACTGCTGATCATCTATCTGTGCCAGAACCTGACCTTTTGTAACCACCTGGCCAACATCGGCATATCTGGCATAAACTGTTCCCGGAGCCTCGGCAAAGACAGCGACATTCTGATCACCATCAAGCTTCCCCTGTACCCTGATGTAATGGTCGAAAATTCTGGTTTTCACATCCGTTAAGCCAACAAACTTAAACTCTTCTGTATTTAACAAATCCTTCTTTCCTGATTTTATCTCAGTTTCAAGATTCTTAATCTTTTCAGCTATATCAGTCTCCTGTTGTTTTAATTTTGTCAGCTGTGCCTGCTTGTCGGTGCTGCATGAAAAGATAAAAAACAAAACTACTATACCTGCTATTCTTAAATTGATGGTTTTCATATCTGATCTGATTTGTATTATTATTCAAATTATTAAAACTTTTTGATTATTTGTTATTGCTTAAAATACGGTCCAGTTTTGCCTTTGCATTAAGCAGTGAAAGAACTGAACTGTAATAATTCGATTCAGCTGTAAGGAACTGGTTCTGGTTTTGTGTAAGCTCAAAACTTGATGAAACACCTTCATGCTGCTTGATAATGGTTTTATCATAAACCCTTTTGCTCAGCATCATACTCTCCCTGTTGTTTACGAAATTGCTGAATGCAGTCTTGTAGCTGTTCATGGCGGATTCATATTCCATGATTAAACTCTGACTGACATTTTCGGTATTAAGCTTCGATTTTTCGAGATCGAATCGTGCCTGACTGATTTTTGAGGCACGCATCCCGCTTGAGAAGATCGGAACATTTATTGAAACTCCGACCATATCTTTTACAGCGAAGTTAAATGCAGGAGTATTAAGCTGTTCATGACGGCGGTAAAAAGCAGAAAGAGTCGGCAAAACCTTTGACTGTTCACGTTTCAGTGATAATGCCGATGCCTTTTCCAAATTACTTATCATCTGGTAATCAACACTGGTTTCAACATTAAATGCAGGTGAAGTCAGATACTCCATATTACCTGAATTTATAACGCCCGGAAGACTGTCGGTCAAAATAACCTCCTGGCCGAAATCAACACCAAGCTGAAATTTCAGCAGCTTGACAGAGACATCCTTTTGCGATTCCATCGAGGTTATAAGAGTCTGTATGTTAGTCTTATTGATCTTTATCTGGTCGACATCGGTCTCCTCATTAAAACCCTGCCGGTTCATCTTTACCATATCGCCATACATCTGTTCAATCGCTTTCAGACTTTCGCTCAGCACCCTGATATTTTCACCCAGAACCAAAACAAGATGATAGGTCCCTGCAACTGATTCTTTTGTCTGTGCCTCAGTTTTAACAAGAGTCTTCTCCGATATCTCCTTAAATACTTTTGTAGCCTGAAGTCCTACAATATATTCACCACTGAATATGAGCTGAGAAAGTGTAAAATCGAATGTTGTATTGTTTTTAACCCCCAGTGATATTGCTGGAGATGCTTTATATGCACTCAGTATATCTGCTTTGGTAATTGAACCTTCCGGTAATGAATTTACATCAAGGTACGGACCAAAGCTCAGCTGAGGAACAACAAACTGATGCTGATAATTTGTTGCCAGGTTCAGCTGAGGAAGTCCCATTGCAATGGTTTCCCAGACCTTTTTACCTGCAATATCAATATCAATTCTTGATGATTGAACAGATCGGTTATTCTGAAGTGCGTATGTTTGTGCTTCGGAAATTGAAAGTTTTAGTATTTCTTTATTATCCTGACTAAACCCTGGAGTAACTAACCCCGGGATAATAACTGTCAGGAGACATTTTCTTATCAGATTCATACTTAAAAATTATTTATAGTTTTTAGTTTCTAATTTTTTCAATTTTTTTTCCAAAATCGTTATTCCTTTTCCTGTTGCAATACCACGAACATGGTAAGTAATAAGTTCTGTAAATAGTTTAAATGAAGTAAATTCCTCTACTGAAAACAGCTCATTAAAATGAACATTTTCTGTTCTTGACAAGTACAGTTTAGCAATTATTATCTCATCCATATCCTCACGATATAACCCTTCTTTTTTCCCATTTTTAAGATTAAGAAGAATGTAGTTGTACATTCTCTCCCTGCGGGTTTCTACAATTCTCTGATAGTGATGGGGGTAGTATTTCTTAAGATCATAATCGGTTGCAGGATTCTGATCCCTCATTAATTTGTGCATGAATACCGAAATCTGAAATATCTCTTCAATTGCATTGAATCCAATTTGAAAGCAATTAAACAATTCCTCCTGCCTTTGCGCAATTTCATTTTCACAAAACTTACCCACCAGATCATCTTTATCTGCAACGAATTGGTAGAGAGTTTTTTTGGAAATGCTTAACTCCCGAGCAACATCATCCATGGTTATACTCTTTATACCATACTTCATGTATAACTCACGGGTCTTTATCAGTATTTTATTCAGCTCATCAATCATGCGGCAAAAATAATATAAATAAACTTAGGAAACAAATATTATATAAAATGTTTCCAAAGTTTAATTAAGTTTGTAAATAATATTTAGTTGAATAGTGTATAAGAGGTTCGGGATGAGGTCTATTAAAAATAATTCATTATTCTCCGCCAAAAAAATTCTGGCAACTTTGCAGGTAACTTGAAAAACCAGTGACTTTTACAGCTAATATGTATTCGCAAATCTAAATTTATTAAAATTCAATTACCTTTGAGTACGAAAAATTAAAATATTTTGCTTCTGGTAGTATTATGTATGCCTGTAAAAATAGTAAAACGAATAACTTAATAATTTAGCCTTGTATCTAAAATGAAAAATCTTATCACATTTGCATTGATTCTGACTATAAGCTCTTGCGGTCAGCGCAAAGAGAATAAAACTACAACAGTTTCAAATCTGCCTTTGCCAGATGTTTCTGAAGTTGCAGCACCTGACACAATACGTGCAATGATCTATTTCCCCGGGGGAAAAATACAGATCGGATCTCAACGCTTACCCAACGAATCCCCTGTGTTTGACACCCTCATAAATTCATTCTGTCTGGATAAAAATCTGGTTACAGTTGAACAATTCCGGAAGTTTGTAAAAGAAACAGGATATATTACTGATGCTCAAAATTTCGGTGATGCAGGTGTTTATAATATACCATCCGGGCAATGGATTTTACTCCCGGGAGCTAACTGGAAATTCCCTATGGGTCCGGGTCAGCCTGAAGCAAGCGATAATCATCCTGTAACCCAGGTAAGTTGGAACGATGCGGTGGCTTATTGTAATTGGGCAGGACTAAGGTTACCAACTGAAGCCGAATGGGAATATGCTGCCCGTAACGGAAAAAACTCTTCCGATCCCTACAGTTGGGGCAAATCTATTATTGAAAATGGCAAATACAAGGCTAATGTATGGCAGGGAGAACAGTCTGCTCCCCAGGGCAACGATGGATTTGTTAACACATCGCCTGTTGGTAGTTTCGGGATAACTCAGGCAGGGTTGACTGACATGGGTGGCAACGTATGGCAATGGTGTAGTGATGTTTTCAGGTTATATAAAGGCAATACCCAACCCAATTACTACGATTCCAATACCAGAGTTATAAGGGGAGGATCATTTTTTTTCGATCAGGCAGCAGAACACAGTTATACTGTTTCATTTCGCGGATCCAATTCAGTAGAAACTTCATTGTTTAATATCGGTTTCCGTTGTGCAAAGAATGGAAAGAAATAATACTTTTTTTTAAATTGAAGCTCTTCGCAGCAAGCAACGGAGAACCGAGTATACGAGCTCGGCGAAGCCAATGCGCTCGCGGGGATTCATTTACCTGGTTGTTAATATAGATTCAGCTCTATGGTAGTCTTCCGGCAATCCAATGTCAATAAACAAATTGTCAAATACGAACCCTTTTAAGATTGATGATCCGGCCTCCTTTTCTAATATTTCGTTCTCCAAAGAAAATACCTCAGGCAATGGTTTTGATTCAAAAAATTGTCTGTTCACCAGATAAATACCTCCATTTATTAAACCGTCTGAACAAATCTTTTTTTCATTAAATTTTATTATCGTATTTTCATGACATTCGACAGATCCGTACCGGTAAAAATTTTGCATTCGCTTTAATGCTATCGAAAAAAGATGGTTCTTATTTGTATGCAACAAATAAAAATTATTGAGGTCGATTGGAAAATATGTATCTCCATTTATTATCAGAATATTACTTCCTGAAGTTTTTTGAAGTGCATATCTTACTGCCCCACCGGTACCTAATGGTTTTTCTTCTATTACATATTCAACAGGAATGCTGCAAAATGAATTTCCAAAATACTCCATTATGCAATCTGACATATAGCCGGTAGAAAGTATTAGTCTTTCAACCGGATATTGCTTTAACCACTGAAAAAGATAGAAAAGGAATGGTTTACCATTAATCGGAGCCATTGGTTTGGGAACATCAGAAACAACTTCACGCAACCGGGTTCCCATTCCTCCTGCTAAAACTATTGCTTCCATTATATTAACGGGTTGGGTCGCCCAAATAATTCTTCTTCAACAATGCAACATATTATATGTCCGATAAGGATTTGAGTTTCCTGTATTCGAGGTGTCTCATCAGATGGAACGCTTATGCAGATATCACACAGATCTTTCATCAGGCCGCCAGATAAACCTGTAAGCCCAATAGTTACAATTCCTTTTTCCTTACAAACATTAAATGCCTCAATCATATTCGGGGAATTACCGGATGTCGAAATGCCAATAAACACATCTCCTGAGTTACCTAATGCTTTAATCTGCCGGGCAAAAAGTTTTACAAAGCCATAATCATTTCCTATTGCCGTTAAAACGGAAGTATCTGTTGTTAATGCAATTGCAGGCAACCCCGGACGGTCAAAATAAAAACGATTTACCAATTCTCCGGCAATATGCTGGGCATCGGCAGCGCTGCCTCCATTACCTGCCAACAATATTTTTTGATTATTTCTGAAAGCAGATGTTATTAACAGGACTGCCTTTTCAATGCCGGACAAAACAGTTTGTTCTTCCAATAACTTCTGTTTTAAAGCAATAGAACTTCTTATTTGATTTTTAATAATTGTCTGCATTTGAACCGGATTTTTATTTTTCATTTATTTTCCATCCATGACAACCATTATCACTGAAATGGAAATTTATCACTTTGCCATTAAACCGGTTCAGGGTGTTAATTAAATTTACCCTTTTGGTAGGATTAATTGTGAAAAACATGAAACCACCTCCACCTGCCCCTGAAACCTTCCCCCCGTAAGCGCCTGATTTAATTGCTGCTTCATATATTTTTTCAATATTTCTGTTAGTAATAGATGTCGCCATTTTCTTTTTGTTTTCCCATTCTTTACCTAGTGCTTTGGCAAACTGAACTATGTCGCCTTTAAGTAAGAAATCTTTCATAATAAAAGAATTTTGCTTAATCTTCAGAGTGGCTTCGGTTGGAAGTTTTTTTCCTTCCCGGGTATTTTTCTGTTGTTCCTTAATTATTTTATCAGAAGAACGGGAAGCCCCGGTGTAAAAGAGAACCATCGATACCTCCAGTTCATCGACTATCCAACGCTTTATCCTTAGTGGATTCACAATTACTCTGTCGTCTTTGTAGAACTCAATAAAATTAAATCCTCCAAAAGTAGCTGCGTATTGATCTTGCTTCCCTCCGCTGAGTCCTAAATCGATCCGCTCTATCTGATAGGCTAAATATGCCATGTCATAATCCCCTAACGGCAGGTTCAGCCATTCTGCAAATGCTTTAAGAATAGCAACAACCATAGTTGATGAGGAGCCCAGACCACTGCCTGGAGGAGCATCACAATAAGTAGTAATTTTGAAAGATAAAGGTTTTGTGATTCCAAAGTTTTGAACAATCCGGTTATAAACTCCTTTATGCAGGTCAAGATGTCCATCAAGTGGCAAATTAAGAACCGAAGGATATCGTTTTTTTGTGTTTAAATCTGAAGCATAAATAACTATTGTGTCAAAAAATGTTTCTTCGATAGTACAATAGGCATACTGATCAATTGTAGCATTTAATACAGCTCCGCCATAAATGTCTGAGAAAGGAGAAACATCACTGCCTCCTCCGGCAAGGCCAAGACGTAAAGGAGCCTTACTTCTGTAAATCATATAATCTTATATAAATAGTTCTTATCAATTCACTTTTTTGTTTGTTCCTTAGTGTAAGATATTTACCGGAACCAAAATTAAGTTTCGAAAATCAGGGAAAAAAGTAAACTTAATAATTATAATCATTTCAGACTCAAAGTTTAATAATATTTTTCAGGTCTGAGTTGTAAGACATTTATTATAAACCTCTATTATTGAAGCAGTCATTTTATTCCAGGTAAATTTATCTTTTTCCTTCTTCACTCCTTCTGTAAAATGAGCTTCCCGGTTGTTATCAAAATAATCGAGAATTGATTCTGTAATTTCATTAGGCTCCGGTTTTACAACATAACCACATATTCCGTCCGGCACAATCTCCCTTAATCCGCCCACATCTGTTACCAGCATGGGCTTTTCAAAATGAAAGGCAATCTGAGTTACTCCGCTCTGGGTAGCAGTTTTATAGGGTTGTACAACAAGATCGGCAACACTAAAGAAGATTTTCACCTCATTATCATTTATGAACCTGCCATAAAAGATAATGTCATTTTCAAGATTATGCTTTTTCACAAGATCCAGGTATGGTTTGCTGTTCTCATAGAACTCACCCGCTATTATCAGTTTTAAATGTTTATTTCTCAACCTGTTATCTGCAAAGGCTTTAATTAGAAGATCGAGCCCCTTGTAAGCCCTGATGAATCCGAAAAACAATAAATATTTACTGTCCGGGTCAAGGCCAAGTTTGGTCAGGGCATCTTCTTTATTCACCGGAACTCCGAAATTATCAAAAAGAGGGTGTGGATTAAGCTTTGCCGGGATATATTTTCTGAATAACCTCAGGTCGTTCATAACTGATTGAGACATAGCCACTGCACCATGAATGCAGTTCACAAAATATTTAGTTAGAAGCCTGTCCCCCGGTTTTTTCTCATGAGGTATTACATTATCAAAAATGCATATAACCTTAGTATGGTTGTCAGACCTGGCTATCCTCGCAATCGTCCCGAAACAGGGAGACATGAATGGGAGCCAATATTTAATAATGAGAATATCCGGCTTTTCTTTCCTGATCTTATATCCTACTGATATCCAGTTGAATGGATTAATCGAATTTATTCTTCGTTCGATATTTATTCCTTCAGGAGAAGAACCGTCTATATATTGTGATTTACCAGGGAAAAGAAAACCCGGGTATTGAAGAGAAAAAGTAAAAATCCTGACTTCATGTCCCTCTATTGCAAACTGGCCGGCGAGCCTTTCATTATATGCGGCCAGTCCTCCTCTGTAAGGATATGCAGTACCAAGTAAGATTATTTTCATTTTATACCAGGAATAAGATAATCATTGAGATAACTGTAAGCTGGTGAAAGAGGCACCCTTCTGTCGGGAGGGTTGCATGTTTCGCGGAGAACACCAATTCTTAATATCTTTCCCATGGTTACAGAACCATTACTTTTAGAGATGTGAAGATACGAAATTAAGTCAGTTATGTCGTTATATCGTTGTGTCGTTATGACGTTGTAACTTCTAACCGCCATAACATCATAACATCATAACACTTTTGCCTTTTTCCTTTTTCCTTTCTCCTTTTTCCTTTACAGACTATTTTGTATCTTTGCATTTCATAACAACGGGGCTGACATGGTTTTGACAGCATGAGGGGTGTTATGTAAGCATGCAGGGTGAGGTAACGCGTCCCTTAAACCGAGTTACAAAACAATAAAAGGCGAAAACAATTACGCTCTCGCGGCATAAGCGAATAACAGTAGCTTAAGCACTTTACGCCGAAAGGCATAATCTCTCAGCATATATGTTGGGACGAGACGTTTCCCGGACGGTCATGCCCTGATCCAATCCGACACGGAGACGCACGCAATCCGGGGCTAGTCTGAAGGTTGTTCCGACCCGATGGCGAAACAAACAGGAAATAAGGGTCGGTTAGGTTGTTCTGCAGCTGGCTGGTCACGAAAATTAAGCAGGAATAAGCATGTAGAAAGCGTATGACTTCCGTGTTTGGACCGGGGTTCGACTCCCCGCAGCTCCACGAACAAGCAGAAAACAACCACCCCGAAAGGGGTTTTTGTTTTTATGGGGACCGTTGAAAGCTCGCTTTCAAAAGGGATACATAAAAACAAAAAAACCATGTGAAACATGGTGGTTGTTTTCTATTTGCAGAACGGGAACAAGGGGATCACCGGGCGAACGAAGTGAGCGAGGTACCCCCCGCAGCTCCACGAACAAGCAACGGAGAACCGAGTTTACGAGCTCGGCGAAGTCAATGCGTTCGCGGGGATTCAAATTGATTGTCCAACGATATGGTTGTGAAAGCAAAGTTTTTGGAGATGTCTATAAAATATTATAATCCAATTCCATTTTATTGTTTAACTTTAACATTACTTGAAAGGTGAATGTCAGACAAAAGCAATGTATCAATGTGTATTACAGTGCATTATAGCATTTTGCCCCTGTGACTGACGGGGCAGGAGC
>JAPLEB010000095.1 GCA_026391555.1 Bacteroidia bacterium | reverse complement strand
AAAAGTTCCTCTTGCCGAAATGAATAAATATTCCACAGCGCTGAGCTCAATAACAGGTGGACGTGCAATGTATACCATGAAGTTTGCAGAATATGCCCAGGTACCCGGAGATGTTCAGGATGCAGTAATCAAAGCATACTCGGAAGAGGAAGAAGAAGAATAGAGAATTTTTTAAAAATCTGGTCCATCAGAATGTTGCAAAAGGTGTAGTTACAAACTGCGCCTTTTTTATTTATCTGATAATCTTTCCCGAAATGATATATCCCGGGGCTTTCAGGACACAAATATATAACCCGCATTGAACCGGAACCCCATTATCGTCACACCCATCCCAGGTTAATGATTGATATCCTGATAACTGAACGCCATTTAAAAGAATACGGATTTTATTACCAGCTAATGAGAAAATGCAGACAGAGATTTGACTTTCTTCCGGTAATGTATATGAGATAGTTGTAGAATACTTCATCGGATTTGGTGTCATTTTCAGTTGCATCCCGGTTTGATAGCTGATCTTTTCAACTCCAAGTACACCAGATTCACGAACAATCGCACTATCACTGTTTGTTATATGTATATTATCAAACCATAATTGTTTTCCAGTTGTTCCGGAATATTCTGTTGAGATTTCAAATCTGTCAATAGCACTCCAGTCGAATTTACCTTCAGGATTGTACCACAAGTTATTATCCCATGACCCGCGTTCAGTAAATGAGGTCAGGGGAATATTAACATGGTGCCATTTCATATCCCAGGCAGCATTTGATTCATCTATTGTAGCACTCATACGCCATGGATGATCACCAGCGGCTTGTGTCTTTGTATCAATGAACCGGATATCGAATTTAATTCCAGGTAAATTCCCTCGTACCATAAAATCAATTGCATAACCTCCCGAAACAAGCTTTGAAAGATCCTTGTCAGGATTAAAGTTAAACACAATGGCATTATACTGGATGAAACCACTCCAGTGAAGACAGTAATTGTTATTATTTGGGAGATCAGATGAGTAGAAATTACTAAGTCCTGTACCATAACTTCCATCTTTAATATCCGGACCAATGAAATCTGAGTATAGACTAAAACCTGTCGAATCAGGTTTAATCGAAAAGGGTGTCTGAGACGGCACATTTAATCCTAATGATTGCAAAAGCGGAACATTCAGATCATGCTCAAATAACTCATTCGATCCCTTTTTGAATAAACCAAAACCGCCTTTATAATCCCAGGTTGTCCAAGGGATATTATTATCTTCAAGATATTGTTTTACAATATTATACCAGTAGGTTCTGTCGTCATTTAAGCTATTGGGAATGTAAACTCCGAATTCACCACAGAAAATATTTACATTCCTGCTGTTTCTGAAACTGATTGCGTTGTCGATCAGCTGTTTAACGTGACTAACGTTACCTTCGTTCGAATAACTGTTCAAATTACTCTCAATCCAGGTACCTTTAAGACTAACAGGACAGACTGGCATTCTTGAAGCATCAAACGGGAAAGGCATACCTGTAAGAGGTTCCATAGATGGAGAGACCCATGAAGCACCCTGGTGCGTAAAAATAAATGGGTCATAAAAATGGAAAGTATAAAGCAGGTTGGCGTCATTATAGACAGGAAGATTCTTAAGTTCGTTATATGAGTTGTATCCTGATCCTCCGATAATAATTGTATGCTTATTATCTTTTGCACGGATAGCACTAATTACCTGATTTTGTATTATGCCCCAGGCTGAAGTGTTTATTCCATGTGGTTCATTCAGTATTTCATACAGAATATATTCAGACCTGTCTTTGTAATGAGCAGCAATCTGTGACCAGACTTTTGTAAGAATATCGCCTATATCGGGACTTGTATTTACATTCGGATCAAAGCTGTGATTATCAATTATCAGATATAAATGAAGCTGTTCGCACCATGTAACCACTGAATCCTGAAATGAAATATATAACTGATCAAGAATAAATAACGGGCTGCCTTTGGTCATACTGTGTAAATTGACGGGTAACCTGATCACATCGCATCCAAGGCTTTTAATTTTGATGAGATCCTGTTTTGTAAATCTGGTAAACTGAATTTGTCCCGGGCTGTTTACCTGAAACCAGCCTGTAAGATTTACTCCACGGCGAAAGGGGGTCTGAGAAAGAGCAGTGGTTGCCCAAAAGAGCCCCAGAATCAGGAACAAACACCTAAAATAACTTTTCATCTTTCCAAAACTTAGAATTGAATTTTTCTGAAGTCTTTTAAGTTTAAATGTAGGGTTGTAAGTTAAGAACAATTCGAAAACAAACCTTAAACCAACTTCAGGATATCCCAGACGAAAGCTCTGATCCCTACTTCTTCGTTTACTTCATCAATCCTCTTAACCTTGTCAAGGACAGTATCAACCAGTTCATCATCAACGATGGTCAGGACACTTTTATTTATTTCTGGCCAGGCATGAGTTCCCAGGTGGGGAACACCTGTTTCGCTGCCCCTTCCCTGTACATTTTCCCATAATGAATACCCTTTTATCCCGAGCTTATCGAGCAGGTACTCTATCTTTTCGGTATGTGCCTGGTTGTATATTATCATTATTGCTTTCATAATCAGTTATTTATTTGATTCAATTTATTTCGTATTACCATTACTGTCATTCATGAAATCGAATTCGGAATAGACTGCAAGATTTTTGTTTCTCTCACCTCGCTTTGCAAATATCGCATAAACAACAGGTACAAGTACAAGTGTTACAACAGTTGAGAATACAAGTCCCCCAATTACGGCAATACCCATCGGACTCCATAACTCTGAACCTGATCCTTTACTAATTGCCAGTGGCAACATACCTAAAATTGTCGTTGCAGAGGTCATCAGAACCGGTCTGAGTCGCGATCGCCCCGATATGGCTATTGCTTCATAAAGTTCATTCCCGCGTTCACGCATAAGGTTGATAAAGTCGACCAGAACGATAGCATTCTTAACAACAATACCAATCAGCATAACGGCTCCAATACCCGAAATAACACTCAATGCCGTATCGGTAAGGAAGAGGGCAATTGCTACTCCTGAAAAGGCAAAGGGTATTGAAAACATTATGATAAAGGGCATCTTCAATGATTCGAATTGCGAAGCCATAACCAGGTAGACAAGTAT
The DNA here is from genome assembly GCA_026391555.1 of Bacteroidia bacterium. GTDB lineage: Bacteria > Bacteroidota > Bacteroidia > Bacteroidales > VadinHA17 > LD21. The sequence goes on along the minus strand of JAPLEB010000095.1, from coordinate 36,598 downwards.
AAGACTTATAAATATAAGAAAAGCGATATCCATAAATGCATCCATCTGTTCTTTTATAGCGCCTGAAATTTGTACCATTATACCTGATGGCACAGAAGTCTCATCTATTATTTTTTGCACGTCGATCTGGATATCTGTAAGAGATCTCTTATAGGGAGTGAATGAGACTTTTACAATTCTTTCCTTACGTTTACGTTCAATAGTCGGAGGTGACCAGAACTCTTTTACCTGTGCTATCTCACCAAGTCTGATGATCTGCCCCATAGGATTTGTTATCCCAATATTTTCAATATCGGTCAGTGTACTTCTTGCACTCTTAATAAATCGTACAACAACATCATATTCATCTCCAAACTGACGCAGCCGTGTGGCAGTAAAACCATCAACCCTGTTCTTGATTGCAGTTGAAACCATCGCGGTATTGAGTCCATTGGTTATCATCTTGTTCTGATCGAAAATTATCTGAAGCTCAGGTTTTGATTTAGCACGACTGATTTTAACATCTTTGGCCCCCGGAACTTGTTTAATTTTAGCTGCCAGTTCTTCTGCTACGATATTCGTTTCTGAAATATTGTACCCGTAAATCTCTACATCAACTGTGCTGCCCCCGAAACTGCCCATATTATCTGATGTACTCAAAGTGAAGTTAATGATTTCGGGAATCTTAGCAAAGTCGGCTCTCATTTCCTCAGATATCTCGAAAACCGATTTTTTCCTCTCCCCGATAGGAACAAGACGCAGACTGAAACGGATTGTATGTGTACCCCCGGCACTAAATATTGATGCAAATCCACCCTGGTCATCAGAACCGGTTGATGTTGATATTATATTAACTTCAGGATATTTTGATTTAATAAGTTCATCTATTTTATTTGCAGTCAGTATTGTCTGATCTACCCTTGTTCCTGTCTGAAGTTCAATGGTAGCAGAAATACGCGACTCATCTGCCTGTGGAAAAAACTCCGTTTTTATCAAAACAAACAGGCTCATTGACCCCACAAAGACCACTATAGCGATTAGTGAAACAACTGTCTTATGGCGAAGCGCCCAACGAAGGGTTCTTTCATAAAAACGGTCGAACCAGTCAAGTCCTTTCCTGATACTTCCGTCATAGGTCCAGAAGGGAGCATCGGGATTTGGTGCATTAAGCTTCAACATTAATGAACTCAGGGTCGGGGTAAGCGTAATTGCCGCGAATACAGATGTTATAATAGTGATTGTCACAATCATTCCAAGCTGTTTAAACAGTACACCGGTAAGACCGGTAACAAAAGTCAGCGGGAAGAATACAGCCACAACTGTTAATGTTGTTACGATAACTGCCAGCCATACTTCATTTGTAGCATATATGGCAGCCTCACGGGGTCTGCTTCCCCTTTCAATATGCTTTGTGATATTTTCCAGGACAACTATGGCATCGTCCACTACCATCCCTATGGCAATCGAAAGTGATGTAAGCGAGATAATATTTATGGATTCACCTGAAATAAACAGGTAAATAAATGCCACAATAAGAGAAATAGGAATTGTAAGAATTACTATAAATGTTGCCCTCCATCTTCCAAGGAAAAAGAGAACAACCAGGATAACAAAGATGCCAGCATACATGAGTGTCTCTGTCAGGTTACTTACCGAATCCTTTATAAAAGTGGCACTGTCGAATAATTTCTCAATTTTGACATCGGAAGGGAGATCTTTCTTTAAAGTTTCAAGAGCTTTCTCAACCTCTCTTGTTACCTTAACAGTATTACCACCCGATTGCTTCTGGATATACATACTCATACCCTTTGTGCCATTGATCTTTGTGTCAAGCTTTGATTCGCGCAACGTATCACGGACCTCTGCCACATCCTTCAGGTAGACATTATTACCGTTAAAGCTGCTAACCACAATGTTTTTAACAACATCGCTTTCAGAGAATTCGCCCTGGATACGAAGAGGATAATCAGTTTGCCCCATTTCAATATAACCGGCAGGCATGTTAATGTTTTCAGCACGAAGAATGTTACCGATCTGTTCAACAGTCAGGTTATATGCCTCCATCTTTCTCGGATCAACATCAATGTAAACCTTACGTCCGGGCACACCTGAAAGAGCCACAGATCCAACACCTTCGATCCTGTTTAAAGGGTTAACAATTTTTTCGTCAAGTACCTTCTCAAGACCTGTATAACTCTCTTTCGCCGTAATAGCATAGAAAATTATAGGCATCATCGTTGTGTTAAACTTTATTATTGTTGGTTTCTCGCAATCTTCAGGAAGATATCTTTCAACAAAACTGAGAGAATTCCGGATATCATTAGTTGCTTCATCAAGGTTTGTTCCATATTCAAAATTCATGAATATTACCGATGTTGCATCACTTGATGTAGAGGTGATCTCTTTTAGCTTACTGACTGAATTGAGGGCATTCTCCAATGGTCGTGTAACATTTGTTTCAATGTCAGAAGCACTGGCACCGGGATAGGTTGAAAAGACCGCTACGAATGGAAGCTCCATCTGCGGATACAGATCAACGGGTAACTGAACCAGTGAATAGATACCCATAACCATGAGGGCAACAAACACCAGGATAGTCGTTACGGGTCGTTTTACGGAAGCACTATATATACTCATTTTAATATTATTGAGATTCTTACAATTATTTTACAATTTCAATTTTCTCTCCATTGATAAGTTTTGACTGCCCTTCAGTGACTAGGTTGTCGCCAGCCTTAAGGGTCTCAGATATGATCTCAAGTTGGTCGTCGAATCTTTTTCCGATAGTAACTTCAATTCTTTTGGCAATACTATTATTCTCAACGAAGACATACCTTAGGTTAGTACCCTCCTGCACCAGAACAGTATTAGCAGGAACCACGAATGTTTCAACCTCACCAAGATCCATTGATACCCTTACGAACATTCCCGGTTTGAGAAGATCATTTCTGTTTGGAAGTTCAAGTTCAGAAATAAACGATCTCGTTGCTGAGCTTATGGTCGGAGAAATACGATAAACGGTTCCTGTGAAAGTCTCTCCTTTGTAAACATCTGCCGTAATAAAAGCTTTCATTCCTTTTTTAATCAGGGGATAATACTGCTCTGAAATACTTACATTAACTTTAAGAGGGTTTACCTGCATAACAGTAACAACTGCTGATCTGCCCGTCTGAGTTGTTGGAGCACCCGAATATATTTCACCATTTTCAAAATACTTTCCAGTTACAACACCATTAAAAGGAGCTTTCAGCAAAGTATTTTCTTCCATGAAGTCAACATTGGTCTTAGTAACATCAAATTGGGTCTTCATCTGGTCATATTGCTGCTGTTTGGCGCTACCGGATTTAAGCAGAGTATCAATCCTGTTGAGGTCCTTCTCAAGACTGCTTAATTGCAGTTTTAACTGGTACAACTGAGTGCGGTCCATAAGGAAAAGATCATCACCCTTATTTACCATGTCACCTGTTTCAACATAAATTTTATCAATTCTTCCGGGAGTTGACGGGGCCATGTTTACCTCCTCGAAAGCGAGGACAGTGGCTGTATAGTCAATTGTCCTTGAAATTTTCGTTTTTGATAATGCCATTACTTTCACCGGTATAGCAGCTTTTTCAGTTACAGTTGCAGGATCTGATGAAGTTTTAGTTGTACTCTTTTCTTTTGATGAACAGGCTGAAATTAACAGTCCGCTTATCACTATTGCTGAAATTGAATTGAAGTATTTCATATTTATTATTTTGATGGTTTCTATTTAATTAATTACATGTTATTCAATAATTTATCTAATGCAAGCTTTGTCTGGAGCAGGTTCATTAATGCAGATATATAGTTATTTTCGGCCTGCAGGTAAAGAGAATTTGTCTGTGTCAATTCAAGACTTGAAGCCATCCCTTGTCTGAATTTATTCTCCATGCTGGCATAAACCCTTTTTGCTACATCAATATTTTCTTTCTGGCTTTTATACTGAAGATTTGCATTTACCAGGTTGTACCTGAGCTGCTTTTCCTGGAGAAGTAGCTGGTCGGTAATCATCTCTTTTGTTGTTCTTGCTTTTTCGAGATTTATCTGTGCTTTTCTTATCTTGCTGTATCTTTGACCGCTCCCAAATATCGGAACTGATAGTTGCAGCCCTGTCATTGAGTTCTGGAACCAGCTCAAATCTCCTATTTTATCGCCCATCCCATTTGTTCCGTAATTATAGAAACCTGCTAACGATGGCAATACTAAAGCTTTCTGCGATTTAAGTGCCAGCGTTGACATCTGCTCCTGACCCTCAACAAGACGGAAATTAACATTCTGTTTATGATCGAATTGCTGAGACAGAAGCGCCTCAATATTTATATCTGAAGTCAGGTTATCGAGTGTTTCCTTAAGGGTGATACCGGTTTCGGCAGTCACCCCGAGTTGAAATCTTAACAGATTATAATTCAGTTCTATTGTACGTTGCATCGAGCTTCGGGTATTTTCTACCATGGTTACATTTGAAACCATCTGGTCCACATCTGTCGACTCTGCCATACCGGCAGAATACATAGCCCTTGTTGACTTAAGTGTTTCATTCAGGTTGGCAATATTCCCGTCAAGTATCTGAAGGGATTTCTCTGAAACCAGTATAAGGAAATAGGCCGTACTTACGGACTCCTTTGTATCGAGTTCTGTTTTAGCAAGGCTCTCCTGACTTAGCTTTGTCGCAAGTTTAGTAGTTTCAATACCAATATATAAAGGAGCATTGAATAGCAGCAAACTTGCCTGAATTGTTGCTCCTGAATTAAATTGCGAACCAAATGTCAACGGAACTTTTATACCGGGTTGGCCAAAAAAGTCACCAGGTAAAAGAGTCGTCATCAGTTTAAGATTGTCAGCAAATGATCCCGATGCACTAATCTGGGGCAGTCCGTTTGAAATAGTTTCCCAAAGGGCAATTTTTGATGCATCTATATCCATTTTTGCGGAAATCACCATCTTATTGTGCTGAATAGCATAATCCTGAGCTTCTTTCAGTGAAAAGCTTAATTCACTGCCTGATTCCTGGGAGGACAGAATGCCGCCTGAGAGGAACAGCAATATTAAGATTGTTGATAATTGCTTGTTTTTCATCATGATATAATTATTTTTAATGGTATGATGTAACTCGTCCCTACTTGTCGGGACTCGGTTCATATTTGTAATTTGTTTTTTACTTCTTTTACGTTATGTGTTTATTATTATTGATTTTTTCTAAAATTTCGGATCAAGCTTATTGATCAGATCAAGGCCTTCCGTTGTGGAGATTCCTCTCAAGTAATTTATGAAAACATTTTTTACAACTTCGGCCCGGGAAAACTGTTCAAAGGGATAAAGATTCTGATCTACTGTTGATTTCAACAGGGAAAACAAACACCTGTTTGCAAGATCCGGATTAATATCTTTACGAAAGAGCTTATCTTTTATCCCCCGTTCAATAACCTGAACATTATTACGGTAATCAGGCATTTCACATTTGTCAGATTTATTCATCAATACTTCGTGATGATACTTTTTCATATCTTCCTGAAAGGCCGGACTCATTTGCTGAAAATGATTCCAGTTAATCTCAAGCAGCTTAAATATTGCCACAATGGCATTTTCCGATTCGTCAAGTACTCTATTAACTAATTCTCTCTGTTTCTCAGCCATCCATTTCAGCACCCCGATCAGCAGCTCATCCTTATCTGAAAAAACTTCATAAATAGTTCTCTTCGACATGCCAATATGGCTTGCCAGAGAATCCATAGTCACCGATTTTATTCCGTAAGTCTTGAATAATTCTGCTGCTCCTTCGATTATTCTGTTTCTGATATCCATTGATTTCTATTATAAACGATGCAAAAATGAGAAAACTTTTTTAGTTTACAAAGTTTTAGTAGTTTTATTTTGTATAATTTCTGTAAATGGAGGAAATTTACCGGTGAATGACAGGAGGCTATGTCTTGCTCTCTTCGTTCGCTGTCTTTAAGTCTTGCCTTCGGCTTGTCTTACACTTTGTGCTGTCTTTTATAATATTAAGACCTACAGACAGGGCGAAGCCCGCAAAGGCAGCCCGAAGGGCATTAAGACCATAAGACATAATGATTTCAATTACCGGTACAGATATACGAACCCTCTGTATTCCTTGCTGTTATAATCAACATCATCCCATCCGTATGCGCGGATTATATAGAAGTATACCCCCGTACCGGCTTTGATGGATGAGGCATTTACATTCCCATCCCAGCCCTTCCATTCTCTGAGTCTTTCCCCATCACCATAAAAGGAATAAACCTTCATGCCGCTACGGCTGAAGACCTCAACACTAATATTCCTCAGCGATTTTGATTCAACCATGAAGTTGTCATTGAATGTATCACCATCGGGAGTAAAAACATTTGGTATTTTAAGTTCTGATGGCTCAACCCAAATTTTATTAAACCTCATCGAATCGATGCAGTGCTTGTCACTTTCAATAGTCAGTGTAACAAAATACTCTCCTGGTTTATAGTAGGTATGTGGTTCAGGATTATTGAGATACGAGATGCTATCTATGCTGCCATCACCTAATTCCCATTTATAGTTAAGTCCTCTTATCGATTTATCTGTAAATGTAACCTCCAGAGGAGCCTCTCCTTTTTCGGGATCGACTGAGAAATCTGCTTTTACACGAATTGACTCATAAGAGAATGATGATTCGCTGATACAGCCAAAACTATCGCTCACCTGCAGCTTATATATGACATCAACCAGCGGCGGATCGTAAGTTACATTAGGGCTAAGATATAAATCGGGAGAGGGTATTGTGGAGGCCGGATTTGATGACCATAAGAACTTTATTCCATTAGGCAGCTTTAAAGGATTGCCGTTGGATGGATCTTTATAATAAAATGTGTCAATAACCGCTTTCCCTTTTAATGCAACATAGTCACATGTCCGGTTCTGAAGCTCTGCTAATGAATACGGTTTATCGATAAATATCCATCCTGCAAGGCTCGTATCATATCCTCCCAAGTCAGTAATTCTGACCTGGTATCCTCCCTCATCAAGATTACTTATAGATGAAGTTGTAACTCCCGGAATAATAGTGAAGCTGTTTGAACCTTCATTCCATCTGTACCACGAATAACTAAATGGAGCTGTACCACCAGGGCTGCTGGCATTAAGGGTTCCTTTCTGTGATCCGGAAGCATTACAATAAATAAATACAGGATCATTAACTCCGGGAGAAGAAAAATATGATGTATATCTCGTGGCGCTCCTTCCCGGGGCCGAAAGTTGAGCTTCAGAAATCGCCGGCAGTAATATAGCTATGATCAAAAAAAAGTAACGCACAGACAATCAGGACTTAGTATAAAAAACAAAAACTTAATCTCTTTGGTATATTCATCTGCAAGTATAATAAAATAAGGTCAGAATTCGGGATTAATCCAAATGAAAAACTTCATCCATATTCGCCCACCACTCACCTTTTTTGCGGGGAGAAACAGGATCCTGCATGGGTTCCATAATTGACCACCATTCCCGGGTCTTAGGGTCAGCAGCCATTTTGGCCATATCGCCCGCGAAATCGGTTCCGGTATATTCAAAATATGCATAGAGCAATCCATCTTTATGAAAAATGGAATAGTTCTGCATGTTACATTTTTTTATCATATCAAGAATCTCAGGCCATACGGCTGCATGATACTTCTTATACCGCTCAAAATGTTCTGGTCTTACTCCTATTACCTGCCCGAATCTTTTCATTTTGTCAATTGTTTAGGTTATTTATTTTTTATTATAATAGGAAAGTTGAGGTGAGAGATCTATTGGCTTTATATCCATTGTATTACCTGCAACTTCAATTTCGACAATCGTATTAATTGACTGAAGAAGTTTACCATCAAATTCAATAATATTCTCACCTTTCAGTTTACTGTACTTCACCTTGCCACCGCCAGCCAGAACACATTTTTTTATTTCCATACCCAGATCAGGTAAAATTATCTTTGGCGAGTTCCCTGACCATTTGAGAATATGAAGGTAAATTTTGTTCCCTTTTCGAGTGCTTACACCCCAGTCGGTTGGTTTAAAAGGCCCACCGCGGGTACCATAAACTGAATAACCATATTTATTTAGCCACTGACCCATTTCCTTCAGTCGTTCAACCTGAAGTGGTTCAATTGTGCCATCAGGTTTAGGACCAACATTGAATAAAAGGTTTCCGTCACCACCGGCTGTGCGAAAAAGGCTGTGCAGGCATTGCTCAAGAGATTTAACCTCATCATTTGGTTTCCAAGCCCACTGGCGAGCAATAGTCATGCAGGTCTCCCAAGGACGGGTATTCTGAAAACCGCCGATCCTTTGCTCGGGTGTGTCAAAATCACCTTTTGCCCCGGTGCGGTTATTTACAAGGATATCGGGTTGAATTTCACGAATGCGGTTTATTACGCCCTGTCCGCGTATGGAATCAAATTGCTGCGGCACATCATACCACATGACCAGAAGGGGTCCATAATTATTAATAATCTCAACTGACTGATTTTTAAGATATTCAGTATATCTATCAAGATTGGATGTTTGCCGTTTAACAGTACCTCCCGGACTGGTTAAAGGGAAGTCAGGATTGTGCCAATCGCAGGTCGAATGATAAAAACCAAGAGCTATCCCTTCTTTTTTACAAGCCGCAGCCAGCTCTTTCATCACATCTCTTTTGAAAGGGGAATTCATGATATTGAAGTCGTTATATTTCGTATCCCACATACAAAAACCATCATGGTGTTTTGAAGTGAAAACAATGTATTTCATTCCGGCAGATTTGGCAATCCGCACCCACTCTAACGCATTGAATTTTACAGGATTGAACTTTTTATAAAGCCCGTCATACTCATCAATAGGTATCTCCTTTCCTCTCGACCAGCTTATTTCGGTACCTTTCAGACTTACCGGGCCCCAGTGAATAAACATGCCAAAACGGGCATCTTTCCACCATTCCATACGTTCCTCCTTTGAAGTGAATGTCTGACAGTATGAACCTGTAAAAAATGCAAGGCAGATGACTAAGATAATCAGCTTTTTCATGGTTAATGTCAGTTTAAAAGAATATTATTCAATATGTAAGGATTCCGAAGCTATATTGTACAAAACGTCTCTGCTATATTCTGTTATTATTATATTATTATATTATTATACAAGGATAATAAATTTCATACAAAAAATACAGATACGCACAAATTGGTTTTCTCTACTGTTAATAAATTTCCCTGTTTTTATTTTCAACATCATGATTACCTGAATTTGTTATTGCTAAATTTGCCGGGCCCGGTACGCTGTAATTCAAGCAAAAAAATGACAACCAACTATTTGAACGATCTGAATGAGTCTCAGAAACAAGCAGTTATCAATACTGAAGGACCTGCTCTTGTAATAGCAGGTGCAGGTGCCGGTAAAACAAGGGTATTAACATATCGCATTGTTCATCTTCTTCAGAAGGGTGTGCCGGCAGGTAAAATACTTGCATTGACCTTTACCAACAAGGCGGCAAAAGCGATGAGAGAAAGGATCACAAGAATTGTCAGTCCCGAAATAGCCCGGTACCTCTGGATGGGTACCTTTCACTCCATTTTTGCAAAAATATTAAGGATGGAAGGTGAAAGGTTAGGGTACAAATCAAATTATACTATTTACGATTCATCAGATTCAAAAAGTCTCATCAGGTCAATTATAAAAGAGTTTAATCTGAATGATAATAAATACAAACCCGGCGTTATTGCTTCGAGAATTTCGAGAGCAAAAAACAGCCTGGTAACTGCAAGCATGTATGCTGCCGATAGTTCTATGCAGGAATATGACAAATCGAGCCAGATGCCATTACTTTATGATGTTTACAGGACTTATTCCTCACGTTGTTTTAAAGCCAACGCGATGGACTTTGATGACCTGATGCTAAATACAAACATATTATTCAGAGATTTTCCCGATGTACTTGCAGCATACCAGGAAAGGTTTGGTTATGTGCTCGTTGATGAGTATCAGGATACCAATTATTCACAATACCTGATAGTAAAAAAACTTGCGGCCTCACATGAGAATATCTGTGTGGTTGGCGATGATGCGCAAAGCATCTATTCGTTCAGAGGGGCACGAATTGAAAACATCCTTGAATTTAAGAACGATTACTCTGATTACCAGCTTTTTAAACTAGAGCAAAACTACAGGTCAACTCAAACAATCGTAAATGCTGCAAACACAATCATTGCAAATAATGAGGGTCAGATTCAGAAAAAGGTTTACTCAATGAATGAGCCCGGGGAAAAAATACAGGTTTTTCAGGCGATGACAGATTCTGAAGAGGGGTTCAATGTATCGTCGGATATTTTTGATAAGAGATTTTCGCAGCCACTCAACTGGTCAGATTTTGCAATTCTTTACAGGACAAATGCCCAGTCGAGGATCTTTGAGGAGACCCTCCGCAGGAAAAATATACCATATAAGATTTACGGAGGATTATCATTTTACGAGCGCAAAGAGATAAAAGATATTTTGGCTTACTTCAGGGTGGTTATAAATCCTGAAGATGAGGAAGCTCTTAAGAGATCGATTAATTATCCAAAACGTGGAATAGGAGATACAACAATTCAAAAAATATTTGAACTTGCTTCCTCTTTTAATGTCACACCGTGGAGTATTCTCCCTGAAGCCGGAAAATATACGGAGCATTTTAATTCAGGCACTGTCAGGAAGTTATCGATGTATGTTGATGTTATTAATAACCTCCGGCTTAATTCCGATACTACAGATGCTTTTGTAAAAGCAAGGGAAATTGCTCTCGGTTCAGGAATAATGAGAGAACTTAAGGATGGTAAACTGGCAGAGGAAATAAGTCGCTATGAAAACCTTGAAGAGTTACTGAATGCAATAAAAGTTTTTACCGAGGCTGCTGAAACCAACGGAGAACCTTCAACACTTGAGGCTTACATGGCTAATGTGGCATTACTGACCGATCAGGATACCGAAACAGAGGAAGATCGGAATAAAGTCACGCTAATGACCATGCATTCAGCCAAAGGGCTGGAATTCAAGCATGTATATATTGTCGGAATGGAAGACACCCTGTTTCCGTCACCAATGTCATCGGGAAGCGTACGGGAACTTGAAGAAGAGAGGCGTTTATTCTATGTGGCAGTTACACGTGCTGAAAAACAGGCAACTCTGAGCTACGCACTTAACAGGTATAAATGGGGAAATCTCGAAAGATGTGGACCCAGCCGGTTCCTTCGCGAGATTGATCAGAAGTTTTTGCACTATCCCCAGACAGGAGGAAAGCCGTTTAAAACCGGCAATCACCCGGCGATCAAGCCATCATCGTTCCGTGAAGATACTCAGAAATATGCAAAAGATGACAGGCTTAGAAAGATCAGGAAAACAGAACCTGCATCTGATTCTCATTTCACCGGTAGCGATTCTTCATTATTTTCAGAGGGTGACAGAGTACAACATGAGAGGTTTGGCAATGGGATAATAATATTCATCGAAGGACGTCCACCAAACACTACTGCTACTGTTGAGTTTGAGAAAAATGGCAGTAAGAAGTTGCTGCTAAGATTCGCCAAGCTGAAAAAAATTACGAATTAGAAATTAGAAATTAGGAATCTATTCGTAATTCGTAATTCGTAATTCGTAATTCGTAATTCGTAATTCTATTCAAATACAACTTTTTGTTTCCCTTGCCCCATTTACATCTGCCTCAGGGTATAACCTTTAATTGAAACAGAATGGGGGAAATTTTCATTTATCTCTTTTGTTTCAGATTTCATTGTTAATTTTCCCTTGTCATCATAAGCCTCATTGGCGAGTATAATACCATCATTGAAAGCTGAATTGCCATAGTAAGAGGACATTCCGGTATTTTTCCAGCCACGCTTGTCTATTTTCAGATTAACTTCTTTCGTAAACCACACTTTACCAGAAGTTTTATCTACTGTACTTGTAAAAGAATATTCATCGCATTTGTATCCGGCAATAACTTTAGTATTTCCTGTTTTAGTAAAAGTGGGAGGGGAAGTTTTTTTTGCTGAAGTTTCATCGGGTTGTGCAGTATTTTCATCTGGTATGGCAGATATCATTCCCATCTTCATCCCGTTAACATCTGTTAGCATAAGAGAACATTTGTTTTCTCCGTCCATAACTATTGATGCAGCTACAGCTTCCCCATTTTCATTACCTAAAGTCTTTGTTTCAATGCCAATACTCTGACCGGCAGTGTTATAATACATATAAAAATCCATCTTTGTAACTTCCTTCTTGTCATAGGTTTCAATAACCATATAAATCCTTGAGGTGAATCCATACTCCTCTTTATATTTAAGGGTTATCTTATTACCCATCATTTTCGCTACATTGAATCCTCCCTGACTTGTCGCTGTACCTCCTGCACTTTGTACAGATTGTCCGGAATTGTTCTTATCCTCTACTTCGGTTACAGCATTATCCTTTGAATTTACAACCCCTTTCTGAGCTGTTGTATCAACTTTATTACTGACATCTTTAACAGCTGTTTTAGCGCCTGCGTTAACAACCTTGTTTAATTTATTTTTAAGTAAGTTCCCAACCTGACCATTCGATGCAGCCGGTAAAAGAATCATAAAAGCGATTAATAAAAATAATGTACTGGTTTTCATAATAGAGTTTTTAATGATAGCGGATAAAGTTATTGAATTTTTTCTTTCACTAACAAACCTTATACCAAATAAAACATCACTCTAAATTCCTCCCCCAAGTGGAAAGGACTTAACCAATTGATTATCTTTTCTTCCCCGGGGGTCGGCAAATTTCAGATAAACTATCACCCTTCCCTGATTGAATTCAAGAGTGAAAGTATCTCCCAGAGCCTCATTTAATGTTGCAACCCACCAGTTATCTATTTTTTTTCTGTTCAACGGATATCTTAAACCTTTTGAAGATATTTCCGCTTCCGTGTCAATTGCAAAGATCGAGACCTGCTGGCCGGGAAAGGATGATATCGTTGAGCCTTTTAAATAAGGATGAAGAATTCCTGTATCAGTCACCATTATTACACTCACATCTTTTATATATTCAGCTAAAAGCGAAATATTACCAATTGTATGATCTTCACGCTTTCCCGTAGCGCCCACGATCACAATATCTGTATATCCTCTTTCCGAACACCAACAGACTGTTTTTGTCAGATCGTTGGTATCCTGACTTTCGTCAAGGAATATGCGATCTGCGAACCTGTTTGTCAGATCTTCGCTGGTTGAATCCATATCACCAACAATAGCATCGGGAATATACCCCGCATTCAGAAGATTTTCAGCGCTCCCATCGCAACAGATTATTCTGGAAGCATTTTTAAGATAGCAAAGCGGTATTTCATGATTCGGGAAGCTCCCATCGGCAATAATTACTGTATATGCGCTCATATCACTATTCCTAATTCCTAATACTTCTTTTCCACGCCACGAGCCCCACAAACGACATTATTCCATAAACAATATAAAGAATAACTGTCGGATAGAGTCCCCGTGTTAAAAAGAGAACCACCGATACGGAATTTACAACAATCCATAACAGCCAGTGTTCATAAATTTTACGTGCAAGCATCCATGTTGCTACAATTGACAAGGATGTTAAGAATGAATCCCACTCTGGCACCGGTGAATCAGTCAGTCGGGAAAGAATAAACCACATTATAACATACAACAGTATAAAAACAATACTCAGAACCACACCTGTCTTAAGGTCTAATCTTGTAACCTGTAAAGTTTCTTTCTCCCCTTCTTTCTTTGTCTCTGAGTCCCTTAGTCCCTCAGTCTCGCTGTCTCCCGTTCTCCCGTTCTCCTCTTCACCCCTTCTCCCATTCTTTCTTCCTGCCCACCAATACCACCCCACAAAGCTGATGACAAGATAATATCCCTGCAGACTCATATCTGCATAGAGCTTACCGGTGAAAAAAACCAGTATATAAACAGCAGATGTGATGATTCCTATGGGCCATAACCAAATGGCTTGCCTGATCTCCAGAAACACATATATTATTCCGGTAACTGCTCCGAACGCCTCTATGTAATTATTTGATAACCAGTCAGAAATATTCATATCAATTAATTTATTATCAGAATTTTACACCAACTTTAAACATAAAATTTGTACCAGCCTGCGGAAAGTAGTACGACCAGCTCTTTTCAACACCATTCTCATACCAGTTGCCACCATAAGCGTTATTCTCATAAATTTCATTCAGAAAATTATTTATCAGTAACCGGATCTCCACCCCTTTTATATTCCTGACTTTGGGTGTCAGATCAAGCCTAATATTATTTACGAAATAGGGATCGATTGTTCGCCCCGGGTTCATGGTGTTATCAAAATATTGTTTGCCGACATATTTGCTTATCAGGTGCAGATCGATTCCCCGATGAATATTAAATGTAATATCGTTTGTCCATATTTCTGAGGGTGAATAAGCAATATTTACTAATCCAAGGTTTTTGCTCAGATATTGCGATGACCAATCGGAAGTATCAGAGTCAGTATAATGTTCAACAAAATTAACAATTTTATTTCTGCTGAGTGTCATATTCACATTCCATACTATATAATCTGATAGTCGTATTGCTGCTGACATTTCCAGACCGAGCCTGTAACTTTTTTCAACATTTGTCATTATTGAATATCCGACATTGCTCAACTCTCCGGTCGGTACAAGCTGATCCCTGTAAAACATTCCGTATAAATTAACTGCAAATGAACTTTTACCAGTATTGAGTTTATAACCCATTTCGAAATCATAAAGGGTTTCAGGTTTTGGAGTGGCGCCAGGGTCACCGGATGCTTCTATGAAATCAGACCTGGTGGGCTCACGGTTCGCAACAGAAAAAGATAAATATGCATCCTGGTTGGGAGTTATTGAGAAGAACACCCCGGCTTTTGGGTTGAAGAATCCAAATTTATGTTCCTGTCCGATGTTCTTTAGATCATCATCAATACCTGTCATAGTATACAGAACATGTCTGTACTGAAGATCGCCGAAGATACTGGTTTTATCTGATAATGAATAATTTACTTTCCCATAAAGGCTTATTTCACCCTTCTTGGAATTATTAAAATACCACCGGTAATCTTTTTCGGTATTTCCTGCATTTCTCATCCAGATTAGCGTTCCAAAGTGGTCGCCAAGATAGAGGTTCATTCCTCCTCCGGCTATTGCTTCAATTCGCTTATTCAGATATTTCAGGGAAAAAACCAGACCATAAAAATCATTCTTCATCCATTTTCTTCTTATGAGATCCGATTCTGAAATTAGTGTATCACCGATGTTGACAAATGGTAACGCATAATCTGTGAGAGACTGGTTTTCTTTGTATTCTTCATAATAACCTTTTCCTTTTGTATAATGAAGAGCGGTATTAAGAGAGAGAAAATTGCTGAGTTTCAGACTGTAAATTAGCTGGTAATGATTCTGAAGATAATTATCGCTTTCATTATCGTAATAGCATATAATTCCTGTTCCCCCGGTATATTCGCCTGATGGATTGTATCTTCTGTCAGTTGCAAGCGAATCCTTTGGTACACCCCACCAACCTATTCCGGTATGTTCTTCCCCTAAAATTATGTTGGCTTTTAATCTAGATTTCTCAGTCCTGTAGATACCGCTGATAAACGCTGACCTGTGATTTGACCCGGTTCTGTCAATAAAGCCATCACTTTTCAGATCGGAATACCGCATCTGAACGGCAAACTTGCCGGCAAGAAGTCCTGTTCCTGCAGCAACCATATTCTTTATTGTATTAAAGGAACCTATCGATGAGTTTACTTCAGCAAAAGGCTCATTTTCAGGATTAGAGGTCTGAATACTTATTGTTGCTCCGAATGCTCCGGCTCCATTCGACGAGGTTCCTGCCCCTCGCTGAACCTGTATATTTTCTACCGATGAAGCAAGGTCCGGCAGGTCGACCCAAAATACCTGTTGCGATTCAGGGTCATTGAGCGGAATGCCGTCGATTGTAACATTTATCCTGTTTCCGTCAGTTCCGCGTATTCTGAGGCTTGTGTATCCGACCCCGTTCCCGGCTTCGGATGTCTCAACAAGCGAAGGTGTAAGGCTCAGTAAATAAGGCATATCCTGCCCAGTATTTTGTGATTTCAACAGATCTTCCCCAATGGTTGAATATGCCAAAGGGCTATGCTCTCCGGCCCTGGTAGCATTTATCAGAACCTCTTCTGTCATGAATGGCTTAGATGAAAGAGTGATATTCAAAATCGCTTCTCCATTGAGTCTGACTTCCTGAATCTGTGTCTCATAACCAATGAAAGAAAAGCGTAATGTATAAATTCCATTTTTAAGACCTGAAAAAGAGTATGCTCCAACTGAATCTGTATGAACTCCCAGGAATGTGTTTTCGATTGTAATACCGGTTCCTGGTAAAGCTTTCCCATTGAGGTCAGTAACCTTACCTTTAATTACTGAGCCATTAACCTGAAAAACAATAGCCTGTGATATCCCCTGCAACCCGATAAACACTATAAAACAAAATAATTTCCTCATAGCATGATTAATTATAAGAAGTTAAAATCAAGAAAATGAGGTTGTTATGTGCAGCTGATTTATGTGATACTCTTTTTTCCCTCCGCCGGCATTATCCGGATCAGGTTTAAGGGTATGATCTCAGCCCGTAGTTATAAGGCACCCCATTTGTTGATACAACAAAGATAAGATGTTTTAGCTGATATTGTAATTTATTCTTAAATTAGCGATCTGATAAGTGAGATAATATGAAGAAGCTACTTGAAAAGCTAAATTATAAGGGGCAGGAAAGGATAGCAGTAATAAATGCTGAAGACAGTTTCAATATTTCACTTTCCAACGAACTCAGAGATGTAATGATTGACAAGACAATTGACCCTCGTTTTCCGTATAATTTCATTATAATATTTGTTAAGAGTGTTTCAGAAGTTGAATTCCACACTCCAACAGCTCTTCATAACCTCATGGCCGATGGGGTTTTATGGTTTTGTTACCCAAAAAAAACTTCGAAGAAATATAGTTCCGATGTCGACAGGGATCATGGGTGGAAAGCCCTGAATGATTCTGGTCTTCAAGGTATCCGTATGGTTGCCATCGATGACGATTGGTCCGCCATGAGGTTCAGGAATGTTAAGTTCATAAAGTCAGCCCAGGGATGATTCTCTCATTAATCTTGAAATAACTATTTTAAAAATTTAAATAATATGGTCAGAATAATAGTGATTACAATTTCATTTGCTGCTCTAATCTTTGTTTTTTATCTGCTTTTCAGCAAAAGGCAAAAACCATGGAATGAAATGACGGAAAAGGAACAAAAAAAGAAAAAAATAATGATAGTCAGCGGGACCACGGTTTTTCTTGCAGGAATAATAGCGGCACTTTTTCTTGGCAAAAAAAAGTAATTTCAACATCCTGGTATCAGAAATGATAACTACAGCAAATATATTACCTAATACGGCATAGAATGAAAACACTCTTTTCTCAAAAGAATCTCTGGTTCCTGTTATTTCTTTCATCAATAATCTTTTTAACAGGATGTGCTAATAATGAAGCTGTTGAACAATGCCTTACAGGTCACACTTATGGCTTTTTCGGAGGCCTGTGGCACGGATTTATTGCTCCCTTTGACTTTATAGGTATGCTTTTTAATGATAAGATTACAATGTATGCACAAAATAATAATGGTGGACTATATGCCTTGGGATTCCTGTTAGGCAGCGGTGGCTGGGGATTCTTCGGAAGTAAAGGTGCAAGTAAAGTGAGGAGCAGCCGGGTTCATTTTCAGTCACAGAGATTTGATAAAGCTGAAGTTGTGGAATAAGATACTATTCATTAAAACTCTCTGATATGAAGCACCTATTTACAATTATTCTACTGCTATTCTCTCTCAGCACCTTTTCACAAAAAAAAGATATTATCTATTTATGGCCCGGGAAGGTTCCCGGTGAAACTAAGGAAAAGCAGGCTCCTGCAATTGATACGGCCAGAAAAGATAACGTTCAGCGCTACAATGAAGTCACCAACCCGGCTATTGAAGTCTGGCTGCCTGATCCGAAGATTAACAACGGAGCAGGAGTAATTATTTGCCCCGGAGGAGGATACAGAAAACTTGCTTATGACAAAGAAGGCACCGAGATTGCTGCCTGGCTCAATAAGCTCGGTTTTGCAGCGTTTGTCCTTCAGTACAGGATCCCGGATAAAAAAGAAGGAGCCCTTCAGGATGTTCAGCGCGCGTTGAGAATTGTAAAGAATAACTCGCAAAAATGGAACATTGACCCTGAAAAGACAGGTGTAATGGGATTCTCAGCCGGAGGCAGCCTCAGTGCACGGGCGAGCACCCTTTTCAATAAAAGAACTTATTCCCCTGTCGATAAAGCAGATAGTCTATCGTGCAGACCATCATTCGCAATGCTCATTTACCCTGCATACCTCGACCAGGGGACTAACCTCACTCTTACTCCTGAGCTGCAGCTAAGCAAAGATGTACCTCCGATGTATATCTTCCAGACTGCTGACGACCAGTTTGGAAATAGCGCTCTTGTTATGGCCGGAGCTCTCAGGGATGCAAAGTTATCTGTTGAACTTCACATTTTGCCAACTGGTGGACATGGCTACGGACTAAGGCCAGGCAAGTCTGCACCTGACACGTGGCCTTTGCTTGCAGAAAAGTGGCTCAGGGATATCCTGAAAACCAATTAATCAGAGATATAAGACTGCCTGCGTTAATCTGCGAGATCAGCTGGAAACAAGAACTGTCACCTGATAATCAAGATGATAAAGAACTGCTCGAAATGGCAAAAACCTTAAGGAAAACCCAGATCAATTTATTTTCGATTTTCTGCTTTTTCTGGCTTTAATAATCAGGTAAACAACAAACCCGGCGCCTAACGCAAGCAGAATATGCCCTACATAGGGGAATATCTGTTCCCTGATTTCATACAAGTAATACCCTATAATTGCCAGGATAATATTCCATATCCCTGCTCCAACAAAAGTGAACAGCATAAAATCGCGGAGGTTCATTTTTGCTAATCCTGCAGGAATTGATATAAGATGACGGACACCGGGTACCAGTCGACCAATAAATGTTGATGTTTTCCCATTCCTGATAAAATAATCTTCAGCATGTATAATTTTTTCTTTCGATAAAAGGAATACTTTTCCAAGCCTTGAATCTGCAAATTTGTAAACCAGTGGACGCCCGAGGTAATAAGCAAGGGTATAATTGATTAGGGAGCCGCATAGAGCCCCGAAAGTTCCGGACAGGATCACAATAAAAACATTAAGATCACCCTGACCGGCCTTGTACGCAGCAAAAGGGATCACTACCTCCGAAGGTAAAGGGAGAAATGTACTTTCTATGGCCATAAGCAGGGCAACAGTAAAATAATTCAGATTGGCTATATACCAATCGAAAAGCGACTGAAAAAACTCCATATCTTATTTCTTATAATTCAATATTATGACATTCTTACGCTTTCTAAGTTATTTTATCGAGAGCAAAACCACAGATTTT
This sequence comes from Bacteroidia bacterium, assembly GCA_026391555.1. Lineage (GTDB taxonomy): Bacteria > Bacteroidota > Bacteroidia > Bacteroidales > VadinHA17 > LD21. The sequence goes on along the minus strand of JAPLEB010000095.1, from coordinate 17,090 downwards.
GAAGGCAATACAACATTCAGGAGATCACCTTGTTTTTTAGCTCCGTCAAATTTTACAATCTTAACAATGCCCGGCTTATCAAAAGTATTGATATCAGTGATGTTTGGTGAAGTCAGAACCTCACCGGTAACTGTTGCCCATTTGACCTGATTAAATGTTGTGCTCAGGGTAATGGATTTGTTAGGGTCGATATTAACCAAAGTAATATGAACAACTCCTAATGAATCCTGAGAAGCTGAAATGTTAAGAGCCGGTAGTTTCTCATCTCCCAAAACATAATCGGGGCTTGTGAATGTAACGGGTAACATCCTTGCATCCTGATGAACTTTATACATATCAAAAACATAATATGTTGGAGTAAGGATCATCTTAGGCCCCTCTGTAAGTATCAGAGCCTGAAGCACATTAATGGTCTGTGCCAACTGAGCCATCTTAACCCTGTCGCAATGGTTATTAAAGATATTCAAAGTGGAACCTGCTATGAGAGCATCACGCAGACTGTTTTGCTGGTAAAGGAATCTTGGGTTTGTACCGGGTTCCGGATCTGTCCATATTCCCCATTCACCAACTACAAGGGCAACTCTCTTCAGTGAATCATACCTGGTCATTATTGCATCATGGCCTTTGATAATCTCATCCATGCGTAAAGCAGTTTGCATGATAGTGAAATAGGTAGCTTCTGTGAAGTTAGTAGCCGATCCCTGACCCAACTTGCCTCTTGGAGGGCGAGTATAATAATGCAGATCCATTCCCCACATGTTAACTCTGCCACTACCTCCAGTCAGAGCCTGCATAAGAACTTCGGTCCATTGGTAATTAGTACCACTGGCTCCGCATGCTATTTTCCTCAGTGAGGTACCTGGGTAGTTTTTGGCAAATGTTGAGTATTGTCTGAATTGTGTAGCATAGTATTCAGGTGTCATACTGCCACCGCAACCCCAGTTCTCATTACCGATACCCCAGAAAGAGACTCCCCATGGTTTCTCTCGCCCATTCTGCTTTCTTAGATTTGTCATCGGGCTTATACCATCATAGTTAAGATATTCAATCCACCGCGACATCTCCTCAATGGTACCACTTCCAACATTTCCTACAATAAAAGGCTCTGTTTTAAGCAAATCACAAAGTTCAAGGAATTCATGCGTACCGAAACTGTTATCCTCGGTAACATTACCCCAATTGGTATTTATCATTGTTGGACGCTGGTTCCCCGGACCAATACCATCTCGCCAATGATACTCATCAGCAAAGCACCCCCCCGGCCACCTCAGGTTCGGGATCTGTATCTTTTTCAATGCTTCAACGATGTCAAGACGGATACGATACTGCTTAGGTACAGGCATGCTTTCTTTTACCCAATATCCATCGTAAATGCATCTTCCCAGATGTTCCGAAAAATGACCATAGATGTGACGGCTTATAGTATATTTCGATGCTCCTGCATCGACTATCAGAGCCACAGAAGATTGACCAAAGCTGTAAAGATTTACAGCTAAAACAGATAGAATCAGTAGAGTTTTTTTCATCATAATATAATTTTGATTTTTAAGGTATGATGGAACCGCACATGTTGATAAAAATTATATTTATAAGTGTTTGTGTTAGCATAACATGTGGGTTTCATAATAATAAATCACTAGTGTTGCGTTGTTATTAAATCTGAATTTTTTCTGCCAATATAATCTCAGGATTATTTATATCAAAAATTGATTCTTCATTATTTATTCCTTTAAAAATAAATATCAAATTATGATAAAATTGAATAGAACAGATTGTTTTATCGAAATCTGATGGAATATAACCGGGTTTGATAAATTCCTTATGATTAAGACAATCAGTAAGCATTTTAAAATAATTCATCATTGTAGAAGGATTATTAAGGTTTTCGCTATCTCCTCCATAATCGGGCCAGTAAGACATTTCGAGATCTTCTATTACATAAATTCCACCGGTTTTCAATAATGGAAATAAGATTTTAAAAGTCTTGATAACATGTTCATTAATATGGCTTCCATCGTCAATAATTATATCCGGCTCCCCAATTTGTTCAATTATTTTGTAAAGAACACTTTCATCAATCTGACTGCCCTGAAATATTTTTATCCGTCTTTCTTCAAAAAAGGATTTATCATAAATGTCTAATGAAAAAATCCTGCCAAAAGGGAAATATCTCTTCCACATTCTTAATGAATTACCGCCAATATCCGGATGATGGTAACCGCCAACACCTATTTCAAATAACTTTATTCTCTTAAACTTGAATTTTCTGAAATGTGTACTATAATGTTTTGTAAAATAATGTCTTCCCCATTTATCTGATTTATAAATACTTGCCAACATATTCAGGTTGTATCCAAAAGGTATAGACAGTATACTTAAATAAATAGTTTTAACTAATTTATAGTATTTTCTGTTCAGAATCCTTTTAAGAGTGTCCTTAACCTTATAGGTCATATATAGTACTTTTTTGTGTAACGAGCTTTGTAGTTGACCAGTAAAAATTGTCAAATAATTACTCCTCTGATTTCTTCAATTCACGCACAGGCTTATCTAAGATTTCAAAATCGGGCAATGCATTTTTATTGTCCGTTGCTTTTAGTTGTTCAAGTTTTCTGCCGGCAGGTAATACCCTGCTCTCCCAAGAACCTATTGCATCATTATACCCTTTAAGTGCATTTTTTAATCCACCCCCAACTTTATCAAGATGATCGGCAAACACATTTACTCTTCCATAAAAATCCATGGCAGCTTCCATTATTTTCAATGCATTCTCTGTAATATTATGCTGTTGCCATGACATAGCTACTGATTTCAGCACCACGATCAAAGTTGTTGGGGTAGCTAAAATTATTTTATTATTCATGGCATCCTGCAATAAAGTCTTATCGGTCATCAATGCTACATTTAATGCAGATTCAACCTCCATGTACAATACAACAAAGTCAGGGGTATTCTGAAACTGAGACCAATATTGCCTTTTACTCAGTTTATTTACATGGTCTCTGAGGTCTTTGGCATGCTTTGCAAAAAGAATATTTCGCGAAATCTCATCATCGGTTTCCAAGGCCTGCAGATATGCATCTAATGGCAACTTGGAGTCCACTACAACGTGACTGTTCCCCGGCAGATTAATGACCATGTCGGGTTTTATTACCGACTCCTCGCCCTCTGCATAAACCTGTTCAAAAAAATCACAATGCGCTGATAATCCTGAAAACTCAACAACACGTTTCAAACCTATTTCACCCCATTTCCCCCTTACCCTGGGATTTCTAAGAGCATTGACCAAAGCGCCTGTTTCTTTTTGTAAACTCGCGTTAGTAACCTGGATATTTGACAACATTTCCGTAACCTGGCCAAATGTTTTTTCTGAACCTTTTTCAAGTTCTTCAATTCTCTTTTTATAGCTGTCAATTGATTCTTTTACAGGTTTCAGCATTTCAGCAATAGCAGATTTCCGTTCATCAAGATTGCCTTCAGCCTCTTTTACGTGAGTTTCAAGTTGAGTTTTTGCCAGATCTAAAAACTGTTTATTGTTTTGAGTCAGTGCATCTGAAGCAGCCGATTTGAAAGTATCAACCATTGCTTTCTTTACCTCTTCCAGGCTATTGGCTTGTGCTTCGACCTTAGCCTGTAATGAACTGTTCTGCCGGTTAAGGTCATTTATTTCTTCTGTTTTTTCAAGCAAAACCTGTTGGTGCAAAGCATTTAATCCGGACTTTGTTACCAGATATGCAATTAAGGCTCCTAATACTAAACTTGCGACTATATAAAATATGATTTCCATTTGGCAAACTCAATTAATTTTCAAATTTATAAGTTTTAAATGTAAATGTGCTGATTAAAGTTTCATTTTATCAATTTTACTATCTTCGTACCATTAAATTATCTATATGAAAAAAATTGCATTAGTAATTGTTACTGCAGTGGCCATATCAATTTTATGGTCGTGCAGTTCAAAACAGGAAAAAATGGAGAACAGAATGAAGAAGTTCGTATCTGAGTATGAGGCGAAGACTATACCACTTTATCGCGATATGGCACTTGCCTCGTGGAATGCAAATATTACCGGAACCAATGAAGACTTCGCAAAGAGTGAAAAAGCCTCCTTTGAATATGCCAAAATATTTACCGACAGCAAAGCCTTTGCCGAACTTAAGGAGATAAAAGAATCGCAGGCAATGAAGGATCCCCTTCTCATTCGTCAGCTGGAGTTGCTATATAACGGATACATGGGAGGGCAGGTTGATACAACGCTTATTGCTGAACAGATCAGAATGGAGACGGAAATCAGTAAGAAGTATTCAAACTTCAGGGTAAATATTAATGGCAAACAGCTATCCGACAACGAGGTGGAAGGTATCCTGAAAAACTCAACCAGTAATACCGAACTTCAGGCAACCTGGGAGGGATCAAAAATGATTGGTCCTGTTGTTTCTGAAGATATTATCAAACTTGTTAAGCACCGTAACACGATTTCACAAAAAATAGGATTCAGCAATTTCCACGAGATGAGTCTGAAACTTTCCGGACAGGATCCTGCTGAGGTAACAAAGATATTTGATGAACTTGACAGTCTTACCAGAGATAACTTTAGCGAGTTGAAGGGTGATATAGATTCATATTATGCAAAACGTTATAAAATTGCAGTTGCTGAGTTGCGTCCCTGGCATTATCAGAACCGTTACTTCCAGGAGGCCCCTGAAATTTATACTGTGGATTTTGATAAATATTATGAGAAGCAGGATCCTGTTAAATTAGCCTCGGGTTATTATGACGGCATTGGCCTTAATGTGGAGGCTATCCTTGCAAAGAGCGATCTGTATGAGAAGCCCGGTAAGAACCAGCATGCTTTCAGTACCGATATTGACAGAGCAGGTGATGTGCGTACACTTGATAACATACGTCCTGATTCATATTGGATGAACACGATATTGCACGAACTTGGCCATGGGGTTTACTCTTATTATACTGATATGACACTTCCTTTTACTCTCAGGGATGCAGCCCATACATTTACAACCGAAGCCATTGCAAACATGTTCGGCAGACTGGCAACCGATCCTCAATGGATGCTTGACATGGGTATTATCGATGCAAAAGAGAGCGGGAAAATTACTGACGATAGCCGTAAGGCCCTTCGTCTCCAGATGCTGGTCTTCAGCCGCTGGGCTCAGGTGATGTATCGCTTTGAAAAGTCCATGTACGAAAATCCCGAGCAGAATCTGAATCAGTTATGGTGGAATATGGTTGAAAAGTACCAGATGATGGCTAAACCAGAAGGACGTAACATGCCAGACTGGGCAACCAAAATCCATATTGCACTCTATCCATGTTATTATCACAACTACCTTCTCGGTGAGCTATTAGCCTCACAGTTATACAATTACATTATAACAAATGTGTCAAAAAGCCAATCGTTCGTTAGAGAAAAAGCAGTTGGTGATTATCTCAGGGAAAAGGTCTTTATGCCAGGTGCCAGATACTACTGGAATGATATGATTGAAAAAGCTACCGGAGAGAAGCTGACAGCAAAATACTATGCAAAACAATTTGTGCAGTAAGACCTGGTATTAATTTCATAATATATTTACACTGATTAATTCAATCAACTGTATCGAAAAACCAGTTTTAAGATGTACCCAAAACATAAAAATTTCTAATAAATAAGAAACTTAAGATGAAAAAAGAAAATGAAATTGCCCTTATGAGGAATGTTACCTCTCGTCAGCTCAGGCGTGCGGTGCCCTCACTGCTTGCAGGTCTATGTGTAATAGGCGGACTGTCTCCCGCATGTAAAGGAGAGCCCCCCGCGAAACTTCCGAATATCCTGCTTTTCTATGCCGACGACCTCGGTTATGCCGAGATTGGATGCTACGGTAACAAAGAAGTTCCAACACCGAACATCGATGCAATTGCCGCCAACGGTATTCGTTTTACGCAGGGATATGTTTCAGCGCCGCTTTCTTCTCCATCTCGTGCAGGGTTGATGAGCGGGCGCTCAGGAACGCGATTCGGGCATGAGAACAACAGCATGGCGCCAGAGGGTGGACTCCCGCTAACCGAGACAACGCTCGGCAAGCGGATGAAGGAGCTTGGGTATGCCACAGGTATTATCGGTAAATGGCATTTGGGAAGTGAACTTAACCACCTGCCTGTCAAGCGCGGATTTGATGATTATTACGGTGTATTAGGCAATCCTGGTTCTTATTTTCAACCGGGGGGTTTTATGGACTCCCGGGTCTCCCTTGAAGTACAAAAGGTGACCGACCAGGATTTCTACACTACTGATGCATTCGCCGCGCATGCAGTTCAGTGGATTGATCAACACAAGGACCAACCCTGGTTCTTGTACTTACCTTTTAATGCTGTACACGCACCTCATCAAGCCACAGAAAAATATCTGGCGCGGTTTAAACACATATCCGATCCGCAGAAACGGGTCTTTGACGCTATGCTTTCGGCGATGGATGATGCAGTAGGCCTGGTCCTTGCAAAAGTCCGTGCGCTGGGTCTGGAGGAAAACACTTTGATTTTTTTCATCTCAGACAACGGAGCTCCTACAGCACGAAAAGGTGGTAATCTTCCTCTACGTGGTGGCAAATTTACCACATGGGAAGGCGGTATTCGTCTACCTTACATTATGCAATGGAAAAACAAATTGCCGGCGGGAATAGTGTATGAATATCCCGTCATCCAACTCGATGTCATGCCGACTTGCATTGCTGCAGCCGGGGGTAAAATTGATCCCGCCTGGAAACTGGATGGAGTAAACCTCCTGCCATATCTTACAAAGATGGACAAAAGCCGTCCACATCAAACGTTGTGTTGGCGCATTAACGGAATGTGGGCCATTCGTAATGGCGACATGAAACTCGTTCACGGCCAGGCTGGAATTGATTCAGCTGAACTTTTTGACCTCGCCAAAGACATCAGCGAAAAAAACAATCTTGCCTCAGATAATGCAAAGCAGACTAAGGAACTGAAAGCAATATGGGATAAATGGAACGCTGAACAGGCCCTCCCATCTAATGCCCGTGGCGGTGGTGACCAGGACATGCCCAAAGTAAAAAAATTGAAAAAGAAGCAGTAACCTGAAAAAGATAATTAAGGTTTTTTACCTGGCTGTTTAACGAGCTATTTTATAACATCAATAAGCATGAATAAGCCTGCCTGAGGCTTTATTTGTCTTGATATTGACTTAGAAAAAGAGCCGATATCTTTCTTGGCATAAACATCTTTTATTTTAACTTTTTGAGAAATCCCCAAATCAACAAAATTTAATGTGATATTTTTATTTTCGGATTTATTCCTGTTCAACAGCAAAACAGCAACTTTCCCGTTTTTGAGTTTTTTTGCCCAGATTTCACTATCACCCTCAACTTTTACTTGCTTTCCCTGTTCGGTTGGATCCTGGTTAATTGAAATACCATCTTTATTCAAAATAATATCCTTTTCATCCTGGGTCATATTCCTGGGATCATTTCCCAAAAAGAGAGGGGAGGACATAATGGACCATAGTGCGAAATGAGCTTTTTGCTCTTCCAGCGAAAGTCCAGGTTCACTTGTTACCATCATATCCGGATCGTTCCAGTATCCCACCGCGGCATACTTTGCCCATTTATTGTTTTCTTCGGAAATTCCCATGACGCTTTTTTGATATGGGAGAGAGTCAAAAACAGCTGTTCTTGAAGGGTTTCCTACCCTTGCTTTGATGTCACCTGTAGTGCGTGCCATTTGTCCTACTTCAGGGTACCAATCGCGCCATACATACGCACTTATACTTAAAATAATTTCCCTGTCGCATTTTTTGAGAAGGTTACTCCACTTAACGTAGGTATCTTTTAATACTTCTTCATTCCAACCCCTAGAGTCGGTTGGGTTTGCAGCATCAGGCACACCATCTGAATATTTGCATTTATCCAATTTGATAAAATCAACGCCCCAGTCAACGAATTGTTTTACCTGCACTTCTTCATGTCTGTATCCACCTACCGGGTCGCCGCCACAGTCGTTTGTTCCCGGGACGGTATGCAACCCGAATTTAAGACCTTTTGAATGAGCGTAATCGGCAAGAGCCTTCATCCCACGAGGGAATTTTTCAGGATGGGACAATAGTTCACCGTTAGGGCCAAGTTTAGTATCCCTCCAGCCACCATCAACCACAACATATATATAACCGGCATCGCGCAATCCTTCATTTACCATTGCATCAATGACTTCAATGACTATTTTTTCATTGATATCATTTTTCCCAAACCAATTCCAGCTGTTCCATCCCATCGGTGGAGTGAGGGCACGATCTTTTAAGCCTTGAGATATAGCAAATTGACTAAATAAGAATAAAACTATAATAGTAATAAAGCTTCTCATGATTTATAATTTTAGGTTAATAATATGGTTTGTAACTAATCAGTATTCGCCAAAAATAGCAGATTTTAACAACAAAACAAGGTTTTTACATGGGAATTTACTTAGCTCTGTTTCCTCTTCAGAAGGACAATATTTTCAACGTGATGAGTATGAGGAAACATATCAACAGGCTGAACATTGGTAACCTTATAATCTTCTGACAGCAATAAGATATCGCGTGCCTGGGTAGAAGGGTTACAGCTTACATAGACGATTTTATCAGGGGCAGCTTTCATTATTGTCTTTATTACATCTTCATGCATTCCTGCCCTCGGTGGATCCGTGATAATAACATCTGGTTTCCCGTTATCTTTTATAAATTCTTCGGAAAGAACATCTTTCATATCTCCTGCAATAAAAAGAGTATTCCGGATGTTATTTATTTCAGAATTAATTTTCGCATCCTTCACCGCTTCATCAACATATTCAATACCAATTACTTTATCAGCATAACCTGCAATAAAATTGGCGATTGTCCCTGTTCCGGTATAAAGATCATATACAATTTCTTTCCCCGTCAGTCCTGCAAAATCCTTTGCAATCCGGTACAGTTCCAGAGCCTGCTTTGTGTTTGTCTGATAAAATGATTTTGGCCCGATCCTGAACTTTAAACCATTCATCTCCTCAACTAAATGGTTGTCACCCTTGTACAATATCGGATTTTGATCATTCAGTGAATCATTCTTTTTTGAATTAATCACATACATCAGAGAAGTGATCCGTGGAAATTCCGAAGCAAGAAAATCAAGCAATCCTTCTCTTTTCTCAATATCATCATGAAAAAAGACAGCGATAACCATTACGTTGCCTTCAAGAGAGTTACGGATCACCAGGTTCCGGAGAAATCCTTTTTGTTCCCTAAGGTCGAAAAATTGCAGATTATTCCTGCCGGCATACTCCCTGACAGCATTCTTTATTGTATTAGAAGGCTCCGGCTGAAGATGACACTCCTTAATATCGAGCACTTTATCAAACAGCCCGGGAATATGAAATCCCAGGGCACCTTCCCTTTCATATTTATTGTCCGAACCCACCTCCTCTTTTGTGAGCCACCGTTTATCGGAAAATGTGTATTCGAGTTTATTTCTATACAGGAATTCTTCAGCGGATCCAATGATGGAATTAATTTCAGGCAGTTCAATCTTTCCGATTCTTGTCAGATTATCCCTCACCTGCTTCTCCTTGTACTGAAGCTGAAGATGATATGGAAGATGCTGCCACTTGCACCCTCCGCAAACTCCGAAATGGCTGCAACGGGGTTCGATCCTGTCAGCAGAGTATTCATGAAATTTAACCACCCTGCCTTCAAGATATTTTTTTCTCCTCTTAATAACCCTGATATCAACGACATCGCCCGGGATGAGCATAGGTACAAATACGACCAGGTTGTCTACCCTTGCCAATGCATTTCCTTCGGCACCGATGTCAGTTATCCTGACCTTTTCCAATAAAGGCAGATATTTTTTTCTTCCCACTTAATTAATCTCTCTGATTTAAAAAAAAATAAATCCGGTTTACCGGAATTTTAGTTTGAAGTACTCAGGCTTTTCAGGAACAGAAGACTTTGTATCATGAAGGGAACAACACCATCCCCATGGTCAACATTCGGGATTATGACCTTTTGACATATATCAGCAGATGTTCCTGCCTGAACCATAGCGCTATACATATTTTCTGTTGAAACAGGATCTACATGTGTATCTTTTGCTCCGTGCATCATAAGAAGAGGCTTGTAAGTATGCCATGCAGTTATACTATTATTATTGAAAGCATCCCTTACAGAAGCATATTTTGGTGAAGTAGCAAACCCGGAAAGAAAAGCCGGAGTAATTAATCCGACAATCGAGGTTGTAAGCTGGCTGTTGATCTGACCTGAAGTCAGTAAACCTGTGTACAACGAACTGACCCTTGTGGCGTAGGGCTCCTTAAAGATATCAGTAACAGGGTTGGTAAATTGATTGTAAGAAGTATAGGCATTTAAAATATAGCCCAGATAAACAGGCATTGGATATGTTGATAAATTTACCATACCCTGCAAAAGAAGAAAAATATTATAGGGACCGGCTCCACAGGCACTTCCCTTTAGATTAAAATCATCATGATAGTCAATCTCAATTGCTTTATGCAAAGCAAGAGTGGCCCAGCCGCCTTGCGAATAACCAATGAGATAATACTCATTCTTTAAGGATATACCCGGCAGTTCCGAGTTGGAAAGTTCTTTCACAGCAAACAACATGTCGACCAAGGATCGTATCGTGGGTTCGGCAACCAGATAAGGGTGAGGCACCTGAACAGATTCTCCAAATCCCGGATAATCAGCAATCACAACAACATATCCCATGGAGGCAATAATCTCAACCAACTGGTAAGAATAATCTGATGGTAATTCACTTGGTGCATTAGCGCTGACAGTATTTGTTCCATTCTGGAAAGAGAGAACCGGATAATCCCCGGGAGTTGACGGAACGCAAACTAAACCCGACGCGTTAATCTGATGACCATTAATAGTGGTTTTATAAATCATCTTATAAACATTAATATCGCTGGCCACAAGTGGTTTAAGGTTGCTAACTTCGGGAACCGATATGGAAACAATATCAATCAAACTGTTTATATAACCCCTGGTATACGAAAATTTAAACTCTTTTGACACAAAGTATGAATAGCCCGGGCTATTATCATCTTTTGTGCAAGAGGTTACAACTGTGAAAAATATTAAGACAATGGCTGAAAACTTCAATATTTTACTGTTAATCTTCATGATATCATAAATTTACGATTATCCTGGAAATGGTTGATCAGTACTTATTATTCTGCAAATATAACTTTTTCAGAGAGAACTTTATTCAGAATTTCTCATGAGGAAAATATATCCTCTTACAGAAATTTCGTGATGAATCTATTAATTAATACAGTCAAAATGAAAATAAATTTGCTTTTTTAATAGAATTTGCGGAAATTAGCATCAGAAATTTGTCTCGCAACAAATTTATTTTATTTAACTATTTCTAATACTGACTTTTATGAAAAGAGCTATCTTCTTCGTGCTGCTCCTTGCATTGGAGCTTACTTTAATTTCTCAGAACCTGGTTGAAAATCCGGGATTTGAGACTTGGGAAAAAACTACCAAACCCACCCCGTGGAGTCCTGCAGAAAGCTGCCAAAAAGATTCTGTTAATATTTTAAATGGAAATTATTCCTGTAAGCAAACAGGATCTGTAGGCGATACAAAATCCCTAGCACAGAAACTTACTGTTACTCCGGGAAAGAAATACATGTTTTCGCTCTTCTATAAAACCGTAACTACAGGAAATGGGCACGGCTGCCGGATCTGGTGCAATTGGATAGATTCTACGGACATTGACATTGATGATCCTTTAACAAAACCAATATTACAATCTACTACAAATTACTTGAAAAGTGATTTGTGGCAGCAGTTTTTTGTTGACATCACAGCTCCGGCCAATGCTAACTATTTTTATCTTGAGGTCAGAACATATCAGTACAGTATTGCTTATTGGGACGATTTTGTATTTGCAGAAAATGTGGCAACTTATGATTCTGAAGAAAAGTTTCCGGGTATGATGATATATCCTAATCCCGCCCGTGACTACCTGACTATCAGTAACATACAAAACCTGCAATATATTGATATCCAGGGCATTACAGGAATATCCTTATGGTCATCCAAATTCTCAGGGGAACAGACTGTGACGATACCGGTTTCAGGGCTCGATGAAGGCCTTTATATAATCAGAATCCGAACATCCGATAAGCTCATTACCAGGAAATTTATAAAAAATTCAAACTGAAGTTACAATCTCCTTTTATATAGGCAAAATAAAATGCCACTAAGACACTAAGGCACTAATTCCGATAGCTATCGGGATCATAAAGAACTTATCTTTAATAATATACCATTGGTGCAACTTTGTGTCTTTGTGCCTTTATGGCAAAAAAAACACTTTCCGGGACTCACTTTCTTTTTCTATATTTGCAGACATTTTATTTTAATCTATGGTCTCGGTTCAGGATATTTCAGTATCGTTTGGCAGTTTTGATTTGTTAACAAATATCTCCTTTCTTATAAATGATCATGACCGTATTGGTCTGGCAGGAAAAAACGGTGCGGGAAAATCAACTCTTCTTAAGATTATTTCAGGCCAGCAGAGCGCTGCTGCAGGTCAGATCGATATGTCGAAAGATGTTACAATAGGGTATCTGCCTCAGCAGATGAAGGTAGATGATACAACAACTGTCTTAAATGAAACAATAACAGCATTTTCGGAGATCATCAGCCTTTCAGAGGAGATAGAACATTGCGGTTCGGAGATTGCAAGAAGAGAAGATTATGAATCGTCCGATTATCTTAAACTCTGCGATTATCTGACTATAGTTGAAGAGAGGTACAGAATGCTTGGCGGAACCAACTATATGGCAGAAGCGGAGCAGACTCTCCTTGGATTAGGGTTTGAACGAAAAGACTTTGACAGATTAACAAATGAGTTAAGCGGCGGTTGGAGGATGCGCATTGAACTTGCCAAGATCCTCCTTAAAAAGCCTTCTCTCTTTCTTCTTGATGAACCAACAAACCATCTTGATATTGAGTCTATTCAGTGGCTCGAATCATTTCTTGCCGGGTACCCCGGTGCAGTGGTGCTTGTTTCTCACGACCGCGCATTTCTTGATAATGTAACCAGAAGGACAATCGAGATATCCCTTGGGAAAATTTATGACTACAAAGCCTCATGGTCAAAATATCTTGTACTGAGAGAGGAAAGAAGAGAACAGCAGATCGCCGCTTTCAGGAACCAGCAAAAAAAAATCGAAGATACCGAAAAGTTTATTGAACGGTTCAGGTCCAAGGCAACAAAAGCTGTCCAGGTTCAGTCGAAGATAAAACAACTCGATAAGGTTGAAAGACTTGAAGTTGATGAAGAAGATAAAAGCGCTATCAACCTGAGGTTCCCACCGGCTCCCCGCTCCGGGACGGTCGTTGTAGAAGCAGAAGAACTCTCGAAAAATTACGGGTCGCTAAAAGTCCTTAATAAGATTGATATCAAAATATCGAGGGGCGAAAAAGTTGCATTCGTGGGTAGGAACGGCGAAGGGAAAACCACGCTTTCAAAAATCATTACCGGAGAGCTTGATCACGATGGTAACCTGAAAATGGGGCATAACGTTAAAATCGGATATTTTGCCCAGAATCAGGATGAACTTTTGGATGAAGAGAAAACAGTTCTCCAGACAATCGATGATATAGCAAAAGGAGATATAAGGGCAAAGATCCGCAATATGTTAGGCGCATTTCTTTTCAGGGGAGATGATGTTGAGAAGAAGGTAAAAGTTCTCTCCGGAGGTGAGCGTTCGAGACTCGCCCTGGTGAAACTGCTTCTGGAACCAAGTAATCTGCTGGTGCTTGATGAACCTACAAATCATCTCGATATGCGTTCAAAAGATATCCTCAAACAGGCCCTGATAAAATTTGATGGCACATTAATTGTTGTGTCGCACGACAGGGATTTTCTTGACGGAATAGTCGGGAAGGTATATGAATTCAAACATAACAGGATAAAGGAAAATATCGGGGGTATTTATGATTTCCTACGAAAGAAAAAGATTGAAAATCTGAAAGACATTGAGAGAAAAGACAAGGCCAAAAATGATACAGTACAGCCAAATGTTTCCTCAAATAAGCAAAAATACCTTGAGAAGAAGGAGTTTGACCGTAATCTGAGAAAGCTCAGGAGGCGACTTGAGGAATCTGAGAAAGTGATAGAGAAGATCGAAGCAGAAATTATGGCTGTGGATAAAGCCTTCATGGAGCCGGGAAATTCTTCAGTATCTGATGAAAATGATTATAAAAAATACCAGGATTTGAAAGAACAACTTAACGAAGAAATGAACAATTGGGCTCAGAATAGCCAGGAGGTTGAAGAATTTTTGCGAAATAACAGTTGAGAATCAGAATGGAAAGATGGTAACATCAAATAAGTTAATTAATTTTGGGCATGAAGAATAGAATTCCCACCAGTACTATTTTTTTGCTGCTTATCATTACTCTGATTTTTGCAGTTCTCAGTTCCTGTAAAACAACTCAAAACACATTTGACTCAAAAGATCTCTCCTATCTCTATAATCCAACAAAGAATCCTATCAACCCTCGCTATAATGTTATTAATCAATCTGATGAGTTGTCGGTACTGTCTGTAAAATTCTTCGCTACCGATCTTTTTTTCTCTGAAGCGAACTCACAGGGTGTACCTACAGCAATGTTGCTGATTACTGTTAAGCTCTTTAATATCAGTCAGGGGAAAATCCTGGCCGACACCGCAGCTTATAATATCAGCATAGTCAAAGAAGCAGGCAGACCGGAATATATTTATAAAGTTCCTCTTAATGTTGAAAAGGGAGTTGAATACATTGCTGAGATAAAAATTCTTGACAGGCTCCGACTTCAGGTTGTGCAGGCTTTTGTACCTTTTAACACTCTGTCGTACAACAACAAATACAATTTCATAGCTCAGGGTCATTTCGAGAAAAATGAGCTTTTTAACCCGGTTCTGAGAGTTAATGAATATATCAACCTTGTTTACTCGAGGGGGCCGGTTGACAGCCTCTTCATTTCATTTTACAAACCTTTCCGGGAAGTTCCTGATCCACCGTCGATGCTCCTTCCCGGGAAGACACTCGACTACAACCCGGAGCAGGTTGTCACTATACCTTATTCTGATACTCTGCCAATGATGTTCCCGAGAGAAGGCATCTATCTTTGCTCAGTTGGAAGGAATATCAAAGAGGGATTCACCTTTTTAAATCTGGGAGCCTCCTATCCGGCAATGACTGCCCCTGAAGTAATGATTGAACCTCTTGCCTACCTGGCATCCCAGGATGAAGTCGCCACTTTAAGGTCGGCCATAAAACCTAAGGTAGCTCTTGACGATTTCTGGATTAAATGCGGAGGGAATGTTGAAAAGGCCAGGGAACTAATAAGGATATACTATACCCGGGTACTTTACTCGAACTATTATTTCACATCATACAAAGAAGGTTGGAGGAGCGAGAGGGGAATGATCTATATAATTTACGGGCCACCTGATAAAGTTTATAAAACATCCGAAGGAGAGAGCTGGGGTTACAGGAAGCCTGTGATTAAATCCTCCTGGGGGGGCAGATACATGGTGAGTGATGATTATCTGTTCTTTAACTTTAAAAAGAAAGAAAATCTCTTTTCCGATAATGACTATTACCTGAGCCGAAGCGAAACTCTTGTAACATACTGGGACCAGGCTATTACCTGCTGGAAAAAAGGAATTGTTTTCCGTCTCGATAATCCGGAAGGGATATAATGGATATCATGTAGAGAGATGGCATGCATGCCGTCTTTACATTATTATACACCATATAAGATAATTAACGTTGATGTTATATTTACAATATGCAGAAAGAATCAGATTGCATTTTTGGATTGAGAGCTGTGATTGAGGCTATTAAAGCTGGAAAACAGATCGACCGGTTGTTGGTAAAACAGGGTCTTCAGGGTGCCCTTTATCATGAACTTATGACCGAAGTAAAAACTCATAACATTGTTTATCAGATAGTACCAGTTGAAAGAATAGAACTGGTGACACGGAAAAACCATCAGGGGGTATTAGCTTGGCTGTCAGTTATTGAATATCAATATATTGCCAATCTACTTCCAATGGTTTTTGAAAAAGGAGAAGATCCTTTGATCATAGCCCTGGATGGTGTTTCGGATGTAAGAAACTTTGGTGCGATAGTACGTACAGCTGAATGTATGGGAGCCCACGCAATAATAATTCCCGAAAAAGGGTCAGCCAGGATAACAGCCGATGCAGTTAAAACATCTGCAGGGGCTTTACATTCGTTCCCTGTCTGCAGGGAAAAAAGCATTGTAAGGGCTATTGAGTTTCTGAAAGAATCGGGGCTGAAGGTAATTTGTGCAGCAGAAAAATCGGGTAAATTAGCTTCAGAGACTCAATTAGCAGGTCCTTCCGTATTGATACTCGGTTCAGAAGATAAAGGTATCAGCCGTGAACTTATTGCATTGTCCGATCATCAGATTAAGATACCAATGACCGGGAGTATTGGTTCTCTTAATGTTTCAGTCGCAGCCGGTATTCTCCTCTATGAGATGGTAAGGCAGAGGTCGAAATCGTAGGCTGAGGCTGAGGTTGAGGCTGAGTGGGTATGTACCTTAACCTTAGTTCTACTCGATAATACTTCTGATTCTTTGGTCAAGCATCTCCTGGTCAGCAGTAAATGAAGCCAGGCCGGCTAATGTCAGCAATGTGTCGGGAGCAATTTTGCCTTCGCTTATCTTTTTCGCCCATCTTGAGTGTACAGGTATTTTTCCATCAGAGGCGATGAAAATTTTCTCCTCTTTAGTTATTGAAGGGAACATATCCTCACAACCTTCTTCATGAGCTATATGAATCAGTTCAGATCCGGTGGAAGGTACTTTAGATGCCAGTCTTTCTGCCAGATTAAGTACTTTGTTATTGACCTCCCAGAACTTTTCGATGTGAGCCTCTTTTGCTGAATCATAAAGACTTACATCATAGTTTTCATGTGTATGGGACGAGAACTTTCCACTCAGTTCTTTTCTACCGGAAGCTGCAACTTTTGGAGGTATTGTATAAACATCCGTTCCTGCT